>DATLGM010000399.1:0-9497 GCA_035540515.1 Egibacteraceae bacterium | reverse complement strand
GTCTCGTAGGCCTCTTGCTGGTCCATGTCCCCAGCCAGCATCGGCTGCAACGCCTCGTCGTTGATCTGCGACAGCGTCGGTCCCATGACGAACAGCGACAGGAACAGCGCCAGGCCGACGAGCACCTGGTTGGGAGGGACGCCCTGCAGGCCCAGCGCGTTGCGGGTCAGCGACAGCACGATCACGATGCGGGTGAAGCTGGTGAGCATGATCAGCAGCGCCGGCGCCACCATCTCGATCGATGTGGGCGGCGAGGCCGGCAAGCCCAGCCAGAGCCTGCTGATCATCATCCTGCTGACGTTGCTCGCCGTGGCGCCGGCCTTGCTGATCATGCTCACCAGCTTCACCCGGATCGTGATCGTGCTTTCGCTCACACGCAACGCGCTGGGTCTGCAGGGCGTGCCGCCCAATCAGGTGCTCGTCGGGCTGGCGCTGTTCCTCTCCCTGTTTGTCATGGGGCCCACGTTGTCGCAGATCAACGACGAGGCACTGCAGCCGATGCTGGCCGGGGACATGGACCAGCAGGAGGCCTACGAGACCGCGGTCAAGCCGCTGCGCAAGTTCATGCTCAGCCAGACCCGGCCCGACGAGCTGAAGATGTTCGTCGCGTCGACGACCAGCGAACGGCCCGGCACCCCCGACGACGTCAGCATCAGCGCGCTGATCCCCGCCTTCATCCTGTCCGAGCTGAAGACGGCGTTCATCATCGGCTTCATCGTCTTCATCCCCTTCCTGGTCATCGACCTGGTCGTCAGCTCGTCGCTGATGTCGATGGGGATGATGATGCTCCCGCCGATCCTGGTGTCTTTGCCGTTCAAGCTGTTGCTGTTCGTCATGGTCGACGGGTGGGCGCTGGTCACCCGGTCGCTGCTCGCGAGCTTCACGTGACGTCCCGGGAGAACTGGTCATGACCGACGCTGCCGTCATCGAGATCGCCGTCCACGCCGTCATCACGTCGGCCAAGCTGGCCGCGCCCATCCTCATCGTCAGTCTGGCCATCGGCCTCGGCGTGTCGATCCTGCAGTCGGTCACCCAGATCCAGGAGGTGACCCTGACGTTCGTGCCCAAGCTGCTCGGCGTCGGACTGGTCATCGTCCTGGCGGGACACTGGATGCTGCGCGAGCTCGTGGCGTTCACCACCAGCCTGTTCACCGAGCTACCGGCGTTGCTGGGTTGATCCAGTGACCGTCGAGCTGGCGCCGCAGGCGTTGACGGGCTTCGTGCTCGTCCTGGTGCGGTCCATCGCGTGGATCGTCGTGGCGCCGCCGTTCTCGATGCGCTCGATCCCGATCCAGGTCAAGCTCGGACTGGCAGCGGCGATGGCCGTCGCCGTGGGCCCGCGACTGGCAGCGGACAGCGTGCCGCTGGAGACCGTCCCGCTCATCGGCGCCACGCTGACGCAGGTCGCGGTCGGGCTGGTGCTCGGGTTCTTGACGATGATGCTCATCAGCGCCGTCCAGGCCGCTGGCGAGATGATCGACATGTTCAGCGGCTTCTCCGTCTCGGCGACGTTCAACCCGCTGTCCGACTCGTCCGCCAGCGTGTTCGCACGCTTCTACCACCTGCTCGCCCTGACGCTGCTGTTCGCCATCAACGGCCACTTGTTGCTGGTGCGGGGGTTTCTGACCTCGTTCGAGGCCGTGCCGCTGTCGGGCGTGCCCATGGCGAACCTGTCCGAGCTGTTCATCTCGACGCTCGGACGGTTCGTGCTGGCCGCCGTCGAGATCGCCGCCCCCCTGCTCGCGGTGCTGTTCCTCGCCGAGGTGGCGCTCGGGCTGCTGTCGCGAGCCGCCCCGCAGATGAACATCTTCGCGATGGGCTTCACGCTGAAGATCATGGTGGCGCTGGGCCTGGCCGGCTTCGCCATCCCGATCCTTCCCGGTGCGGTGACCTCGCTGGCCGAGGGCGCGGTCCGCGCCGGCGGCGCCGCGTTGCGCGGCATGGTCGGCTAGGGGGGTGCACCGGTGAGCGCCGCCCAGAAGACCGAGGACCCCACACCGAAACGCCGCAAGGAGAGTCGGCAGAAGGGCCAGATCGCCCGGACGCCCGAGTTGACCGCGTGGGGTGGACTGTTGACCGCGACGTTCATCATGAAGTCCACGGTCGGCGCCGGCGCGCGCACCACCGACTGGATGGCCAACCGGCTGCGGGAGGTCATCAGCGAACCGGACGTCGCGACGGCGGTCGGCTTCCTGGCCGAGACCACCTGGCGCTACCTGCTGGTCGCGGCCCCGCTGCTCGTCGGTCTGATGGTCATCGGTGTCGTCGGCAGCTTCCTGCAGACGGGATTCGTCCCGTCCACCAAGCTGCTCAAACCCAAGTGGGAACGCATCAACCCGGTGAAGGGCGCCAAGCGGATCTTCGGGCCGATGGCGGCGTGGGAAGGCGCCAAGTCGGGGTTGAAGGCGCTCGCCATCGCGCTTGCGACGTTGCCGCCGCTGCAGGCCACGGTGGAGTCGCTGACCGGCACCCAGCTGGCGGTCGGCGCCGTCGCGTCCGTGGTGGGCGCGGGGATGATCACCATCATGCGCAACGCCGCACTCGCCGGCCTTGCGATCGCTGCGGCGGACTACGCACTGCAACGCCGCAAGACGAACAAGTCGATGAAGATGACCAAGCAAGAGGTCCGTGACGAGCACAAGCAGACCGAAGGCGACCCGCTGCTCAAAGGCGCCCTGCGCGAGCGGCAGATGCGGCTGAGCCGCAACCGCATGATGGCCGACGTTGCGCGCGCCGACGCGGTAGTGGTCAACCCCACCCACATCGCGGTGGCGCTGCAGTACGACGTCGCCAAGGGCGCGCCGCGGGTGGTCGCCAAGGGCTCCGGTCACGTCGCGACGCGCATCCGCGAACGCGCTGCCGAGCACGGGGTCCCCGTGGTCCGTGACGTCCCACTTGCCCGGACGCTGCACCGCTCGTGCAAGATCGGCGACGAAGTCCCCCTGGCGCTGTATGAAGCCGTCGCGCGGCTGCTCGCGTTCGTCTACGCCCTCAAGGCCCGAAACCTGCACTCCGGCGGCGTCCACGAGCTCGTCGGGACCTGACCCGCCAGCCGGTTGATTACGCACAGTAGTCAATTTTGCTCAAGGTGATCTGCGCGCGTGACGACCATGTCCGCGTCGCCACGGACACCGGCGGCATCTCGCATGGTCGCGAGCTTTCAGGCCACGGAGGGCACGCTTCATGATCACCGGCGTCACGCCGCGCCGTCACCGTCTCGCCGCAAGCATCGCGGTGACCGCTGCGCTGCTCGTACAGGGTCTGCACCATGCGCCGCCGGCGGGCGCGCAGGTCGCCGCAGTCGCCGCGAAGATCGCACCCCTCGCCGTCGCCTACGGTCACGGGGTCACCATCGCCGGCGACGGATTGGCTGACACCACCAGCGTCACGTTCCTGGGCGCCCCTGGTGGCGGCGACGACGTCACCACCAATCACGTGATCGCCCAAGACGCCAAGAAGGTCGTCGCGCAGGTGCCGGCGGGAGCCGTCAGCGGCCCGTTGGCCGTCACGTCCGCGCAGGGAACGGTGACCACCGGCAGCGTGACCGTCACGATCGTGCCGCCGCCGCAGATCACCTCGCTGTCCCACACCGCCGCCGGCGCGGGCCAGGAGATCACCATCACCGGCGCGGACCTGATGGGCAGCAAGAAGCCGCAGGTCATGTTCGGCGCCAAGGCGGTCGCGCCGGGCAAGACGTCGACGAGCACCGCGTTGACGGTCAAAGTGCCGGCCCTGCCCGGTGGACCGGTCGCGCTGCGCGTGACCACCACCGGCGGTACCGCGCAGAGCAACTTCTACATCGCACCATCGGTCAAGTCGGTCACGCCGGCGGTCGGCAGTACCACCGGCGGAAGCGTCGTGACCATCACGGGTAGTGGCTTCACCGGGGTGGACGGGTTCGTGGACGACCCCGCCACACCCGCGGTCAACGAACGTCTCGACGGCGTGACCATCGGGGGCAATCGCGTCACCCGGCTGGTGGCCGTCAGCGACACCGAGATCGTCGCCGAGACCCCAGCCGGCAACGATGGGGCGGCACCCGTGGTCGTGCGGACCACAGACGGGTCCACGACGGCCGCCGCCTCGTTCGCACCGACGTTCACCTACCAGCCACTGCCGACCATCACTGCGCTCACCCCGAACTACAACGGGCTCGACGACCCGCGGCCTGTGGTCCTGACCGGGCGCAACCTGTCCAGCGCGACCCGGGTCTTCGTCGGCGCGGTCCAGGTCACCGACGTGGTGGTCGACCCCGAGGCAGGAACCATGACGTTCACGCCGCCGGCGTCGGCCAGGGCCGCTGTGGTCAACGTGACGGCCACCAACACCGACAGCGCCGGCAAGCCGTACTCCGCTGCCGTCCCCTTCGGCTACGTGGCCGCGCCCACGGTCGGCAAGCTCGTGCCGGCCACTGCACAGGCGGGGGCCTCGGTCGTGGTCAACGGCACCGGCTTCGCCCAGGGCACGAGCGTGTCGTTCGGCGCCACGGCGGCATCGTGCGTCGTCGTTTCCTTCGCTCAGTTGCGGTGCACCGTCCCGGCCGGGTCCGGCACCGCCGATGTCACCGTCACCAACGCCGTGGGGACCAGCCCGGTGACGCCGGCGGGCGCCTTCACCTACCTTGCGGGCACGGCATCAGCTGCGGCGCCCGTCGGGGCGCCGGTTGCGGCAGGCCTTGCGCCCGGCTTCGGTGTCCGAGGCTCCACCATCGCACTGCGGGGTAACCACCTGCACACCGCGACACGGGTGGAGTTCACCGGCGCCGAGGACACCTGGGTGAACGCTCCGAACTTCCTGGCCGCCGGATCCGCCCGTCTGGTCGTCACCGTTCCCGCGGGGGCGGTCACGGGGCCGGTCCGCGTCACGAACCCCTCGGGCACCGCCATCACGGAGGCGATGTTCACGAAGGTGGGACGCCCTGCCATCACCTCCATCGACGTGGTCGGCGACGCGACGTACGGTGCGACGCCAGGTGACCTCGTCACGATCCGCGGCACCGGCCTGTTCGTCCGCCCGGTCAAGACCACCGTCACCATCGGCGGCAAGATCGCCACCGTGCTCGCCAAGCCGGCGCCCACCGCCAGGGTGCTCGTCGTCCGCGTCCGCCCGCGATCGGCGGGCGAGCGGAGATCCACCTCACCACCCCCTTGGGGACCGCGCGCGCAGACACGCAGCTGCTCTACGTGCCGGACGTCGTGGCGGTCAAGCCGGTCTCGACCTCGCGTGCCGGCGGCACCGTCACCACGGTGACGGGCAGCGGGTTCACCGGCGCCAA
Organism: Egibacteraceae bacterium; assembly: GCA_035540515.1. Taxonomy (GTDB): domain Bacteria; phylum Actinomycetota; class Nitriliruptoria; order Euzebyales; family Egibacteraceae; genus WHTG01. The sequence goes on along the minus strand of DATLGM010000399.1, from coordinate 4,222 downwards.
CGACGTCACGGTCGGCGACGGTCGCCGATCGGCGGTCACGTTCAACGGGCTTGCGGCGCGCCGGTTCGTGGTGCTGTCCGACCGCGTCATCGTGGCCGTGACCGCGCGTGGCTCGGCGAGCGCCGATCCCCTCGTGATCACCAGCCAGCACGACGGGCGCACCGGTAACTCCGACGGTCGCACCAGGACGGTGAACGCGCCGATCCCCCGCGTCACCACGGTCAGTCCGGCAACCGGGCCGACCGGCGGGAGCCCACCGCCGGTCACACTGACCGGGCAGCATCTGCGGTCGACGTCCACCGTGCGCTTCGGCTCGAGCGGCGCGGTGGTGCAAAGCGCCGCCTCGGACGGCACCAGCATCGTCGTGGTCCCCCCGTCCCGCGGGACACCGGCGACCGTCGCCATCACCGTGACCAACCTCGACGACGGCGACGAGCTCACCACCGTCGTCCCCGAGGCCTACACCTACGAGCTGCAGCCCGCGGTCATCACGGGCATGTCGGCGTCAACTGCGGTCGCCGGGACGTCGCTGACCATCAGTGGGCACAGCTTCGTGGACGTCGCCGAGGTGCGCATCGGCACGGTCTCGGTGGCCTTCGCGGTCGCCAACGACAACACGATCTTCACCACAGTTCCCGCGACACCCGCCGGGGCCGCAGGGACCACGGTGGACGTCGTCGTTGTCAACGGCACCGGTGACCCCAGTACCGCGTCGCCGTCGAGTGCGAACCGCTGGACATGGGACGCCTCCCCGACGATCACCAGTCTCAGCGCGTCAACCGGCTCCGAGGGCACCACGATCACGATCACCGGGGCCAACTTCACCGGCGCGACCCGGGTCCGGTTCGGCTGGACCGATGCCGCGCAGTACACGGTGGTGAACGCCAACACGATCACGGCGAGGGTTCCGAGCACCCCCGCGGGGCTCGGTGGCCAGACCGTGGACCTCGTCGTGCAGGTCGGCACGCTGGTCAGCATCCCTGCGACACCGACCGCCGACGACTGGACGTGGATGGCGCCGGCGGTCATCACCGGCATGTCGCATCACACCGCCCCGGCCGGCACGACCGTCACCGTCACCGGGCAGGGGTTCGCGACCACCCGTAACGTCCTCATCCACGAGAAGGCCGTCACCAGCTACACGGTTGTCAGCGACACCTCCCTGACGTTCGTGGTACCGCCGGCGGACGCCAACGGCGCCCACCGGGTCGGTCAGCTGCGTGACGTCAGGATCTTCAACGGCTCGAACCTCGTGAGCATCGGGCAGCCGTCGACCGCCGACGACTGGACGTTCCAATAGCAGCGGGGGCCGGCGTCTACGGTGGTGCGATCAACACCTCGACGCCCGCCCCCCTGTCGGTCGCGGCGATGGTCATCGCCGCGGTCGGCCTGGTCGTGCCCTACATCGGCCTACTGTTGGGCATCGTCGCCGTCATGCTGGCGGCGGTCGCGAAGCACAAGCACGAACGGCTCGCGACGATCGCGCTGGCGCTGAGCATCGCCGTGGTCATGGTCATCCTGGTCTTTCCGATCGTCTTCGCCGGGCACATGGAGCCGCTGGCCCGCGGCTGACTAGTCCGTCCGGGTCGTAGGGGAAACGGTCGCCGCACCGCCTCAAGCGCACCGCGGGATCAGCCGAATGTCCCCCAGACGCGCCAGGACCGCGTCGAGGATTCGCCACGGACGGCGGCAGCGGTGGCCGCGCCATGCGGCCCGACAGACCGGACCAGCGCTCGTGACGAAGTTCCGCTTCGGACAGGTGGCCATCCCCGCCGCCGTCGTCTCGATCATCGTGATGATGGTGGTGCCACTGCCCACCTTCATGCTCGACATGCTGCTGGCGCTCAACATCGCCCTGGCGATGCTCGTGCTGCTGACCAGCATGTTCGTCAAGCGCGCGCTTGACTTCTCCGTCTTCCCGTCGCTGCTGCTGATCGCCACGATGTTCCGCCTCGGGCTGAACGTCAGCTCGACCCGGCTGGTGCTGCTCGAGGGCTACGCCGGCAAGGTCATCGAGAGCTTCGGCAACTTCGTCATCGGCGGATCCGTGGTCGTCGGCCTCGTGATCTTCCTGATCCTGGTCGTCATCCAGTTCATGGTCATCACCGCCGGTGCCGGACGTGTGGCCGAAGTCGGCGCCCGGTTCACCCTCGACGCCATGCCCGGTAAGCAGATGGCGATCGACGCGGACCTGAACTCCGGGTTGATCGACGAGGACACCGCCCGCACACGACGCGCCGACGTGGCCGCCGAAGCGGACTTCTACGGCGCGATGGACGGCGCCAGCAAGTTCGTCAAGGGCGACGCGATCGCCGGCATCATCATCACCGTCATCAACCTGTTCGGCGGCTTCATCGTCGGTGTCGCCCAGCGCGGGCTGTCGATGAGCGAGGCGATGAGCACGTACAGCCTGCTCACGGTCGGCGACGGTCTGGTGTCGCAGATCCCCGCCCTGCTGATCTCGATCGCCTCGGGCCTGATCGTCACGCGCGCCGCCACCGACGGCGACATGGGTTCAGACATCCTCGCGCAGTTCCGGAAGCAGGGATCGGCGATCAAGCTCGGCGGTGTCGCGGTCGCGTGCCTCGCGGTGATCCCGGGGCTGCCCAAGGGCACGTTCCTGATCATCGGCGTGACGCTGTACGTGATCGGCACCCGCCTGCCGAAGACCGAAGGCGCCACCGACAACGATCTGCCGGCGCTGCCGGCGGGCGACGCCGCACCCGCCCCTGACTCCGTCGAGGCGATCGCCGGCGAGATGCGCGTCGAGCCGCTGGAGCTGGAGATCGCCTACGACCTTATGGACCTGGTCGACCCGTCCCGCGGCGGCGACCTGCTCGACCGCGTCAAGGGCCTGCGCCGCAAGATCGCGATGGACCTCGGCATGGTCATCCCGCTGGTGCGCACCCGCGACAACCTCGACCTGCCGGCAGGGCACTACGCCATCAAGGTCCACGGTGTGGAGCTCGGCCGCGGCGAGGCGCCCCCCGGCGCCGTGCTGGTCATTGGCGACGGTCTCGAGTCGCTACCCGGGGTGGCCACCAAGGAGCCGGTGTTCGGCCTCGACGCGATGTGGGTCCCCAGCGAGTTCCGCCACCAGGCCGAGCTGCTTGGCGCCACGGTCGTTGACCGGTCGTCGGTCATCACGACGCACCTGTCCGAGGTCGTCCGCCTCAACGCCGGCCGCCTGCTGTCACGGCAGGACGTCCGCCTGCTGCTCGACGGTGTCAAGTCGACCGACCCGGCCGTCGCCGAGGAGCTGACCGCCGCCAACGTGTCGCTCGGCGAGGTCCAGCGGGTGCTGTCGGACCTGCTGGAGGAGGGGGTCGCGATCCGTGACCTCGTGCGCATCCTCGAAGCGGTGTCCGAGCGCGCCCGCAGCACCAAGGAGCCCGAGGCACTGGTCGAGGCTGTGCGCGGCGCGCTGGGACCCGCGATCTCCAGCGCCCTGGCCGCCGACGGGCGCCTGCCCGTCGTCACCTTCGAGCCGCTCGTCGAGCACGCGCTGCTCGAGGCCCTGCGCGCGGGCGACAACGGCAGCTTCCTGGCGCTGGAGCCCGAGCAGGCCGAAGCCCTGGCGATGCAAGTCGCCTCGGTCGCGCAGGCCGCCGAGCAGCGGGGTGACAACCCGGTGCTGATGTGCGCCGCGAACCTGCGACCGGCCGTCCGCCGACTGATCCGCAACATCGCGCCGGGGCTTCCGGTGCTGTCCTACAGCGAGCTCAGCCCGCAGCTGCGGGTGGAGACGATTGGGGTGGTGAACCTTGGCAGTGCAGTCTCGGTATGAAGGACCCGATCTCGAGCAGCTGCTCGAGCAGGTCCGCACGGAGCTGGGCGCCGGCACGAAGATCGTGTCGGCGAACAAGATCCGCAGCGGCGGAGTCGCGGGGTTCTTCGCCCGCGAGCGCTTCGAGGTCATCGTCGAGCACGACGGCATCGTCACGCCCAGCCCCGAGCTGGCCGATGACCCGCAGCGGTCGGTGCGCCCGCGCGACATCGCCGCTCCCACCCTGATGGACCTCGTCGAGCAGGTGTCGGCGCAGGAGCGGGAGGCCGCACCGCGGATCTCGACCGAGTCCGAGCCGTTCGCCACCGTCATGCAGCGGGTCGCTCGCGACGCGGGCGTGCCCGCCGCCGCGGACGCCGAGGCGGACGGAGACGGTGACGTCGTCGACGCGGTCGAGGACGACGACGCCCCGGTCGACGCTGCGTCGGCTGACGC
>DATLGM010000398.1:0-2097 GCA_035540515.1 Egibacteraceae bacterium | reverse complement strand
CCGCGGAGGACTTCGGCGACTTCGCTGCGGAGGGCCTTGACCGGTGGCGCGACGACGTCCCCGACATCGAAGACGTCCGCGTCGAGTCGACCGCCGACGATCATGAGCAGCCGGTGCTGTGGCTGCCCCCCGACGGCGACGGTCAGCCGCTGCTGGTGGTGCTGCACTCGTGGAGCACGCCCTACCAGCAGCACCTGGGCATCCCGTTCGCGCAGTGGGCGCAGCAGCACGGCTGGGCGATGGTCCACCCGGACTTCCGGGGGGTGTTCGAACGGCCCGAGGCCACGGGCTCAGACCTGGCGGTGCAAGACATCGTCGACGCCGTCGACTTCGCGACCGAACAGGGCGGGGTCGATGAGGAGCGGGTGTTCGTGGTCGGCTTCTCCGGCGGCGGGATGATGTCGCTGCTGATGGCGGGGCGGCACCCGGACCGGTTCGCCGGGGCGGCCGCATGGGTGCCGATCTACGACCTGGTCGACTGGTACACGTACAACCGCGACGAGCAGCCGCAGGAGGACTACGCCGAGCAGATCGAGGCGTCGTGCGGCGGCGACCCGACCAGCGCCGACGACGCCCGCGCCGAGTGCGAGCACCGCAGCCCCAGCGCGCACCTGGACGCCGCGGTCGACGCCGGCGTGCCGGTCTACATCGGCCACGGCCTGGGTGACGAGATCGTCCTGCCGTCGCACGCGGTGCGGGCCTTCAACCACCTGGCCGAGGACGGCGACCGGCTCGACGCCGACACCGCGCGCCAGATCGGCGCGGGTGAGCTGCCCGAGGCGCTGCAGGGCGAGACCGACGCCGAGCACCACTTCGGCGATCCCGACCCGGAGGTGTTCTTCGCCCGCCACTCCGCCAACGCCACCCTCGTGCTGTTCGACGGCGAGCACGACATGGCCTACCACCCGGGGCTGGAGTGGATGGCCCGGCTCGCGGCCGGTTGACGTTTGCCGTTTGCCCCGGGGGCTACCACGACAGGTAAGGACCAACTGCAGAGGTGACAGAGATGGCAAAGAAGATCAAGGACCACGTCGTCGTGGTCACCGGCGCGTCCAGCGGCATCGGTCGCGCCACCGCCCTGGCCTGCGCCGAGGCGGGCGCGCACGTCGTGGTGATCGCGCGCCGCAAGGAGCTGCTGGAGTCGCTGGCTGCAGAGTGTCGCGGCAAGGGGGTGCAGGCACTGGTGTTCCCCGCCGACGTCACCGACGCCGAGGCGATGGACCACATCGCCGCCGAGACCGTCGGCACCTTCGGCCGGCTGGACGCCTGGGTGAACAACGCCGCCGTCATCCAGTACGGGCGCTTCGAGGAGGTGCCGCTTGACGAGTGGCACCGGGTGATCGAGGTCAACGTCTACGGCACCGTCAACGGCGCCCGCGCCGCGATCCCATGGATGCGCGAGCAGGGCCGTGGCGTGGTGGTCAACGTCGCGTCGGTGCTGAGCAAGATCGCGTCGCCGTTCCAGAGCGCGTACGTGACCAGCAAGTTCGCGATCCGCGGGCTGTCCGACTCCATCCGTCAGGAGCTGTCCGACGCCCCGGGCATCGACGTCGTCACCATCCTGCCGGGGGCGATCGACACGCCGTTCTTCCAGCACGGCGCGAACCACATGGGCCTGCAAGCTCGCGCCCCCGACCCGACCATCGACGCGCGGCGAGTGGCCGCGGCGATCGTGTCGGGGATCGCGAAGCCCCGCCGCGAGATCGTCGTCGGCGCCTCGACGAAGCTGGGCCTGGCCAACGACCGGCTCGCTCCAGGCCTGACCGAGAAGGCCGCGGCCAAGCAGATGGCCGACGAGCAGTTCTCCGAGGAGCCCGCCGAGCCGACCTCGGGCAACCTGTTCGAGCCGATGGCCGACGGCGACGGCATCAGCGGCGGCTGGCAGCGCGAGGGCAAGACCCCCGCGATGAAGGTCGTCGGCATCGCCGCACTCGCCGGCGCCGCCGCGGTCGGTGTGCTCGCCCGCTCGCGATCGGACGAGTGATGGTTAGCCGCCAGACGACCCCGATCGGCGCCCCGTCGTGCCACTGGCGCGAGCACGACGTCGACGGCGTCCGCGTGGCGGCACGCACCTGGGTCACCGACCCACCCCGGCCC
>DATLGM010000397.1:0-2550 GCA_035540515.1 Egibacteraceae bacterium | reverse complement strand
CTGCAGCCGCCCCAGCCGCCCCCGCATCCGGCCCGGCCGCCGCACCCGCCGGCCGCGCCGAGGTCGGTGCGCTGCTCGACCGCGCCGCCCGGGAGCACGGGTTCAACCCGGCGTTCGTCAAGGCGCTGGCCTACCAGGAGTCGGGGTGGAACCAGTCCGCGCGCTCGTCAGCCAATGCGATCGGGGTCATGCAGGTCCTGCCGAGCACCGGCGAGTTCGTCTCCCGTTACATCGTCGGCCGCCCGCTGAACCTGGCGGACACCCAGGACAACGTCACCGCCGGCGTCGCCTACCTGGCCTACCTGTGGCGGCTGACCGGCGGCGACGTCGACCGCACGCTCGCCGGCTACTACCAGGGGCTGCGGTCGGTGCAGGACAAGGGGATGTACCCGTCGACCCGGCAGTACATCGCCAACGTCAAGGCCTTGCGCAGCCGGTTCTAGTCAGGCGTCCGCCGCGGCGGCGTTCGGCAGCTCCGAGGCCCGAATGCCCAGCCGCTCCGGTGGGATCGCGATGAACAGCCCCTCGGCGTCACAGATGACCGGCTGCTCGGGATCCGAGGCCAACGTCATCTCGGCCGTCATGGACAGCTTGCGGCCCGACCGTGACGCCAGCCGGGCACGAACGACGATGTCCTCGCCGATCGGCACCGGCGCGCGGTAGTTGACCGTCAACCGGCCGGTGAAGGCCGGCACCCGCAGCAGCACGAGGACATAGCCCATCACGTCATCGAAGATCGCGGCCACGACGCCGCCGTGGGCGCGCCTGGGTGCGCCCTCGAACGCCGCGCCGAGGTTGAACGCGGCCACCGCCTCGTCGCCCTCGCGGCGCACCTTGATCGCGATCCCCATCGGGTTCGCGGTCCCGGAGACCACGCACTCCTCGAAGTGGCTCATCGGTCCGCCGCTGGCCGGGGGCTGCTCCCACAGCCGGCGCTTGATCGACTCGATCGGCCGGCTGCGCGGACGCCCCCGCTCCACCGTGGCCGCGGTGGCGTCGGCCAGCTCGGCGATGCGCTCGAGCAGCCCGACGTCCGTGTTGTGCCCCACGATCGCGTGGCCAAGGCGGCGCATCGCGGCGGCGGCGCGGTTGCGTGCGTCGAGCACGGCGTCACCGTCGGCTGGGCGACGAGCGCCCGCCGGCCTGGCCGCGCTCATCGCAGCCGCTCGAGGGGACGACTGAGCGCGGCGCCGACCTGGTGCGCGATCCGCCGTGGCATCGGCGGGGGCGGCAGCGAGCGGCGGTGGCGGTGGTACAGCACCCAGCCCGCAGCCGCGACGGCGCTCAGCGCGCCGGCGCCGTACACCACCTCGGCCGGCGGACGCGGGACAGTGGACAGGCGGCTGCGGACGGCGACCGGCCGGACGAAGTCGACGACTTCCCACTCGCGTTCGACAGCCAGCCGCCGCAGCTCCTTGTCCGGGTTGACCGCGACGGGGTGACCCACCGCTTCGAGCATCGGCACGTCCGTCACCGAGTCGGAGTACGCGTAGCTCGCCTGCAAGTCGATGTTGTGACGATGTGCCTCCTCACGGATGGCGACCGCCTTCTGCTCGGCGTAGCAGTAGAACTCCAGCGTGCCGTCGTAGTTGCCGTCCTCGTCGATGCCGGCGCGGGTCGCGATGACATGCGGAACGCCCAGGTACTCGGCGAGCGGCTTGACGACCTCCTCGCCTGACGACGACACCAGGTACAGCGCGCGGCCGGCGCGGCGGTGCTCCTCGAACAGGTCCAGCGCCTCTTGGTAGATCAGCGGGTCGATGATCTCCTGCAGTGTCTCGCGGACCAGGCGTTGCACCCGCTCGGCGTTCCACCCCTTGGTCAGCTCCAGCAGTGCCACGCGGGACTTCTCCATCCGGCCCTCGTTGGCGCCGAGCACCTGGTAGATGAGCTGGGCGTACGCCCCTTTGATCACCACCGCCGGCGAGATCAGCCCCTCCTTGTACAGGGGGCGGCCGAAGGCCAGGGTCGACGACTTCGCCACGACGGTCTTGTCGAGGTCGAAGAAGGCCGCTTCCCGCGGGGCCTCGCGATCCATGCGCTGCAGCCTATCGGGCGGCGTTGACCATCCACAGACGCCCCGGCTTTTCGGCTGCCGCCTCCCACTCCGGGCGTAGCGTCGCCGCGTCGCCGTCGAGGGGGGACCCGATTGCAGCGCTACAACGACCTGCCTGTCGCCGTGGACCTGCCTGACGCCGTGTCCGCCGAGGTGATCCCGTTCGTCGAGGCCGAGGCGGGCTGGCAGGTCGTCGACGAAGACGGCCCGCTGGCACCGGTGCTGAAGCTGGCGACGACCGCCGGGCCGGCACGGTGCCCCGTGGTCGTTGTCGCCGCCGGGACCCCGAACCCGGACGCCGTGCGCGCTGCGCTGCTCGAGGGCGCGCTCGACGTCATCGCGTGGCCGGCGGAGCGCGAACGGCTGGTGCGCGCGCCGGCGCGGGTGTCGTCCGCAGCACCGGCGCCCACCGTCGCGCCGCTGCGCATCGGCGGCTGCCGCGGTGGGGTCGGCACCTCGACGGTGGCGCTGTCGGTGGGGGGCACGGTCGCGTG
>DATLGM010000396.1:0-29068 GCA_035540515.1 Egibacteraceae bacterium | reverse complement strand
ACCCTGCCCGGCACCACCGTCGACGGCGTTGACGTCGGCGGCCGCTCCGCCGAACAGCTCCACGAGCGCCTGGAGGATCTCGCCGCCCGCAAGTCGTCGGCACGGGTGTTCGCTGTGCGCGACGACGACCGGGTCCGGGGCGTCGCCGGCAACCTCGGCTACGCCATGGACGTCGAGGCGACGGCGGAGCGGGTGCTGTACCGCGGCCGCCAGGGCAACCCGATCACGGCGCTGCGCGACCAGCTGCGCGCCTTCGGTAACGGGATCGCCATCGCCCCGGTCGAGTCGGTCGACCAGGCCGCGCTGGACCGCTGGGCACAACGGGCCGGTGACCGGCTGCAGCTGGAGCCGCGCGAGGGCGGGCTGCGCTTCGACGGGGCCGACATCCGCCGGGTCGACCCCCGCCCCGGCGCCCTGGTCGACACCGACGATCTCGCCGAGCGCGCCCACGGCCTGCTGCTGGCCGGCGCCGGTGGCGACATCGATGTCGCCACCGAGGACGTGGACCCGGTCACCACCGACGCCGACGTCGACGAGGTCTACGCCCAGGCGCGCCAGGCCGTGTCGGCCCCTGTCACCCTGTCTCGTTCCGGCCAGGACGTGACCCTGTCCCCCGAGGACATCGGCGCCGTTCTGCGGACCCGCGTGGTCGAAGACGACGACCAGCGAATCCAGCTGCGGGTCGTACCCGACCGCCTCACCGAGACCATCGGATCCGATCGCATCGCCGCGTTCGAGCAGGAACCGGAGTCCGCGCGGTTCGAGGTCGGCGGGGGTTCGGTGCGGATCATCGACAGCAGCGACGGTTTCAGCTTCGACCCCCGGGCTGCCGCCGACCAGCTGCTCGCGCTGGCCACCGGTGACGGGTCGCGCGAGGCGACGCTCGAGGGTCAGGTCGAGGAGCCCGACCTGACCACACAGCAGGCCGAGGACCTCAACGTCGTCGAGAAGGTTGCGGAGTTCACCACCAACCACGACTGCTGCCAGTCGCGGGTGACGAACATCCACCGGATCGCTGACCTCGTCGACGACACCCTGATCAAGCCCGGCGAGACCTTCTCGGTCAACGGTCACGTCGGCGAGCGCACCGAGGCGAAGGGCTTCGTGGGCGGCGGGGCGATCTTCGAGGGCGAGTTCGTCGAGCAGATCGGCGGCGGCGTCAGCCAGTTCGCCACCACCCTGTACAACGCGGCCTACTTCGGCGGCTACGAGATCGTCGAGCACAAGGCGCACTCGTACTACATCTCCCGCTATCCCGAGGGCCGCGAGGCGACGCTGAACTATCCGAACGTCGACCTGAAGATCCGCAACAACTCGCCGCACGGCCTGGTCATCGACACCTCGTACACCGACACGTCCATCACCGTCGCCGTGTACGGCACGACGTGGGTGGAGGTCGACTCCGAGACCGGCCCCCGGCGCAACATCACCCGCCCGACGACCCAGTACCGGGAGAACGACGAGCTGCCCAAGGGCTCACAGCGGGTCGTGCAGGAGGCGGGTTCGAACGGGTTCGACGTGACGGTCACGCGCATCCTGCGCTTCCCCGACGGCGAGACCCGGCGCGAGGAGGTCACGACCACCTACCTCGCCCAACCCCGCATCATCGAGCGCAACACCTAGATGGACGTGGCGCTCGGCCTGCTGGCCGTCTTGTTCCTCATCTTCGCCAACGGGGCGTTCGTCGCCGCCGAGTTCGCGTATGTCGCAGTCCCCCGGGGGCGCATGGAGGAAGCGGCCGAGGCGGGCGATGCCCGTGGTCGGCGCGCCGTCGCCGTCCTCAAGCGGCTGTCATTCATGCTGTCCGGCGCGCAGCTGGGCATCACCGTCACGTCGCTGCTCGTCGGCTTCATCGCCGAGCCGACGCTGGGGCGCGCCCTGCGGCCCGTCGTGACCGCGCTCGGCGTGCCGGAGACGGCCGCCTTCGGCGTCTCGCTGACGGTGGGGTTCGCACTGGCCACCGCCACCCAGATGGTGCTGGGCGAGCTCGCCCCGAAGAACCTCGCCATCGCGCGGCCCGAGCAGTTCGCCCTCGTGTTGTCTCGCCCCACCGTGCTGTACACGCGGCTGGCGTCACCGTTCATCCGCATCTTCGACGAGTCGTCCAACGCGCTGCTGCGCGCGGTCGGCATTCAGCCGGTCGAGGAGCTCGAGGGCGGGGTATCCGCCGATGAGCTGGGCTACATCATCAGCGAGTCCAGTCGCGGGGGGACGTTGGACGAGGCACAGGCGAACCTGCTCAGCCGTGCGCTGGACTTCCGGTCCCTGCGCGCGGTGGACGCCATGGTCCCGCGGACCAACGTCGACCACATCGACGTGACCGCGACCGGAGGTGACCTGCGACGGCTGGCGCTGGACACCGGCCACTCGCGGTTCCCGGTCGTCCGCGACAGCCTCGACGACGTGGTGGGCGTGGTGCAGGCCCAGGATCTGCTGCGCATCCCGTTCGACGCCCGCGACCACACCCCCATTCGCGGCCTGTTGGGACCGGCGCTGGCGGTCCCGGAGTCGACCGCGCTCGGGCCGCTGCTGGCGGACATGCGCGCTCGCCACAGCCAGCTGGCGGTCGTGGTCGACGAGTACGGCGGGACCGCCGGCATCGTGACGCTGGAGGACATCGTCGAAGAGCTCGTCGGCAACATCCAGGACGAGCACGACCCCGCGGAGCCGACGATCCGGCGGGAGCCCGACGGCTCGTACGTCGTGCCGGGGTCGTGGCGCCCCGATGAGATCGAGCGCGAAACGGGCCTGATGCTGCCCGAAGGTGACTACGACACCGTCGGTGGGCTGGTGATGGAGCGTCTCGAGCGGGTGCCCGCCGCCGGCGACCACGTGACGGTCAACGGCGTGACGCTCACCGTCCTGGAGATGACCGGACTGGCGGTGGCGTCCGTCCGTGTCCACCCCGCTCCAGAGCAGCCGTGAACTGGACCGCGCTCGCCGTCGGCACCGCCCTGCTGCTCGCCAACGGGTTCTTCGTCGCCGCCGAGTTCGCCCTGCTCGCCGCCCGCCGCAGCCGCATCGAGCAGCTCGCCGAGGAGGGCAACCGCCGCGCCCGCCGGGCGCTCGCCGGTCTGCGCGAGCTGTCGTTGATGCTCGCCGGCGCCCAGCTGGGGATCACGATGTGCTCGCTGGGCTTGGGCGCAGTCGCGGAGCCTGCCGTGGCCGCCGCGCTGGAACCGCTGCTGTTGCGGCTGGGGCTACCCGAGGCGCCGACGCACGCCATCGCGTTCGCCATCGCTTTGTCGCTGGTGGTCTTCTTGCACATGGTCATCGGCGAGATGGCCCCCAAGTCGCTGGCGATCTCGAACCCGGAACGGTCCGCGCTCTGGCTCGCCGGCCCCTTCCGGGCGTTCACGCTGCTGTTTCGACCGGTCATCGGCCTGCTCAACGGCCTGGCCAACGGGGTGGTGAGGCTGTGCGGCGTTGAGCCCCAGCAGGAGCTCGCGGGCGCGCATGCCGCCAGCGACCTGCTCATGCTGGTGCGCGAGTCCGCGGCTCGCGGGATGTTGCCCCGCGAGCAGCAGGGCCTCCTCGAACGCGCGCTGGACATGTCCGGCCTGGACGCCGAGGCGGCGATGATCCCCCGACGCGATGTCGTCGCGGTGCCTGCTGAAGCGTCTGTCGAGCGCGTGGAGGCGGTGGCCGCGGACTCAGGCCGCTCGCGGCTACCCGTCTACGAGGGTGAGCTGGACCGGGTCGTCGGCGTTCTGCACGTCAAGGACCTGTTGCGCCTCGAGCCTGAGGAGCGCGAAGCGGCGACCGCGGCGACGCTCGCTCGGCCGGCGTTCATCGCGGTGGAGTCCCGACCGATCGAGGATTTGATGCTCGACATGCGCGAGGCACGCGCGCACGTGGCGATGGTCGTCGACGAGTACGGGTCGGTCAGCGGCATCGTGGCCCTCGAAGACCTCATCGAAGAGCTCATCGGCGACTTCGAGGACGAGACGGACAACCGCGCCCGAGGCGTCAGCCGCCGGCCGGTCGTCCGCCGGCCCGACGGGACGCTGCTGCTCCCCGGGGCGCTGCGCCTGGATGAGCTGGAGGACCAGGCAGGCGTGCAGCTGCCCGAGGGCGACTACGAGACCGTCGCCGGCTACGTGATCGCGGAGCTGGGGCGTTTGCCCGAGGCCGGCGACGTGGTCGACGCCCCGGACTGCCGGCTCGAGGTCACCCGCACCGACGGCAACCGGGTCGTCGAGCTCGCGCTACACCCATCGCCTTGACGCGTGGCTTTACGGTGACTCCGTCGGCGTCTCCGTCGTCTCCGTCGCCGCGGCTTCCGTGGGCTCGTCAGCGGGCTCGGTGGCGGTCTCAGTCGTCGATGACGCCTCGGACGGCTCGGTCGATTGGACGGGGTCGGTTGTCGGTTCCTCGGTCGCAGTGACCGGCGCGGCGGTTGCCTCCGCAGTCGGCTCGGCCGTCGCCGTGCCGGTCGGCGTTGGGGTCGGCGTGGCCGTGGTCGGCGTTGCCACCGCCCCAGCGCCCGGCTGTTCGGTTGCCGTGGTGGTGGTACCGGCGCCGACCGCCAGCGCCCCGTCCTCGACCAGGATCGTCAGGATGCGCCGTTCCAGTCTGGCGATCCGTCGCTGCGCCTGTTCGATGGACAGCCGAGGGATGACGCGCGCGAGCGCCTCCGCCTGACGCCACACCGCCTGCAGCTGTTGCGTCGCAGCGTGCGAGGGCTGGCGTGTAAGGGTGGCGACCAGCTGGACGGCCATCGCATAGCTCTCGCAGCGCTCGCACTGGTAGTTGACCGCCGCCGCGATGTTCTCGGGAACGGCGACGTCGACATCGCCCAGGGTCAGCACCACTTGGAACGCCACCGCAACTGTGCGGCAGTCGCTGCAGCTGGCCAGTGCGTAGGCCTCGTTTCGATGGTCGACCGCGGCGCCATCGGTCACCCACACGAGCGCGAAGGCCACCTCATACACGTCCGAGCCGTCGACCGTGTTGACCGCGAGAGCCTGGTTGTCCCACGGGCGCGGTTCGCGTGGGGGGTTGAACGGAAACGGCCACGCGTCAGGAGGCGCACCCGCGGTCGGCTCCGGGATCACCACAACCCGCTCCGGCAGTCCCGACTCCGGGTCCTTGGGCCGTAGCACGATGCCAGGGCGCGGTGCCGCGTCGGCCGGCAGCGGAACGGTCACCGGACCCCCAACCTCGTGGAAGGTGGGCGCGACCGGGGTGAACGGACCGGAGGCCGCCGTCAGCACCGTCGGCTGCGTGATCACGACCGGCTCGCCGCGCGCTGCCAGCTGCTGAAGCGTGCCGCGCTCGTTCCGCTCAACGGGCCGGTACTGACCGTCCGGCCACCATGCCCACAGCATGAAGGCGACGGCTGCCAGGCTCGCTGCCACCGTGAGGACGCGGAGGACCCGGTTGTCGGCAGACGCCCGCCACAGCCGTCGGGCGGTGCGCCGGACGATCCGGCCCAGCAGGTACGTCATGCTGGCGACAGGCAGGGCGATCGTGAACATCGCCAGCACCCGCACCGCTGCGCCGGCGAGGTCGTCACCCGCCCACGCTGCCTGCAGGAGCGACCACTGGCGGCCGAGGCTGTCCCACGCGGTGGCAGCCACTCGGGGCAGCACCCTCACCATGGCGGCGAGTGCGAACAACAGCACGGGGACGACGACCAGCACCCACGCGGTGACCACCCACCGGACCCATGGCTTCAGGGGCGGCGTCGCGACCGGTTCGCCTCGCCACCGAGCAGGCAGCAGCGATAGCAAGGTCGGTTTGATGTGCGCGAACAGGTCCGGCACGCCGGTGAGATCGGCAAGGATGTGATACCCGTCGAAACGGACGAAGGGCAGCAGCTGGCGCGCCATCTGCAGCAGCTGCGCCGGCACGACCAACAGCAGCGCGTCCCACCGGGTCGCGGCCCACACCCCCAGCGTGAGCACCGCGAAGATGGCGTTGAAGTACAGGCCCCCGGCATCCACTCGCAATCGGCCGCGGCGGTCAAGGCGGTACGAATCGGTAACGTCGGTGTAGAACGCCGGCCAGACCAGGTACAGCCCGACGCCCATGGTCCCCGGTGTGGCGCCTCCGTAGCGGCAGGCTGCAGCGTGGCCGAATTCGTGGAAGCCCGCGGACAGCAGCGTCAGCCCGAAGATCAGCAGCAGCATCCCCGGCTCGTAGAGGGCCTGGTGGGTGGCCGAGGCGAGACCCTTGTGCAGCAGCACCCAGCCGCTGACGGCAGCGAAGGCCACCAGCAGCGGCACGGCGACGTAGGGCCGGAACAGCACCGCGAAGGGTGTGGTGATGCGCCGGGTGGTGCGCGGGTTGGAGACCGCGACACGCCAACGCAACGCCAGCAAGGGGTTGGACCGCTGGACGACGGGTTCCAGTCCGTCGGCATCCTGCAGCAACCCCAGCGGCCGGAGCTTGTGCTCAACGAGGTACTCGACGTCCTCCGCCTCGGCGGTGCGTCCGATCGCTGCGGACACGTCCGCAGCGATCGTGGCGTAGTCCCGCCGCCCGTCCACCGCCTCCAGCACCCGGTACAGCAGCGGGGTGAGCTGAACGGTCTGGCCATCCCCCCGGCGGACCAACGACGGCGGGTGCGCGTGCCCGGACCCGCCGAGCGGACCGAGCAGCTCCAGGCCGTGGGCCCGGACCGGTACCCCGCCGGTGGTCTCCGGCGGGGTCAGCGTCGCCGACGTCACCGTTGGCTACTGGGTGACTTCGGCGTTCTGCTCGGCGGTTGCCGAAGCCGTCACATCGTCGAGGCGCTGGACGATCACCGCGTCCTGGTCGGCAACGGCGACAGCCTGCGAGTCCACCGAGGCGATGTTGGCGGCGACAGCCGCGTCGATCGGTGCCGCCACGTTGGCATTGGCAGCAACCGCACCCGCGACGGGGGCGGCAAGATCGGCATCCAGGTCGACCTTGACGTCGACGTTGAGCAGGTTGCCATCCAGTGCGCCGGCCACGGTGTTCGCCAGGTCCCCGGTGCTGCTGGTGCTGCCCGTGCTGCTGCCGCCGGTGCTGTCGGCCCCGGTTGTGCCGGTGGAGTCCTGACCGCCGGACGTCTCCGTCGAACCGTCGCCGATCACGTCGTCGCTCTGGTCCACCACGGCGTTCTGCGGGGCGTTGGCCACGGCCTCGCCGGACAGGTACTGGTCGATCACGACGTCCTGGTCCGCCAGCGATGTCGCCTGTGAGTTGACCGACAGGATGTTGGCGGCCACGGCCGCGTCGATCGGCGCCGCGACGTTGGCGTTGGCGGCCACCGCGAGGTCGATCGGCGCAGCCAGATCAAGCGCCAGGTTCAGGTCGACGTTGAGGTCCAGCAGCGAGATGACCTCTTTGTCGGGCAGTGCGGTCGCCGACTCGGCCTGCAGCTCGTCGAAGGACAGTCGGGCGGGACGGACATCGTCCACGGTGGGAACCTCCCGGGTCGTGCGCCCGTGCCCTGTCGACGGACGCCTCACTCGGTCACAGGTTCTGCCCCGGTATGTCCGGGTTCACACCCCGTCCCGTCGACCTACGGTCAGTAGACCGGGATGGACGGGTCGACCTGGCGGGCATAGGCGTTGATGCCGCCGTGCAGGCTTCTGACCTTGCGGAAGCCGGCCTGCTGCAGGAACTGCAGCGCGTCCATCGAGCGGATTCCCGACTTGCAGTGCAGGACGATCTCCTCCGAGGAGTCCAGCTCGTGCAGGTGCTGCGGGAGCTGGCCCAGGGGGATCAGCTGGGCGCCAGGGATGCGGCTGATCTGGTACTCGTGCGGCTCCCGGACGTCGATGACCCGGACACGATCGCGGATCTGCTCGAACTCGCTCGGCAGGATCTCCAACGCCTCGCTTGCCTGCCCGTTCCCCTCGTGGTCGTGCGCGGGGACACCGCAGAACTGCTCGTAGTCGATCAGCTCGGTGACCGTCGGGTTCTTGCCGCAGACCGGGCACTCGGGGTCCTTGTTGACCTTGATGGTCTGCCAACGCGACTCCAGCGCGTCGTAGATCTGCATCCGGCCGATCAGCGGATCACCGATGCCGGTCAGCAGCTTGATGCCTTCGGTCGCCTGGCCCGCGCCGATCGTGGCGCAGATTACTCCGAAGACCCCGCCTTCGGCGCACGACGGCACCATGCCCGGCGGCGGCGGCTCGGGGAACATGCACCGGTAGCACGGGCCGTGCTCGGCCCAGAAGACCGCCAGCTGGCCGTCGAAGCGGAAGATCGATCCGTAGACGTTGGGCTTGCCGAGCAGCACGCACGCGTCGTTGACCAGGTAGCGGGTGGGGAAGTTGTCGGTCCCGTCGATGACGATGTCGTACGGCCGGATGATGTCGAGCGCGTTGTCGCTGGTCAGGGCCGTCTCGTGGATCTCGACGTTGACCAGGGGGTTGATGTCGTTGATGGTCTCGGCGGCCGAGACGACCTTGCGCTTGCCGACGTCGGACGTGCCGTGGATCACCTGGCGGTGCAGGTTCGACTCGTCGACCACGTCGTAGTCGACCAGCCCGATCGTGCCCACGCCGGCGGCAGCGAGGTACATGGCCAGCGGTGAGCCCAGTCCCCCGGTGCCGACGAGCAGCACCTTCGCGGCCTTCAGCCGGCCCTGCCCCTCCATGCCGACGTTGGGCATGATCAGGTGGCGGCTGTAGCGACGGATCTCATCGTTGGTCAGGGGGGCGGGAGTCGTGACGATCGGTTCCATACGGCTAGTGAACCTGCCTTCTCGTCGCGCCATTCCAGCGCGAAGGGTGAAAAACGGTGACTACCCCCCGCGGGTCATCGCTCAGACGGAGAAGCCCATGGCGCGCAGCTCTTCGCGGGCCTCGTCGGAGATCATGTCCGTCGACCACGGCGGCGAGAAGGTGAACTCGACGTCCACCTCCTTCACCCCGGGCATGCGGGCGAGGATGAGCGACACCTGCTGGTGGATCAGCTCGGTCAGCGGGCAGCCCATCGAGGTCAGGGTCATCACGACGGTGACCTTGCCCTCGTCCGGGGTCTTGTCGTAGCCGTAGACCAAGCCGAGATCGACCACGTTGATGCCGATCTCCGGGTCGACGACGGCCTTCATCGCCGTGTTCAGCGCCTCGTCGGTCGGCATGCCGTGCTCGTCGGTCTCGACGTCGCCGAACGGCTGGCTCTGCTTCGCTTCGAACTCGGCGTCGGTCTCTTCGGTCGGCCAGCCGCCGCGGGCTTCGGTGGTGTCCTGTGTGCTACTCATGGGTTACTCGGTGCTCCTCTCCGCCTTCGCGGTAGGTGCTGATCGCGTCCTTCAGCGCCATCCACCCCAGCAGGGCGCACTTGACGCGGACGGGGAACTTTGCGACGCCCTGGAACGCGACGCCGTCGAGCAGGTCGTCTTCACGCTTGAGGCCCTCGCCGTGCATCATCAGCCGGAAGACCTCGGCGAGGTCGTCGGCGTCGGACAGGGTGCGCCCCACCACCGCCTCGCTCATCGCCGAGGCGCTGGCCATCGAGATGGAGCAGCCCTCGCCGTCGTAGGCCAAGCCGTCGACCTTGTCGTCGGCGACGCGCAACCGCAGGTCGAGCTCGTCGCCGCACAGCGGGTTGGAGTGGTGGACGTGGACGTGGGCACCCTCGAGATCCGCCGCGCGGTTCCGCGGGCTGCGGTAGTGATCGAGGATGATCTCCTGGTACAGGTCGTCGAGCGCCATTGCTCCCCTACCGGTCGAAGAACCGCTTCGTCACCTCGATGGCGTCGACAAGCGCGTCGAGCTCCTCGAGGTTGTTGTAGATGTAGAACGACGCGCGGGTCGTCGCCGCCGAGCCGAGGCTGCGGACCAGTGGCTTGGCGCAGTGGTGACCGGCGCGCACCGCCACGCCCTCCCGGTCCATGATCGTGCCGATGTCGTGGGGGTGCAGCCCCTCGATGGCGAAGCTGATCGCGGCGCCCCGCGCCTCGGGCTCCGTCGGGCCGTGGACGACGACCCGGTCGACGGCGGCAAGGCGCGGCAGCGCGGTGGACAGCAGCTCCATCTCGTGGCGCCGCACCTCCTCCATGCCCAAAGCGTTGAGGTAGTCGATCGCTGCTCCGAGGCCTACGACCTCGGCGATCGCGGGCGTCCCCGCCTCGAACTTGTAGGGAACCTCGTTGTACGTGGTTCCCTCCAGCGTGACGTTGCTGATCATCTCGCCACCGCCCAGGAACGGGGGCATCGCCTCGAGCAGCTCGACCTTGGACGCCAGCACGCCGACGCCCGTCGGGCCGAGCATCTTGTGGCCGGAGAAGGCGAGGAAGTCGGCGTCGAGCGCGAGGAGGTCGGTGGGCATGTGCGGCACGCTTTGCGCCCCGTCAACCACGACGACCGCGTCGCTGTTGGCCGCGCGGACCTTGCCGGCCATCTCCGCGACCGGGTTGATGGTCCCCAACACGTTGGACATCGCCGTGACGGCCAGCACCTTGACTCGGCCCGAGGCGACGATCTGGTCGAACTCGTCCATGTCGACCCGGCCGTCCGGCGTCACAGAGACGAAGCGCAGCCCGAAGCCGGCCTCAGGCTGCACCAGCTGCCACGGGACGATGTTGGCGTGGTGCTCCATCTGCGTGGACAGGACGATGTCGCCCTCACCCAGGCGGGTGCGCGCCCAGGAGTACGCCACGAGGTTGATGGCCTCCGTCGCGTTCTTGGTGAAGACGACCGCCCGCGAGTCCGCCCCGACGAAGCGGGCGACTTTGCCGCGCGCCCCCTCGTACGCCTCGGTGGCCTCCTCGGCCAGCGCGTGCACACCGCGGTGGACGTTGGAGTTGTGCTCCTCGTAGAACCGAGACATCGCGTCGATGACGGCGTGCGGCTTCTGCGACGTCGCGGCGGAGTCCAGGTACACCAAGGGACGCCCGTGGACCTGCCGTTGCAGGACCGGGAAGTCCTTGCGGACCGCTTCGACGTCGAACATGTCCCCTACTCGCTTCGTGCCGGGTGGTTGCGTCCCAGGGTAGGTCGTGCGCTACGCGACACCGGCTCGCAAATGCTCGTAACCCTTGGACTCGAGCTCCTCAGCCAGCTCCGGCCCACCTGACTGCACCAGACGCCCGTCGACCATCACGTGGACGTAGTCCGGCGTGATGTAGTTCAGGATCCGGGTGTAGTGGGTGATGATCAGCACGCCGAGGTCATCCCCGCGCATCCGGTTCACGCCGGCGGACACGATCCGCAGCGCGTCGACGTCCAGACCGGAGTCGGTCTCGTCGAGCACGGCGATCTCCGGCTTGAGCATCGCCATCTGCAGGATCTCGAAGCGCTTCTTCTCACCGCCGGAGAAACCCTCGTTGACGCTGCGCTGGAGGAACTTCTCGTCCATCTCCAGCGTCTTCATCTCCTCCCGGAGCTGCGTCATGAACTGCCGGACGGGCACGTCCTGCTCGTTGACGGCGTTGACCGCGGTGCGCAGGAAGTTCGTCAGGCTGACGCCGGGGATCTCCGTGGGGTACTGCATCGCCAGGAACAGACCCGCCTGGGCGCGCTCCTCGGGGGCCATCTCCACGATGTCGGTGCCCTTGAGCAGCACCTGGCCGGCGGTGATGTCGTAGGCGGGGTGGCCCATGATCGCGTAGGCCAGGGTGGACTTGCCCGACCCGTTGGGGCCCATGAGCGCGTGCGTCTCGCCCTTCGCGACGTTCAGGTCAAGGCCGTGCAGGATCTCCTGGCCCTCGACCTCGACGGTCAGGCCCTTGATCTCAAGCTCTGCCATTGCGGTTCTCGACTCTCTTTCTGGTGACGGAATCAGTGTCTGGGAACTGGCGCGTCGTTGCGCTGGTCGGCCTCGTCGACCCACACCTCGCCATCGCGGACCTCACACGCGTAGACGGGGATGGGCTTGACGGCCGGCAGGGACTCGGGGTGCCCCGTGTCGAGGTCGAACGCACTGCCGTGCAGGTTGCACTCGATGGTGTTGCCCTCGACCCATCCTTCTGACAGCGAGTACTGCTGGTGGCTGCACGTGTCGTGCACTGCCTTCACCGTGGCCTCGTCGAGCCGGACCAGGCAGATCGGCTCACCGCCGGCCTGGACCTTCGCGGCGTGGCCGACCGGCAGGTCGCCCAGGTTGAGGACTCGCTCCATGGCCATGGCTACTGCGCCGACCGCCGTTGGTTCATCAGAGCCGTGGGGCCGGTGCGGATCTCGCGCTCGACCTCTTCGAGGACGACCTCGGTGACGCCGGGCAGGTCGATGCGGTCGGTCACCTCGGCGAAGAATCCGAACACCAGCAGTCGTGCTGCCTCGTCGCGGGGGATGCCGCGGGACTCCAGGTAGAACAGCTGCAGCTCGTCGACCTGGCCGACCGAGGAGTGGTGGCCGCAGCGGACCACGTCGGAGTTGAGGATCTCCAGCACGGGGATCGAGTCGGCGCGCGCCTTGTCGGTCAGGATCAGGTTGCGGTTGGTCTCGTCGGAGACCGTCGCCTTGGCGTGCTCCTCGATGCGGATCGTGCCGTAGAACGTCGCCCGGCTGTCGCCCTGCAGCGCGCCCTTGTAGACCAGCTCCGACGAGGTGTGCGACGCGTTGTGGTGGATCAGCGAGCGGTGCTCCATGTGCTGACCCTCGTCGCAGAAGTACACGCCGAGCATCTCGGCGTTTCCGCCGGGGTTGTCCAGCCGCACGTCGGGGCGCAGGTACACGGTCTTGCCGCCCAGGCTGACCTCCAGGTGCCGGTAGTCGGCGTTGTCACCGACCAGGCCCGTGTGCGCGGCGATGTGGTCGACGTCGTCACCCCAGTCCTGCGCGGTGACCACGTGCGCTTGCGCCCCGGTGCCGAGCACCGTCTCGATGACCTCCACGACGGTTGCCTGGGCATCGCCGGCGTGGTCGATGTAGATCGGCGCCCGGGCGTTGTCGCCGAGCACGATCAGGATGCGGGGGGCGAACGCACCGCCGGCAGCGGCCTGCACGGTGATGGCGACCGGCTCGGTCAGCTCGACGTCGCGGGGGACGTAGACGAACACGCCGCCCGTGAACGCCGCGAGGTTCAGCGCGTCGAACTTCGTCTCCGCCCCGACCGCGGAGCCCAGCGCCGCCTGCACGACGTCGGCGTGCTCCCGCGCCGCGGCCGCCAGGTCGGTGACCACGATGCCCTGCGCCGCTGCGGCGTCGCTGACGTTCGCCTCGACGACTCCGCCGTCGACGATGCGCGCCAGCGCGGCGCGCTCACCGGCGCGCAGCGCGACGATGCCCCGGGACACGGCCGGTGCGTCACCGGGGGAGGTCGACAGCTCACGCGCGAGGTCGAAGCGCTGCGGCTTGGTGTAGCGCCACTCCTCCTCACGCCCCGTGGGCCACGGCAGGTCCGAAAACGCCTTGAACGCCTCCAGCCGCCGATCCCGCACCCACTCCGGCTCCCCATACGCAGCCGAGATCGAGAGGACATCGTCCTCAGTCAACCCATCAAACGTCATTCCCACAGCTTGGTTCCTCAGCATGTCGAGCAATGAAGGCCTCCGGCGAAACCGAGAGGCGCACTAACAAGGAGTCGACGGCAAATCCCACCGGAGGGTCCGGTGTCTGCGACGGAGCGAGTTCGGGGTGCCGAGCCCCAAGGGCGAGGCGGGGTCCCCGATGTAGAGCGGAGGCGCAGATACCGGACCCGAAGCGGACCTACCCCACCGACCCTTCCATGTTCAGCGAGATCAGTCGGTTCAACTCGACCGAGTACTCCATCGGGAGCTCCTTGGAGATCGGCTCGATGAACCCGCGCACGATCATCGCCTGCGCCTCGAACTCCTCCACCCCGCGCGACTGCAGGTAGAACAGCTGCTCCTCGCCGATCCGCGAGACCGAGGCCTCGTGACCGATCTGGGCGTCCTCCTCGGCGATGTTCATGTAGGGGTAGGTGTCCGAGCGCGCCGTCTCGTCCAGCAGCAGCGCGTCGCAGACCACGTTGGACTTCACGCGGTGCGCACCCTCGGCCACCTCGACCAGACCGCGGTACGACGTGCGGCCCTTGCCCTGCGACACCGACTTGGAGACGATCTGGCTGGACGTGTCGGGCGCGTGGTGGACCATCTTGGCCCCGGCGTCCTGGTGCTGGCCGTCGCCGGCGAACGCCACCGACAGCACCTCACCGCGGGCGCCGCGGCCCATCAGGTGCACGGCGGGGTACTTCATCGTGACCTTCGAGCCGATGTTGCCGTCGATCCACTCCATGGTGGCGTCCTCGTAGGCCGCCGCGCGCTTGGTCACGAGGTTGTACACGTTGTTCGACCAGTTCTGGATCGTCGTGTACCGCACCCGTGATCCGGGCTTGCAGATGATCTCCACGACGGCGGAGTGCAGCGAGTCCGACGAGTAGATCGGGGCGGTGCAGCCCTCGACGTAGTGGATGTAGGAGCCGGGCTCGGCGATGATCAGCGTCCGCTCGAACTGGCCCATGTTCTCCTTGTTGATGCGGAAATAGGCCTGCAGCGGGATGTCGACCTTGACGCCCTCGGGCACCCAGATGAACGAGCCGCCCGACCACACCGCGGTGTTGAGCGCCGCGAGCTTGTTGTCGTTGGACGGGATGACCTTGCCGAAGTGCTCGCGGAACAGATCCTCGTGCTCGCGCAGCGCGGTGTCGGTGTCCAGGAAGATGACGCCCTGGGCCTCAAGGTCGTCACGGATCTTGTGGTACACGACCTCCGAGTTGTGGACGACCATGCCCTCGGCGATGAAGTTGTGCGGGCCGTCGACCTCAATGTCGTAGACCGGCTCGACGTCGGCTTCGACGATCGCGGTCACTCGGGCGAACCCAAGGTGCTCGGTGCAATGCGTACGGAAGGTCGTTCCGTTCGCCGACGTGTTCGAGTGGTGGTACTGCCGACGGCCGAAACGCAGGTACCGCTTGGGGTTGCGGCAGTCCATCTGTTCAAAGTCACCGGAGATGCCGAGCCGGTAACCGACCATCGTGCGCTCGGGATCGTGCGGGTGCGGGCCCGAGAACTCCCATGGCCCGGCGGCGCGCAGACCAGCCAGCACCGCCAGGTCACTTGCCTGCTCGAGCAGCGCGTTGTTCGCGCTGGTCAGCAGGACTGAGCCCCACTCCTCCGGCCGAACATAGCCGTCCGCATCCACCCACCCGCCGAGGAAGGCAAGGCGCTGAGCCTTGGGAAGGGTGAAAACCCACTCAGGAACCCGCTTGGTCAGGGAGGTTCCCATGAAGCCGAGGTCCTGGAACCACTCGACGAGCGCCTTGCTGTTGACCACCAGGCGCTGGTCGTCGGCTGGGATCGCCTCCAGACCGAACAGGTCCGCGACGATCTCGGTAATCTCCTTGCGGAGCTCCGCGTCAGCCTCGGGAACGGCGAACTGAATGCGGTGTGTGCGCCCGGCAGACTGCAGGGTGCCGTCACCGAGGTAGTACCCGAGCAACCACATCAGGTCCACCGACGACGTCGCCGGGGCGCGGCCACGCGCGCGCCCGTGCGGATCCTTCAGCTCCGGCAGCGAGTGGGGTTGTCCGAACTCCGGAAGGCCCCGGGGAACCGCTACGAGGTCACCGATGGTCAGCTCGCCGACGGTCTTCCACCGACGCGCGTACCGTGCCCGCTCCCGGCCGGGCTTGCGCTGGTCTTCCAGCACCAGCATTGGGTGGTTGTCCGTGGCCTTGATGGTCTGGCCGTTCACGCTCACTGCGTACGTCTGTCGAACGTCGGTCTGGGCACCGGCCTTCACGGGTGCGACGACGAAGTTGCCGGTCTCCTCGTCCAGAGCGAAGACCTGATCGCCGGAGTCGACGGACTTGATGGGAACCAGACCACGGTTGGCTGTCCACACCCGGGTGTCACCGGTGAGGCACTCATACTGCGCGGCGACGCCGGCCACGAGGCGCTGCTTCTCGGCTTCGGGGATGCCGAGCTTGTCGTAGGTCTCTTTGATCTCGGCGGGCAGCTCGTCCCAGGTGGTGGCCTGCTTCTCCGTGGAGCGCACGAAGTAGTAGATGTCGTCGAAGTCGATGCCCGACAGGTCCGAGCCCCACGTCGGCATCGGCCGCGCCTCGAACTGGCGGTAGGCCTTCAGGCGCAGGTCGCGCATCCACTTGGGCTCGTCCTTGAGCGCCGAGATCTCCTCGACAACGTCGCTGGACAGGCCCTTCTTCGGTTCGAAGACAGGCTTGGACTCGTCGTGCCAGCCGTACTTGTACGTACCGAGCTGGAGGTCCTCTGCACGGGTGCTCATTGCGACGGTGCTCCGATGTCGTCGGTGGTCGAATCAGGGGTGATGTGACAGACGCAGGCGCTGGCGCCGCCCGCGATCGTCTGCCGGCGTGACAGCTTGGCGCCGAGCAGCTTGCGGAACGTCGACGCCTCGTACGCGCACAGCTCCGGGTGTTGTTCCGCGACGTCCTTGATGGCGCAGTGCTCCTGGCGCAGCTCGAGGACGGTGGCACCCTCGGGGGTGGTGACCACCTCGGCGGTGGAGGCGAACCCCTCCGCCGACAGGGCGTCGGCCAGCCGGCGGACGCGCTCGCCGACGTCGCCGGCGTCCGCCAGCGCCTCGGCGTACCGCCCTTCGTGGCGGGTGGCGCGCCACCGCAGGAACCGCTGCAGCTCCGACCGACCGTGCTCGCCGCCGAGGTATTCCAGCAGCTCGTTGGCCAGCTGCGCCGAGTTGTCGGGGAACAGCCGCCGGCCCTTGTCGGTCAAGCCGTAGATCGCCTTCGGCCGCCCGCGGCCCTTGCCGCGCACGGTCTGGGCGGTGACCAGCCCCTCGCCTTCGAGGATCGCCACGTGGTGGCGCACCGCGACCTCAGACAGGCCCAGGGCCTGCGCGAGAACCGCAACCGACCGCGATTCCGCGCGCAACAGCTCGACAAGGCGTGCCCGGCTGTCGCCGAGCAGCCCGACAAGGCCTGAGTCGTGCGGTGTGGCAGTGCTCACACATTTATTTCTACCACGGGTTGAGAAAAACCGCAGCGTCGGCGACCTCTGCGAACCGGACGATTTGGGCCGATTTCATCAAGATTGTGGATGCCCGGCCGACACGTGCCTGGGAGGCTGACCGCCCCATCCAGCGACGATTCGGAGCCGTTCGCGTGGCCTTGCACTTCCGTCGTTCGACGGTCACGCGGATTGTTGCCGCGCTGCTGGCCGTCGCCGTGCTGCCGGTGCTCGCCAGGCCCGCCGAGGGGACCCCGGCGCCGGCACAGGACGTCATCGTCACCCTGGCACAGCACGCAGACCGCGCAGCGGTCATCGCCGAGTACGGCATCGTTGCCACGCGCCGGTTCGTCACGCTCGTTCCGGGCTTCGCCGCATCGCTGGACGAGGGCACCGTGGCCAGGCTGCGCGCTGACCCGCGGGTCGGCTCGGTGGAACGGGACGGACTGATGACCCTGGCCGCCACGCAACGCTCGGCGCCGTGGGGCCTGGACCGCCTCGACCAGCCGCGGCGACCGCTGGACAAGACCTACACGTACACCGCCACCGGCAAGGGGGTGACCGCGTACGTCATCGACTCCGGCGTCTTCGCGGGACACCGGGAGTTCGGCAAGCGGGTCGTGCGCGGTTTCGACTCGACGGGGCGGGGGTCGACCAAGGACTGCGTGGGCCACGGCACCCATGTCGCCGGGACAATCGGGGGCAAGACCTACGGCGTCGCCAAGCAGGTGAAGATCGTCCCCGTCCGGGTGTTCGACTGCCGCGGGGTGACCAGCGCGTCGCACATCCTCGCCGGCCTCGACTTCGTCGCTCGGCATCACCGAAGGGGCACCCCGGCGGTGGCCAACCTCAGCCTCGGTGGCCCCCCGACACGGTCCATCGACCGGGCGGTCAACCGTCTGATCGACCGTGGCGTCACCGTCGTGGTCGCGGCGGGCAACTCGTCGTACAACGCCTGCAACATCTCCCCCGCCCGGGTCGGCCGCGCGATCACGGTGGGGGCCTCAGATCGCCGCGACGAGGCCACGGCGTGGTCGAACTACGGACCGTGCCTGGACCTGTACGCCCCGGGCGCCGGTATCACGTCCGCGGGCACCCGCAGCCGCACCGCGACGCGCACCGAGGACGGCACCTCGATGGCCGCCCCGCATGTCGCGGGCGCCGCTGCGCTGTACCTGCAGCGTCGTCGGGGCGCCACGCCGCGCGCGGTCGCCCAACATCTCAACGGCACGGCCGTGCCTGTGGTCACGTACCGACCGGGGCGCACCACCAACCGACTGCTGAGCCTGCGGGTGCCCGTCCCGACGGCGCTGACCTCGGCGGTTTCCGCCGCGCAGGTCCGCGACGGACAGGCCGTGACGATCAGCGGCGTGCTCCGCAACAAGATCACCCGGGTCGCCATCGCCGGGCGCAGCGTCGCGCTGTTCCAACGCCCCACCGGCAGCCAGCCGTGGTCGCGAGTCAAGGCCGCAACGACCAACACCAGCGGCCGGGTTGCGATCAGGCACCAGCCGACCCGAGCGACCGAGTACCAGCTGCGCCACGCCAGGACGCCCTCGAGCGCCCCGAGCAGCAGCCCGCTGGCCCGGGTCTCCCTCGACCCGCGCGTGCAGCCGGCGCTGCGCTGGGTCAACGGGGCCACCCAAACGATCACCAGCGGACAAGCGGTGACGTTTACCGCCGAGCTCGTCCGCGACTCCAACTCTGCGGCGCTGGCCGGTCAGAAGCTCGTTCTGGAATCACGCTCGGTCACGTTGACCGATTGGGGCGAGGTGAGACACGGGACCTGGTCGTCAGCGCAGCAGGACCGGGTGACCGACGGTCAGGGCCAGGCGGTCTTCACCGTCGCCCCGACGCGCCACGTCCAGTACCAGGTAAAGCACCGAGGCAGCACCACGACCTTTGCGGCGGCCAGCAGCGGGGTGCGCGTCAACGTGCGGTTCAACATTACGAACGTGGCGCTGTCTCGCTCGACAGCCGACGTGTACGACGAGGTCCTTGTGACCGGACGAGTTCAGCCGGCGCCGAGGGACTCGTGGCCAGAGGTGTACCGCCGACCGGCGGACGTCGACCCCCCGCCCCCGTGGGGCCTGCTTTGGTGGAGCGACCTGAGCTGGGGCATCCCGACTGCGAACGATTTCACTGTCGACGTCCAGCAAGGCGACGCCGGCAAGTTCGAGTACCAGTTCCGGGTGCCCAGCGACGGGCGCAACCTCGGCACGACCGTCGACGTGCCGGGACAGGTGACCATCACCTGCGACCCCGCCGTGCACTGGTGCTAGCGGGCGTCAGACGCCGAACGTGTACTCGATCTGCGCCAGCAGCTGGGCGCGGTTGAGCTCCTCGGCGCGGACCTTGGTCCGCTCGCTGGGGGTTCGGGTGGCCACCAGGGCGATCGTGTCGTCGAGCTCGTCGACGCCGAACGGCTTGGTCAGATAGGCGTCGGCACCGTCGCCGAACGCCTGGACGTGGTCATGCTCACCGGTCTTCGCCGTCAGCATGATGACCGGAAGGTCGCGCAGCTGGGCATCAGCACGGATGCGGCGAAGCACGGAGAAGCCATCCATGCCGGGCATCATCACGTCGAGGAGGACCGCGTCGACCTTCGCGTGGCGCAGCAGGGCCAGTGCGGACGGGCCGTCGGCGGCGGTGAGCACCTCGCAGTGCTCCAACGCTGCCTGCACGAGATACCGGATGTCGTACTCGTCATCGACCACAAGAACCCGCATGCCCACCACCTCCTCTCCTGCCGCTACTCGGCATTCCGGACGCGCCGCTTTAGTGGCGAGGTCACAGATCGACGGCGATGACCCCGTCGGGAAGAATGACGTCGTTCCACAACCGGGTGCCACGCAGCTCGTTGCGCTTACCGACCCGCGTGCGCGCGCCCACGATCGAGCGATCGACCGTGGCGCCCTCCCCCACGAAGGCGTCGGCGCAGACGATCGCGTGCACCACTTCGGCGTCGCCGGCGATCTCGGCTCCCGGCAGCACGACGCAGTCCTCGAGCTTGGCGTGCGAGCGCACGATGGCGCCGGCGCCGAGGACCACCCGACCGAACAGCTGCGCGCCGGGCTCGACGATGGCGCCGTCACCTAAGACGACGGGTTGGATGATCCCGACGGTCTCGTGCTGGACGCCTTCGCCCTCCCAGATCCCGTCGCAGGTCTGCTTCCCCGCCGGCGTCCACGCGACGCGCCCCTCCAACACGTGGCGATTGGCCTGCAGGTAGTGACGCGGCCGTCCGGTGTCGAGCCAGTAGCCGCCGTCGAACAGCCCGTACAGCGGCTCGGAGGCCGCCACGAGCTCCGGCAGCAGACCCTGCTCGAACGAGAACATCCGCCCCGCCGGGACCCGCTGCAGCAGGCGCGGGTCGATCATCAAGATCCCGGAGTTGACAAGGTGGCTGTCGGTCTCGTCGGGGTCGGGCTTCTCCAGGAAGCTCTCGACCCGGCCGTCGTCGTCGATCTCCAGGACGCCGAACTCGCTGACCTCGCGCACCGACGTCAGCCAGAAGGTGACGAGCGCCTCGCGGTCGCGGTGCATGTCGTGCAGGGCATCGACGTCCGGCGTCGCCACGACGTCGCCGTTGAGCCACAGCAGCGGCCGCTCGTCGAACGCCCCCTGGTCGGCGCACCACCGCAAGGCGCCGCCGGTGCCCAGCGGCTTGGGCTCGACGAACAGCTTGACGTGCAGGCCCAGATCAGCGGCCTCGTCTCGGATCCCGTCGAACTGATCTGCGTTGTAGCCAAGGGCGAGGGTGACGTCGCGCACGCCGGCGGCCGCGAGGTGGCGCAGCTGGTGGCTGATCAGGGGCCGGTTCGCGATGGGGATCAGCGGCTTGGGAAGGTCTGCGGTGACGGGGCGAAGCCGCGTGCCCCTCCCCCCGGCGAGGATGACGGCTTGAACGTCTGCCATGGGTGCTTCCTGTGACTGCGGACTGATGGGACGATGTTCCGCCGTCGTGGCCCAGACCAAACGTCAGCGGACCCCGGTTCGGTCTGCCCCGGCCATGGCCAGGGCCTCCCGGCGGCAGCGGCGGAGCGTATCCCGGACCAGCCAGATGCCGGCGGCGACGAGCGCCCCGACAGCGATCCCGGCGATGGCGGCCGCAGCACCGGGGCGCACGGCGAGCATGTCGCGTACCGCCGGCAGCGAGACCGTCCGGCCCCCGCCGGGCAGCGCGATGGTGGGTGCGGCGCCGCCCGGCGACAGCAGCCCCAACAGCCACGGGCCGACGAAGAACACGGTGACGATGAGCACCAGGCGCAGCAGACCCCCGCTTTCGAGGATGGCGCGCACCGACGGGGCGGCCGCTGACTGCCACACGCCGAACAGCGCCGCGGCGCCGGCGACCACGACGCTGGCCAGCAGCGTCGCGACGACGACCTCCGCCGACGGCAGCGCCTGGGGCGCCAGCAACCCGACCGCCCGCGCCAGCACCGCGGCGGGCAGCCACACCGCCACGAACAGCCATCCCCGGACTGCGCCGTACGCCATGGCGGCGGCGATCTTGCCGACGGCGATGGATCGGTCGGTCAGCGGCAGTGCGAGCAGCGACTCCAGCGTCCCGCGCTCCCGCTCGCCGGCGAAGGACTCGACGGCCACGAGCCGGGCAGGCAGGAACGCCATGAACACCGCGAAGAACGCCGGCAGGTTCGCCGCACCCTGAAAGCGCAGTGGCAGCAGGAGGCCGAACACCGCCACCACGCCGAGGGTGCGGGTCAGCGGCTTGCGACCCAGCCGACCCAGCAGGTCGCCGAGCTCCTTGCGGGCCACCAGCCGCCAGTCGGGCCGCTCGGCTGTCGGGGTCATCGCACACCCGCCTCGACCGGCGCCGGCCGCTCATCCGGGTCCCCGACCAGCGACAGGAACGCGGCCTCCAGCGTCTGACCGACGGGTTCGACGCGGTGCACCGCGATCCCCTGCGAGACCAGCGCGGAGACCACTGCCGGCACCGCGTCCAGGCCGTCGACGTCGACCACGATCGCATCAGGCGCGGCGACCGAGAACCGTCCGAGCGACGCCGAGGACAGCGAGCGCACCGCCGCCGCGAGGTCCGGGCCCTCGACCCGCACGTGGTGCACGGTCGCCTCGCGCCGCAGGTCCGACGGGGTGCCGGTGGCGATGACGCGACCACCCTTGATGACGGTCACGACGTCGCACAGGCGCTCGGCCTCGGCGAGCAGGTGCGTGGTGAGGAACACGGTGGTCCCGTCGGCCACGAGGTCCAGCAGCAGCCGGCGCAGGTCCGCGGCGGCCTCGGCATCCAGTCCGTTCGTCGGCTCGTCGAGCACGAGCAGCTCGGGACGGCCGACCAGCGCCCTGGCGATCGCCAGGCGCTGGCGCATGCCACGCGACAGCGTGGCGGGGCGGTCGCGCAGACGGTCCTGCATCCCGAACCGGGCCGCGAGCTCCGCAACGCGATCGGCAGCCGCCTGACGCGACAGGCCGTAGCTGCGGGCCGCGAACTGCAGGCTCGCGCCCACCGACAGGCCCTCGTACAAGCCGTGCTGCTCCAGCACGACCCCCGTACGCCGGCGGACCTCCAAGCCGGCCTCGGGCACAAGGCGGCCGAGCACCTCCAGATCGCCGGCGCTGGGCGCGATCAGCCCGAGCAGCAGCCGGATCGTGGTGGTCTTCCCCGCCCCGTTGGGACCGAGGAACCCGAAGACCGTGCCGCGCGGAACGGTGAGCGTGACGCCGTCGAGGGCGGTCACGTCACCGAAGCGGCGGGTCAGCGAGCGGGCCTCGATCGCCGACGCCGAGATGGCGCCGTCAGCCAACCGGCTACTGGTGCGAGCGCTTCCGGCGACGGACCTCACCCTGGATCATGTCGGACTGGTGCATGAACTTGCGGAGTCGCTGGTTGAACTCCTTGTCCGGCTTCGTGCTCTGCCGGCGCTGCACCTCGTCCTCCCAGGTGGGGTCTGCCCGCTTGATGGAAAGGTCCACGCGACCGTCTTCCTTGACGGCGACGACCTTGACGGTCACTTCCTGACCTTCGGTCAGGTAGGCGTGGATGTTGTCCACGAAGTCCTTGTGAACCTCCGAGATGTGCACCAGCCCGGTGACGTCCGGTGACACCTCGACGAACGCGCCGAAGTCCTGCAGACGGACCACCTTGCCGGTGACGATGCTTCCTGGTGTGACGTCGGTCACCATTCTCCTTTCGCGGCGGTCCGCGCATGCTGAAGCGCCGCTGGTCTTTGGGATTTGTCCTTGGAAGGGTACCAGCCCGGTCGGACGGCCCGGTCGGACGCAAGGGGAAGGGGAGGATGTGCGCGCGGTCGTGGTGCAGGAGCCCGGGGGCCCGGAATCGCTGGCGTTGGTCGAACGGGAGGACCCGCAGCCCGGTCCGGGCCAGGTGGTGATCAGCGTCGCGGCGACGGCGGTGAACCGGGCCGATGTGCTGCAGCGTCAAGGTCGCTACCCACCCCCGAAGGGGGCGACGGACGTCTTGGGTCTGGAGGCCGCCGGCACGGTATCGGCGGTGGGGGAAGGCGTGCAGGGATGGGATGTTGGCGACCACGCGTGCGCGGTCCTGCCTGGCGGCGGGTACGCGGAGCGCGTCGCCGTCCCCGCCGCCGTGGTGATGCCCTGGCCGCCCGGGCTCGACGCGGTCGGGGCCGCAGCCGTACCCGAGGTCTTCGCGACCGCCTACGACAACGTCTTCCTTCGAGGGCGGCTCCAACCCGGGGAGACGCTGCTGGTGCACGGGGGCGCCAGCGGCGTGGGGACCGCGCTGATTCAACTGGCGAAACGGCATGGGTGCCGGGTTGTCGTGACGGCCGGTTCCGAGGATCGGGTCCGACGCTGCGTCGAGCTGGGCGCGGACGACGGTGTGGTCTATCGCGACGCCGATTGGGCCTCCGCGGTGCTCGACATGACGGCGGGACGGGGCGTGGACGTGGTGCTGGACGTGGTCGGCGGGCCGTACCTGTCGGCGAACCTGCGCTGCCTCGCCGAGGAGGGGCGTCTGGTGGTCATCGGGCTGCAGGGCGGCGCCAAGGCGGAGCTGAACCTCGGCGTCGTGCTGACAAAGCGGCTGTCCGTCCTGGGCTCGACGCTGCGTGCCCGGACAACCGAGCAGAAGGCGCCGCTGATGCGCCGGCTGGTCGACGAGGTGTGGCCGGGCTTCGCCGACGGCAGCCTGCGTCCCGTCATCGACCGCACCGTGCCGCTGGATCAGATCGCGGAAGCTCACGCGGCACTGGAGGCGGGCGACGTCTTTGGCAAAGTGGTCGTGCGGGTGGCACAGCCCGCCCTGGGTACCGTGGCGCCATGACACAGGTGGCGGACCCCAGCGAGCTGCTGCGCAGCCGCGGGCACCGGGTGACGCGCGCACGGCTCGCGGTGTGGTCGGTGCTGACCGACGACGGCGGTCACCTGACGGTCGAGGAGATCGCAGAGCAGGTCCAGGCGCGTGAGCCGGGCACCAACCTCGCGTCGGTCTACCGGGCGCTGACGTTGTTCGAGGAGCTGGACCTCGTTCGGGCGTCCCGGCTGCCAGACGAAGGCCAGGCAAGGTGGGAGCTGGCCCACCCGGACGAGCACTTCCATCTGGTGTGCGAGGAGTGCGGAGCCATCGAGCACCACGTCGGAGCGCTGGTCGAGCAGGTCCGTGAACACCTGGCGGCCGGGCATGGGTACGAGCCCCGCTCCGTCGAGCTGATCGTGCGCGGCCGCTGCCCTCGCTGCATCGCCTGAGCACGGCCGGCGCTTCCCGGCGGCGACCCCGAGGTCTACACTCGTTGCGAAACGTTCGCATGAAGGCCGGACGTCTCCCTCAGGAGAAGGAGCAGGGCTGTGCACGCACCCGACGGCTTCCTGAATGCGGGCACCGCGGTCGCGACCGGAGCGGCGAGTGCCGGCGCGATCGGTGTCGCGCTGCGCCAAGCGCGCGAGCAGCTGCTCGACAAGCAGGTCCCCCTGGCAGGCCTGGCTGCCGCTTTCATCTTCGCGGCGCAGATGTTCAACTTTCCCGTGGCTGGTGGGACGACCGGGCACCTGATCGGCGGCGCGCTGGCGGCGGTGCTCCTGGGCCCGGCGGTCGGCGCTCTGGTGGTCACCGTCGTCGTGGTGGTGCAGGCGCTGGCGTTTGCCGACGGCGGCTTGACCGCCCTGGGCTACAACGTCTTGAACATGGCCGTCGTCCCGGCCTTCGGCGGCTACGCCGCGTTCGTGCTGCTCCGGCGAGTCCTGCCGCGCAGTCGCACCGGGGTGACCGTGGCCACGGGCGTTGCCGCCGGGCTGTCCGTCGTGCTGTCCGCGATGGCGTTCTCCGTGCAGTGGCTGTTCGGCGCCACCGCTCCCGTGCCGTTCGACACGGTGTTCGTCGCCATGGTCGGGGTCCACACGCTCATCGGCATCGGCGAGGGAGTGATCAGCGCCCTGACCGTCGGCGCGGTGCTGGCCGCGCGGCCGGACCTGGTGTACGGGGCGCGGGACCTCGAGGTCGACGCGCCCCGCCGACGCATTGGGACCCGCGGGTTCGTGGTCGCGGGGCTGGTGGTGACGCTGCTGGTGGCGATGGGCGTCAGCCAGCTCGCCGTCGACGAGCCCGACGGTCTGGAGCGCGTCGCCATCGACCAGGGGTTCGAGGAGAGCGCGCGCGACCACGCCCTGGACCGCAGCATGTTCGCCGACTACGCCACGGCGGGCGTGCGCAACGAGAGCGTCAGCTTGGCGGTGGCCGGGGCCGCCGGCGTGGCCGTCACCCTGCTGGTGGGGACCGGTCTGGCGCTGGCCATCCGCGGCCGCGGGCGCGACGAGCGCGACGCACACCGCGCGCCCGAACGCACGCACGCCTGACCGATGGGGGCTGGGCACGCGCACGCGTTGTATGTCCACGAGCACAGCCCCGTCCATCGGCTGCCGCCCGAGGTGAAGGTCGCTGCGGCGTTCGCGTTTGCCGCTGCCGTGGCGGTGACGCCTCGCGAACAGCTGTGGGCGTTCGCGGTACATGCGGGGACCTTGGCGGTCACGGCCCGGGTCGGGCGCCTGCGGGCGGGCTTCGTCGCAACGCGCATGTTGGTCGTGCTGCCGTTCATCGCCTTTGCGTTCCTGATCCCCTTCGTGGCCTCCGGCGATCGGGTCGACGTGCTCGGCGTCGCCGTGTCTCGCGAAGGGTTGTGGGGCGCCTGGAACATCCTGGTCAAGGCGCTGCTGGGGGTCACGGTGAGCATCCTGCTCGCCGCCACGACCCCGATCCCGGACATCCTGCGGGGGCTGGAGCGTCTGCGGGTTCCCGCTCCCCTGACCACCATCGCGATGTTCATGGTCCGTTACCTGGAGCTGGTGGCGGCCGAGCTGGGCCGCACGCGCACGGCGATGGCCGCCCGTGGCTACAACCCCCGCTGGCTGTGGCAGTCCCGTCCACTGGCCACTGCAGCCGGGGCGGTGTTCATCCGCACCTACGAGCGGGGTGAGCGCGTGCACGCCGCGATGCTGTCGCGTGGGTACCGCGGCGCCATGCCGGCGCTCGGCCATCCCGTCGCGCGGGCACGCGACTGGCGGGTCGGGCTGGTGCCGGCAGCGAGCGCAGCAGTGATCGCGACGATCGCGCTGGTGGCTTCATGACCCCTGCGCTGTCGCTGGCAGGACTGCGCTTCTCCTACCCCGACGGGCGCGAGGCCCTGCGCGGCCTTGATCTGATCGTGGCGCCTGGTGAACGCGTGGCTGTGTTGGGTCCCAACGGTGCCGGCAAGACCACCTTGGCCCTGCACTGCAACGGGGTTCTGCGCGCCCGGGCCGGCAGCGTCACCGTCGACGGTCTGGTCCTCGAAGACGACACGCTGGCCGAGATCCGCCGGCGGGTCGCGCTGGTCTTCCAGGACGCCGACGACCAGCTGTTCATGCCAACCGTGCGCGAGGACGTCGCCTTCGGGCCGGCCAACCTCGGCCTGCGCGACGACGACCTGCAAGAGCGCGTGGTCCACTCCCTGGCGGCGGTCGGCATGAGCGACGCCGCCGACCGGGCCCCGCACCACCTGTCGGGTGGCGAGAAGCGGCGCGTGGCCCTGGCGACCGTGCTGGCCATGCACCCCGACGTGCTGGTGCTCGACGAGCCCACCGCTGACCTGGACCCCCTTGGGCGCCGGGAGCTGGCCGAGATCCTGCTGGGCCTGCCGATGGCGCAGCTGGTCATCACCCACGACCTGCCGTTCGCCCTCGAGCTGTGCACGCGCACGGTCATCATCGACGGGGGGCGCGTCGCAGCCGACGGCCCGACCGCCGACATCCTGGCCGACGAGACCATGCTGCAAGCCCACCGCCTCGAGCTGCCGTTTGCGTTCGACCCCCGGACCGCCGCCCGACGGCACCGCCAGCCCGGCTGAGGCACACCTGTCGCGGAAGTGTCCTATGGGCGTCCGGAAGGCCGCTGACCTGCGGAAACGCTGCTCGGCTCGGATCTTGGGCCCCGCTGGGGCCACGGCCGTCCCCGGCCGCCTTTGACAAAGTTTGCCATGGAGGCGGTAGGATGAGGGCATGCCGACGATGAACGTCTCCCTGCCCGAGGCCCTCCGCGCGTTCGTGGAGGACCGGGTCGCCCAGCACGGCTACGGCACGACCAGCGAGTACATCCGCGATCTGATCCGCCGCGACCAGGACCGCCAGTACCTGCGCGACCTGCTGCTCGCCGGCGCCGCCTCAGAACCGGGCCCGGTTGCCGGACCCGAGTACTTCGACGACCTTCGCGCCGAGGTGGACGCCACGCCCGGTGGGTGACCCGCTCCCGGTCATCCCCCGTGGGCTGGCCACCCAGGACCTGCGGGATGCGGCAGGCCACTACGCCCGCGCGGCCGACCCCGCGACGGCACGACGGTTCATCGACGCGGTCGAGCAGGCCTTCACCCTCATCGCCCGACAACCGGGGACCGGCTCCCCCCGCTACGCCGTCGATCTCGACCTGCCGGGCTTGCGCGCCCGCCCCGTCGAACGGTTCACCTACCTGATCTTCTACTTCGAGCGCACCGACCACATCGACGTCGTGCGCATCCTCCACGCCCACCGCGACATCCCCGCCAGCCTGCAGGACCCGGCAGAAGGCACCTGACCACCTCCCGAGCGCATGCAGACTCAGCGACTGGCCGGCTCGGCGCGGTCTTGACGTCCGCCGAGCGCCGCGTCAAGCACCGATCGACCCCGCTCGGCGTCGGAGGGCATCACATACGCGTAGGTGCTCAGCAGCCTCATGGAGGGAGTTGCACACGCGCAGCGGGACTTGTGACACGGAGGGTCCAACGGTGTCTACGAGGACGCAAAACCACGGGATCCGACAGCGACGAACGACAGCGGTGTGGTCCGTGTTTCCACAGGTCAGACGGTGTTTGCGCAGCGAAGCGCGCCGACCGAGGCGACCCCGGACTACTTGTAGCGGTAGGTGATGCGGCCGCGGGTCAGGTCGTAGGGGGACAGCTCCACCGTCACCCGGTCACCGGGGAGGATCCTGATGTAGTGCTTCC
Organism: Egibacteraceae bacterium; assembly: GCA_035540515.1. Taxonomy (GTDB): domain Bacteria; phylum Actinomycetota; class Nitriliruptoria; order Euzebyales; family Egibacteraceae; genus WHTG01. The sequence goes on along the minus strand of DATLGM010000396.1, from coordinate 763 downwards.
GCATCTTGCCGGAGATGTGCCCGAGCACACTGTGGCCGTTGTCGAGCGTCACCCGGAACATCGTGTTGGGCAGGGCCTCTTCGACCACGCCCTCGAGCTCGAGCGCGGCCTCCTTGGTGGAGCCGGCGCGCGCCTCGCGCTTCGCCCGGGTCTCGGCGTCGGCCACCCGGCGGGAGGGTGGGCGTCCGCTACGTCGACGTGCCATCAGTCCTTCTTCGGTCGTCCGGTGGTGAGACAGAATGCTGCGCGCCGCAATGGGGCGCTGCCAGAGTTACTACCCACGGTAGCAGGTGGCCATGATCCCTCGGCTGCTACCGGGGGGCGATGACCTCGTCGATGGTCGCGGTGCCCGACAGCACCGCGGCTGCCCCGGTGACCAGCGGGATCGCCATCACGGCGCCGGTGCCCTCCCCCAGCCGCAACCCCAGGTCGAGCAGCGGCTGCAGTCCCAGCGCTGCCAGTGCCACGGTCGCGCCGGGCTCGGTGGAGCGGTGGCCGGCGATCAGCCGGGGGCGCAGGGCAGGGGCGATCCCAACGGCGACCAACGCGGCGGCGTTCGTGATCAGCCCGTCGAGCACCACCGGGACCCTGGCGGCCCCCGCCGCCAGCATCGCCCCGGCCAGCGCCGCGTGCTCCAGCCCGCCCACGTGCGTCAGCGCGGTGAACGGGCCCGCGTCCCGTGGCAGCGCCGCCACCGCGCCGGCGACGACCGCCGCCTTGCGGGCCAGGTGCATGCCGTCCGTTGCGGCACCGGGTCCGGTGA
>DATLGM010000395.1:0-6723 GCA_035540515.1 Egibacteraceae bacterium | reverse complement strand
GTCCAGCAGCGTCCCCAGCAACCGGTCCGCCAGCTGCGCCTGTGCCAGGTGCAGCTGGTAGCCCTGCTGCACGGGCCACAGGCGGTTGGTCCAGACGTTGCCTTCACCGACGGCGGGCTCCTGGCCACCGGTGTGCAGTCGACCGTCAGGCAGGTAGCGCCAGGGCCGGTGCGGCAGCATCGAGTGGAAGAAGTACAGCGGCGGCGCGCTACGCCGCGTTCGCGCGGGACGTCGCGATCCTCGGCGCGCATGTCGTCGTGCCCACGCGGTGGGGCGTGCACCTGCCAGAGCTGAACGACCAGTGGCGCGACTTCGGCCGAGGGCCTGAGGCGCGCGCGGGGGAGCCGGTGCAGAACGCTCGCCGGCGCCACGCGGTCGCCGAGGACCATCCGGCGGACTTCCGCCGCTTCGTCGACCGCATTGTTCCGGGCACCACGCCGCCGCTGTACTTCTTCCACTCGATGCTGCCGCACCGGCCCTGGCGCTACCTACCTGACGGTCGGCTGCACACCGGTGGCCAGGAGCCCGCCGTCGGCGAAGGCAACGTCTGGACCAACCGCCTGTGGCCCGTGCAGCAGGGCTACCAGCTGCACCTGGCACAGGCGCAGCTGGCGGACCGGTTGCTGGGGACGCTGCTGGACCGCCTCGAGGACCAGCAGATGTTCGACGAGACGCTGGTCGTCGTGGTCGCCGACCACGGCGCGAGCTTCACGCCCGGGTTCCCGCGTCGCGACATCACCAAGGCGAACTTCGGCGAGATCGGTCCGGTCCCCTTCCTGATCAAGGCGCCCCGTCAACGCGTCAGCAGCGTCGTCGAGACCGGGTTGGACAGCAGCGACGTGCTGCCCACGATCCTGGATGTGTTGGGGGTGCAACCCCCGAACGGGCTCGACGGGCGGTCAGGGTTCGACGCGACGGCAGCCAGAGCAAGCAAGACGGTGTTCGACCTCGACTACCGTCCCTGGGTGATGCCGACCGCGTTGTCCGGCGTACAACTCGATGCGGTCGTGCGGCGCAAGCACGCGTGGTTCGCCGACGGCGCCGGCGGGGTCGACCTGCACCGGCTGGCGCCACCCACGACGCACCAGCTGCTAGGCCGGCGCGTGAACGTCGCCGAGCGCCCTGCCCACGAGCAACTGCGCGTCGCCCTTCGCTACCGGCGCGCCCTGAGCCGCATCGACCACCACGCACGGACGATCCCCGCGCTGATCACCGGCACGGTGGAGGGCCTCGCGCCGGGCGAGCGGCCGGTGCTCGCCGTTGGGGTCAACGGTCGGGTCGAGGCCGTCACCATGGCGGACCTTGGCAACGAGCGCACCGGCGCATTTCGCGCCCTCGTCCCGCCGAAGTCACTGCGCGAAGGCGCCAATACGGTCGAGATCTTCCTGGTCGTCGGCGACGACCTGCAGCCGATCCTTACCGCTGACTGACCGCCGTCAGCGCTGCCAGACGCGGACCCAGTCCACCAGCATCGTCGTCGGCAGGGTCGACTGGTTGAGGTTGGGGATCTCCCAGTCAGACGTCAGCAGACTCATGATGAGGTACTGGTGTTGGCTGGACCGCCCGCGCTTGGTGCGGAACGTCTCATGTCCGTCGACGCGGAAGATGTACACGCTGGGCGTCCACTCCACGGAGTAGATGTGGTAGCTGTTCGACCACGTCTTGTCCTTGCCCAGCAGCCGGCGCAGGTCGAACAGCCCGCCCGCCTTGCCCAGGGATCCATCAGCCTGACGCCAGTAGATGGTGTGCTGCAACGCACTGGCACCGGCCGGGACGCCCTGCGTGCGGCGGTTGGGGAAGCCATTGCCGAAGTACTCGACGATGTCGATCTCCGCTCCCGGCCCGCTGTTGGGCTGGGACCAGAAGGCGCCGTGCTGCCCCTGCCCCGCGGGGAACCGGATGCGCGCGGCCATGAAGCCGTACCTGGTGTCGAACTTGCCCTGCGTGCCGATGTGGCCGTTGAAGAACTGGCCGTGGGGGCAGGTGCCGTCGGCTTCCTTGGTCAGGTCGTACCGAGCGTTGGTCCGCGCGATCTTGCGGACCTGCAGCCGCAGCTTGCCGTTGTTGACCGCAACAGCCGACCGTGAGCTCTCAGCGCACTGGCGGGAACCGGGGTTGCGCAACCCGAGCTGGCGGTAACCCCACTTGTCGGTGTTCAGCGCCGACCCGTTGAAGTTGTCGGAGAACAGCAGCTTCTTGCGCACCGCCGTCGTCGCCTGCGAGCGCACAGCGGGCGCGCCGCGGTACTTCACCGTCACCGCCCGGTGGCGGAACTTGCGAGCGGCTGAGGTGGCGATGTTGAAGTGCGCGCGGCCCTGACGGTTCTGCGTCGCCGACGCGACGTTGCGCCACGCGCCGTTGCGGTAACGCTGCAACACGACCTTGCGGCCGGCGCGCACAGGACGGAAGCGCAGCTCGGCCGGCGTCAGGTTCGACGTGGTGGTGTTCTTCGCTTGTCCGACGGGGGCCGGCACCAACCGCAGCGCAGCGGTCGGCTTGACCGTGCGGACGCGGCGGTTGGCGGTGCGCGCGGCCTTGTACGTCCGGCCGTTGATCGTGGCGCGGGGCGCCACCACGCGGAACAGCCGTGAGGGCGCGACGGCGCGTGTCCGCAAGCGGAACCGCCCCTGGTTGTCGGTGCGGCCCTGTGTCAGCCCCACCCACCGATTGCCGTTGTAGTACTGCACCCGAACGGGCCGCGCCACGCGCGTCCCGAACCGGCCCGACAGGTGGATGAACTCCCGGTGGACCGGGTTGGTCGGCGCCACGTTCAGCGCCGGGGCGGCCGCGGCGGTCTCAGAACCGCCGTACCAGGCCGGCACCGTCAGCGCGACGGTGAGGACCATGACGAGTGGGATACGGACGAAACGCCGAGTGTGGGTCATGTCCTCCCGAAGCGTACGGATCGGGGCGCGCCCGTCAACCCGTGGACAGGTTTGATTTCTGGATCTGGACCAGGAACTGGTTGTTGGAACGGGTCGCCTTCATCTTGTCGATGAGCAGCTCCAGCGCGGCGGGACCTTCCAGGGCGTGCAGCACACGCCGGAGCTTCCAGATGATCGCCAGCTCGTCGGCGTCGTGCAGCAGCTCCTCCTTGCGCGTGCCGCTCGCCTCAAGATCGATCGCGGGGAAGATGCGCTTCTGCTCAAGCCGGCGATCCAGGCGCAGCTCCATGTTCCCGGTGCCCTTGAACTCCTCGAAGATCACCTCGTCCATCTTCGACCCCGTCTCGATCAGCGCCGAGGCGATGATCGTCAGGCTGCCGCCCTCCTCCAGGTTGCGCGCGGCACCGAAGAAGCGCTTGGGCGGGTACAGCGCCGAGGAGTCCACACCCCCGGACATGATCCTGCCGCTGGCCGGCGCGGCGAGGTTGTAGGCGCGCGACAGACGGGTGATGGAGTCGAGCAGCACGACGACGTCCCCGCCGGACTCCACGAGACGCTTGGCGCGCTCGATCGCAAGCTCGGCGATCTGCGTGTGGTCCTCAGCGGGGCGGTCGAACGTCGAGGCGATCACCTCGCCAGGGATGGACCGGCGCATGTCGGTCACCTCTTCGGGGCGCTCGTCGACGAGCACCACCATGAGGTGGACCTCCGGGTTGTTGTGCGCGATCGCTTGGCCGAGCTCCTTGAGGATCGTGGTCTTGCCCGCCTTGGGCGGGGACACGATCAGCCCGCGCTGACCTTTGCCGATGGGCGCCATGAGGTCGACGACCCGCATCGAGATCGGCCCGTCGGGCGTCTCGAGGTTCAGACGCTCCTGCGGGAACAGCGGCGTCATGTCCTTGAAGTCACGGCGCTGCAGGCTCGGGTTTGCCTGGTCGACGGGGGTGTCGTTGACCTTCTCGACGTGGTGCAGTCCCGGCACCTTCTCGTTGGTGCGCTGGATGCGGATGGGGCCCTCGACGAGGTCACCGCGGCGCAAGCCGTGCTTGCGGATCTGGCCCTGCGAGACGTAGACGTCGCGGTCGCCGGGCAGGTACCCCGACGTGCGAATGAACCCGTAGCCCTCCGGCAGGACGTCCAGAACGCCGCTGCGAACCTCGCCGGGTTCCGCGTCGTCGTCGCGGGGGCGCGCCGGCTGGCCCTGGCCACCCTTGCCGCGCCGGCGCTCTCGGCGGCTGCGGCGCCGGCGCGAACCCCCGTCGTCGTCGTTGCGGTCCTGGTCCCCGCCACGCTGCGCGTGCGACTGCGCATCGCTGACGTCGCTGACGTCGCTGTCGTCGGCGCCCTGGTCGCCGCCCTGGTCGTCGTCGCGCGCGCGGCCGGAATCGCCGTTGTCGCGCCCGTCGTCCTGCCGCGACTGCTGCTCGCCCTCCGGATCCCCGTCGGCGGTCCGCTCCCGGGTGCGGGTCCGCACGCGGGTGCGCTGCTCACCACCGTCGCCCCCATCCCCGCCGCCACCTGCGTGCCCGTTGTCTCCGCCGGCAGACGGCGCGGCGGCGGCGCCACCGTTGCCACCCCGCGTCGCTTCCAGGATGGCTTCGATCAGCTCAGCCTTCTTCAGTCGCTGGTAACCGCGCATCTGCAGATGCGAGGCGATGCCCTTCAGCTCGGTCAGCTGCTTGTTGGCGAGGACGCTGGGGTCCATCGGCGTTGCTCCTGTCACGGGCGCGGGCGACCAGCCGAGAAGATGTCCTCGGCCGAGACGCTCACGTCGGGTAGGGCCCGGGCGGGCGCCGCGGGCGAAGTGGTCGTCGGTTCGGGCTGGTCAGTTGCGTCGGTCAAGGCCGACACGACCAGCTGCATGACCTGAGACACGGTCGTGTCCAGGGAGTAGCTGGGGACGATCGGCACGCCGTGCTCGACGGCGAGCGCGCGGATGTAGTTCTGGATGTGGCGGATCTCGGCGAAGTGGTCCAGGTAGCGGCGGTGGCGTTTGGCCCGTGAGTCCTGCGTGCGCGCCTCGAAGTGACTGGCGTGCATCGCTTCGTCCTCGACGGTCACGACCACCTGCGCCACGATCGCCTCCGAGCGCCGGGGCAGCTGCAGGAAACCGGGGACGACGTGCGCGCCCTCGACGATCAGGTCGGTGCCTTCGACGACCGCGCGCCGGATCAGCTGCGTGATACCGACGGAGACGGCGTGCACCTGGGACCGGAAGCCTGCGATGACCGGGTCGGTCTCCCCCGCGAGCACCTCGCGCAGCGGCTGCTCGACGTCGAACGACGACGCGTGCAGCATCGGCATCATCTCCGGCGTGAAGATGCCGCGCATCACCTCGCGGATGGCGTCGGACGACACGATGCGCACGATGCCCAGGGGGTTGGCGATCGTGGTGGCGACCGTGGACTTCCCGACACCGGTGGCGCCACCGAGCAGCACGATGAGCGGGACGTTGCGGTCCTGCGCCCGCTGCCAGGTCAGGTAGTTCTCGGCGTAGCGCGGACCGACGACGTCCTCGAGGACTTCGGCGGCCAGATCACGGAGCTCCGAGGAGGAGATGTCGTCCCGGTTGGCGTCGTGCAGGCGGTCCTCGATGACCTCGGCGACGTGATGTGCACGGACAGCGGGCAGGCCCGACGCCATGATCGAGGTGGCCATCAGCCCCTTGGAGTACGGCAGGCCCGCCTTGCCGTCCCGCACGGTGACGTGGCGGCCACGACCGCCGGCGGGTCCCTGGTGGGCTTCCATGATGAGGATCGAGCCTGTCGTTCGGTGCGGGTGGGTCAGGCCTGCGCGGCCCGCCGCTGCGCCAGGTGAGCGAGTCGGGTGACCTCTGCCTGCAACACCGCTTCCGCGTCGTCGGCGGCGGCACCGGTGCTGTCACCCACGACCATGGGACGGTTGTCGCAGAACACCACCCGCGCCCCCACCGAGGCGGCCATTCTGCTTGCGACGTCCACGGCTGCTGCTTTCAGTTCCACCAGCAGTACGTCGAACGCGGGCGCCGCCTCGATGTCGGCTCTGAGGGCGGGACGGTCCGCGAGACGGGTGCTGGATGCCACCACCTCACAGCCATGCTCCTCCTCCAGCGCCTCGACCAGCGAGGCACCGACGGCGGCTGGTGCGGTCGTCGCGAAGAACACTCGCTCGCCTGCAACAGGATCAAGGGGTACCGGCCGCAAGACGGTGGAGAAGACGGGCGTCCGTCGCGAGATACTGCGGATGGTCTCCCGCACAGTTCGGACCCGGTCGGGAGAACCTCTGGGAGACTCGGCCATCGTAACGACGACACTGTCGGCCAGCAAGAGGCGATACGGCCCCAGATAGCCGCGTAGGAACTCCGGATCGCAGTCCGCCGGGACGACGAGGATCGTCACGTCGGCGTGCGACGGCGGGATCGATGCGCCGCTGCCCTCGAGCACCATGATGTCGCCCGGAAGCTGGTCCGCGGCCGCGATCGCCTCCGCGACGTTGGTGAACGCCACCGCCCCCGTCAGGCCGCCTCCGCAGCGCCGGCTGCCGACCGTCGCGGCCCCGCTGGTGACGGCGTCTTCGTAGAAGTCGCTGGCGGCGTGACCCCCGCGGTCGGACACCGCCAGCAGCGCGTCGACACCCAGCGGCGTGCCTGCAGGCACCACCACAGGTTCCGGGGGTCCGCCGCGTCCCATCGCGACGACGACCGGCGTCAACCCAGCCCGCTGCAGGCGCCGCGCGAGGTCACCGCTGATCGCCGTCTTGCCGGTCCGCTTGCCCGTGCCGATCACGGCGATCGTGGGTCGCTGCGACAGCCGAGGGCGCGGCGGCGGCGTCAGCGAGAAGTCCGCGCCGGCGTACAGGG
>DATLGM010000394.1:0-4973 GCA_035540515.1 Egibacteraceae bacterium | reverse complement strand
CACCTTCCCGCCACGCTTCATGTGGCGGGTCATCGCGATACGGGCGGCCTCGATCTGCCGGTTGGTGATCCAGCCCTGCGTCAGGGCCTGCAGCCCGTAGTCGCCGAAGTGGACGTCGGTACCGCCCTTGGCGAGCCCGCGCATGTTGCCGCGGTGCTGCTTGCGGTGCTTGACCTTGCGGGGGGACAGCATCTCGTTCTCCTACGCCCCTTCGCCCGACGTGCCGCCCGGCGGCGGGGGTGTCGGGTCCTCGGTGGTCGTGGCGTCCGCCGGCGCCGCCGGCTCCGCCGCTTCGGGGGTCATGTCGTGGCCGGTGTCCGCGGGGGCCGGGGCCTCGGCTGGCACGTTGCCGGGGGTGACGTTCGCCGGCTGCGGGCTGGGCTGCTCGCCCGGGATGCCGCCACCGGTCGGTGACGACACGCTCTCGCGGATCCGCTCGTCGTTGGCGTCACCGAAGCCGACCGTCTGGGCCGAGCCGGGCTGGATCGGCGCCGAGGCCTGCACGCGGGCGCGCTGAGCCTCCTGGCGGGCGCGCTCGGCGCGGCGGCGGGCGAGCTGGCGCTCACGGTCCTCACCGGAGGGCAGCACCTCGCCGGTGTAGATCCACACCTTGACCCCGATGCGGCCGTACGTGGTGCGGGCCTCGTCGAAGCCGTAGTCGATGTTCGCGCGCATCGTGTGCAGCGGCACACGACCCTCGCGGTACCACTCGGTGCGGCTCATCTCCGCGCCACCCAGGCGTCCCGAGCACTGCACCCGGATGCCCTTGGCGCCCGCCTTCATCGCGTTCTGCGTGGCGCGGCGCATCGCGCGGCGGAAGCTGACGCGGCCGCGCAGCTGCTCGGCGACGTTGTGGGCGGTCACCTGCGCGTCGAGCTCGGGCTGCTTGATCTCGTTGATGTTGAGCTTGACCTGCTTGCCCGTCATCTTCTCCAGGTGCCCGCGGATGACGTCGGCCTCTGCGCCGCGGCGGCCGATGACGATGCCCGGCCGGGCGGTGTAGACGTCGATCGTGACGCGGTCGCGGGTCCGCTCGATCTCGATCGCGGACACGCCGGCGTGGCGGACCCGCTCACGGATGTAGTTGCGGATCCGGTCGTCTTCGATGACGTAGTCGGCGTAGTCCTTGTCGGCGAACCAGCGGGACTTGTGGTCCTTGATGATGCCGAGGCGGAAGCCGTACGGGTGGATCTTCTGGCCCACGTCTTACTCCTTGTCCGCCGCGTCGTCGGCGTCCTCGGCGGTGTCGGTCGCCGCGGTGTCGGTCGTCTCGGCGGTCTGCTCCGGCTCGGTCACGCGCTCGCCGGCGGTCTCGATCTTCTCGATGGTCTCGGTGTCGGTGGTGGTGTCCTCGGGCGCCTCGGAGGCCTCGGGCGTCTGGTCGGGGGCCGTGGTGCCCTTGTCCTCGGCGCTGCGCGCCGGCACCGGCGTCTCGACCGGCGTGGCGACCGTGGCCGCGGTGTGCTGCACCGCGCGCCGGTTCGCCCGCGGCGGCGGCGTGTTCTCCGTGCCGACGGACACCGTGATGTGGCTGGTGCGCTTGCGGATCCGGTAGGCGCGACCCATGGCGCGCGGCTGGAAGCGCTTGAGCTGCGGGCCCTCGTTGACCACCACCGACGTGACGAACAGGTCGTCGGCGTCCAGCTCGTGGTTGTTCTCCGCGTTCGCGATCGCCGAGTTCAGCGTCTTGAGCATCTGCTCGGAGATGCCCTTGGGCGACAGCTGCAGGATGCGCTGCGCGTCACCGACCCGCTGCCCGCGGATGTGCGCCGCGACCTGCCGCACCTTGTTGGGTGCGACGCGGACGTAGCGCGCGGTGGCCTTGACGTGGGTGCTCACCGCCGGCCCCCGCGCACCTTGGTCTGCTGCTTCTCGCCGGCGCCGCGCCACTTGATCGCGCGCGTCGGCGCGAACTCGCCGAGCTTGTGGCCGACCATCGACTCGGAGATGTAGACGGGGACGTGCTTGCGCCCGTCGTGCACCGCGATGGTGTGACCGACCATGTCCGGCGAGATCTCCGAGCGCCGCGACCAGGTGCGGATGACCCGCTTCTCGCCCTTGGCGTTGAGCTCGTCGATCTTCTTCGCCAAGTGGTCGTCGACGAAGGGGCCCTTCTTCAGGCTGCGTGGCATAGCTGACTACTCCCTGTCCTACCGGCGCCGCTTGCCGCGCCGGCGGATGATGTCGGCGTTGGACGCCTTGTTCTTCTTGCGGGTTCGGCCTTCGGGCTTCCCCTTGGGATTGGTGGGGTGGCGACCGCCGGAGGTGCGGCCCTCGCCACCGCCGTGGGGGTGGTCCACCGGGTTCATGACGACACCGCGGACGGTCGGGCGCTTGCCCTTCCAACGGGCCCGGCCGGCCTTGCCCACGTTGATGATGTCGTGCTCGGCGTTGCCCACGGCGCCGACCGAGGCGCGGCACGTGGCCAGCACCTGGCGGATCTCACCGGACGGCAGTCGAAGGGCAGCCTTGTTGCCCTCCTTGGCCAGCAGCTGGATGCGGTTGCCGGCGCTGCGGCCGAGCTTCGCGCCGCCGCCGGGGCGCAGCTCCACCGCGTGCACGACCGTACCGACCGGGATGTTGCGCAGCGGCAGGGCGTTGCCGGGCTTGATGTCCGCGCCCTCGCCGGACTCGACGCGGTCGCCGACCTTCAGGCCCTCAGGCGCCAGGATGTAGCGCTTCTCGCCGTCGACGTAGTGCAGCAACGCGATGCGGGCCGAGCGGTTCGGGTCGTACTCGATGGTTGCGACCTTCGCGGGGATCCCGTCCTTGTTGCGACGGAAGTCGATGACGCGGTAGCGCTGCTTGTGCCCACCACCCTGGTGGCGGGTGGTGATGCGCCCGTTGTTGTTGCGGCCGGCCTTCTTCGGCTTCGGGTTGGTCAGCGACTTCAGCGGCTTGTCGGTCGTGATGTTCTCGAAGTCCGACACGCTCATGTCGCGACGCCCGGGCGTCGTCGGCTTGTACTTGCGGATTCCCATAGCGATGCCCCTTACAGGCCGCCGGCGAAGATGTCGATCTCCTCACCCTCGGCGAGGGTGACGATGGCGCGTTTGGTGTCCTTGCGCTTGCCCATGGTCAGGCCGAAGCGCTTGCGCTTGCCCTTGCGGTTCATGGTGTTCACGTTCGCGACCTTCACACCGAAGATCGTCTGCACCGCCTCTTTGATCTCGGTCTTGTTCGCCGAGGGGTGCACGATGAACGTGTACCGGCCCTCGTCGAGCAGCGAGTAGCTCTTCTCGCTGACGACCGGGGCGATGATCACGTCGCGGGCGTTCTTCATGACTGCGCGCCTCCTGCGGCCGAGGCGCTGCGGTCCCGGCCCTTGCGCTTGGTCTTGCGCTGCTCGCGCGGCGGCTGGGGCCGGCCGGCACGGGTGCGCTTGTTCGACGGTGCCTTCTCGACCGGCTCGAGGTCGACGCGGGTGCCCTTGCCGATGTGCTCGAGGGCGGCCTGCTGGAAGACCACGACGTCGCTGACGAGCACGTCGTAGGTGTTGAGCTGGTCGACGGTCAGGATGTGGGCGCGCGGCAGGTTGCGGAAGCTCTTGGCGACCGCCTCCTCGCGGCCGGCGAGCACGATCAGCAGCCGGCGGTCACCCAGCTCGAGCGCGTCGATGACGCCGATCGCGTCCTTGGTGCGGGGCGCGTCGAACGCCAGGTCCTCCAGCACGCGGATGTCCCCGGTGCGGGCGCGGTCGCTCAGCGCCGAGCGCAAAGCGACCCGCTTGAGCGACTTGGACACGCGCTTGGTGTAGTTCTGCTCACCCGACGGGCCGTGGGCGATGCCGCCGCCGGACCACTGGGGGGAGCGGATCGAGCCGTGGCGGGCACGGCCGGTGCCCTTCTGCCGCCACGGCTTGCGGCCGCCACCACGGACCTCGCCGCGCGACTTCACCTTCGACGTGGCCGAGCGGGCCGCCGCCAGCTGCGCGACGACGACCTGGTGCATCGCCGGCACGTTGACCTGGGCGTCGAAGATCGCGTCGTCGAGCTCGACCGTGCCGTTGGTCGTGCCGTCGGCCTTGTGCAGATCGATGGACGGCATCAGGCCTCACTCCCCTGGTCCGCCTTGGCCTTCACGGCGTCACGGACGATCACCAGCGAGCCGTTGGGTCCGGGCACCGCACCCTTGATCAGCAGCAGCCGCCGCTCGGGGTCGACGCCGACCAGGCGCAGGCTTTGCACCGTGACGCGCTCGCCACCGGTCCGGCCGGCCATCCGCATGCCCGGGAACACCCGAGCGGGGGTGGACGCCCCACCGATGGAGCCGGGCGCGCGGTGGACCTTGTGCGCGCCGTGCGCAGCGCCCAGACCACCGAAGCCGTGGCGCTTCATGACACCGGCAAAGCCCTTGCCCTTGGACCGGGCGGTCACGTCGACGAGCTGGCCCTGGGTGAAGATGTCGACGGTCACCACGTCGCCGGGGCTGTGGTCGCCCTCGAGCTCGAACTCCACCAGGTGGCGTGTCGGCTCGACGCCGGCCTTGCGGAAGTGGCCGGCCAGCGGCTTGTTGACCTTCTTGACCTCACCGAAGCCGAGCTGGACGGCGTCGTAGCCGTCGCGCTCCTTGGTGCGGACCTGGGTGACCGGGCACGGCCCGGCGCGCACGACAGTCACGGGTACGACGCGACCTTCGTCGTCGAAGATCTGCGTCATCCCGAGCTTGGTGCCCAGAATTCCCTTGGTAGGCATGAGTGCTTCCTAGAGCTTGATCTCGATGTCGACGCCGGCCGGCAGGTCCAGCCGCATCAGCGAGTCGACGGTCTTCTGCGTGGGCTCGTGGATGTCGATGAGGCGCTTGTGGGTGCGCATCTCGAAGTGCTCCCGCGAGTCCTTGTACTTGTGCGGCGAACGGATGACGCAGTACACGTTGCGCTCCGTCGGCAGCGGCACGGGCCCGGTGATACGCGCACCGGTGCGCTCCACGGTGTCGACGATCTTCCTCGCGGACTGATCGATGACCTCGTGGTC
>DATLGM010000393.1:0-10586 GCA_035540515.1 Egibacteraceae bacterium | reverse complement strand
GAGCAGCTGCAGGACGCACTCGCGTCCTTGCTGCGCCAGACCGGTGTGCACACCGACATCGTCGTCGTCGGCAACGGCTGGGAGCCCACCGGGCTGCCTGCCGGCGTGCGGGCGGTCGCCCTGCCCACCAACGTCGGGATCCCCGCCGGGCGCAACGCCGGCATCACTGAGGTCCGTGGTGACCTGGTGTTCACCCTCGACGACGATGTCGCCCTGGTCGCCGACGACACCCTGGCGCGGCTCGCGGAGATGTTCGCGACCACGCCCGACCTTGGCGTCGTCCAGCTGCGGGCGGTCGACCCGACCGGCGCGGCGTCTCCGCGCCGGCAGGTGCCGAGGCTCCGGGCATCGGACCCTGACCGCAGCAGCGACGTCACGGCGTTGTGGGAGGGTGCGTGCGCCGTCCGCCGCGAGGTGTTCGACCGCGTGGGGCTGTTCGCCGGTGACTTCTGGTACGCCCACGAAGGCATTGACTTCGCCTGGCGTGCGATGGATGCCGGCTACCGCGTGCGCTACGCAGGGCACCTGACCTGTCACCACCCGGCCGTCGCCCCGCCCACGCGCCACGGCTACTACCACTACCTCAGTGCCCGCAACCGGGTGTGGCTGGCGCGACGGCACCTGCCGGTCCCGTTCCTCGTGGTCTACCCCCTGGTGTGGCTGCTGCTCACGGTGGTGCGGCTGCGCGACCCCAGGGCGCTCGCCGACGTCGCCCGCGGCTACCGCGACGGGTGGCTGCGCCCCGGCGGGCCGCGCCGGCCGCTGCGCTGGCGGACGGTCTGGCGCATGACGCTGCTGGGCCGGCCACCCGTGATCTAGTCGAAACGGACTATCGCGACATTTAGGCTCGCCTGCGCACGCGATCGCCCCTACCATCGGCATGACCGCTACGGGCGGCGCGCGGCTCAAGCAGTGCCGCGTCCGCGCCGAGGGGCAGACAACCGCGCAGCACCGGCCAACCGCCTTTGGGGCCGGTGCGTTCCGCAACGCCGACCGGAAACGCAAGCGATCGAAAGAGCTGACGTGCACCTGTGTCGAGCAGTCGTCGCCGTGATCGCGGTGACCATGGCCATGACCCTGGCGGCGCCAGCCGCCGCCGCGCCCTACGACACCGTCCGCGACCGCCCCGCGACGACGCGACCCAACCCCGACGTGGTGATCCGCGGCAGCGGGTGGGGTCACGGCGTCGGGATGAGCCAGTACGGCGCGTACGCGCAGGCCCAGGCGGGATGGGGCTACCCCCGGATCCTCAAGCACTGGTACCGCGGGGTCAGCGTCGGGCAGGCATCGATGCCGTCGCGCATCCGGGTAGGGCTCGCGTCGTCGCTGACGTTCTCCAACGTCGAGGCGGTCGACGGGCGCATCCCGTGGCGTGAGTGTGACGCCAGCGGCTGCACGACGAAGGCAACGCAGCCCGCCGGCACGACGTGGAAGGTCCAGCTGCTGTCCGGCGGGAACTGGCGCCTGACGCACAACGGCGAGGTCAAGTACCGCGGTGGCAAGGGCAAGCGCCTCATCGGCGCGTTCAACCCCCAGGGACGTCCCGGCGGCACGCTGATCAAAGCGTTCAACCCCAACGGCTCGCGCCGCTTCTACAAGTGGGGACGGCTGGAGTACCGCGCGAACTCGCCGGCCAACGGGACCATGTACATGGTGTTGGACATCCCCTCGATGGACCTGTACCTGCGCGGGCTCGCCGAGATGCCCTCGTCGTGGGGCTCGCGCGGCGGGCTGGCGGCGCTGAAGGCGCAGGCAGTCACGGGACGGACGTACGCGCTGGGGCTGCACCGCGGCAACGGCGGCATCAGCCCCGGGTGCTGGTGCAGCCTGCTCGCCACACCGGCGAACCAGGCCTACGGCGGCTACGACAACGAGATGCACTCGACGTCGCACCACTGGGTGCGTGCGGTCGAGGACACCTCAGGCCGCGTTGTGACGCACAACGGCAACCTGATCGGCGCCTTCTACTCGTCGTCGCACGGCACGCGCAGCGAGAACATCGAGGACAGCTGGGCATACGGCAGCACACCCATGCCGTACCTGAAGAGCGTCAGCGACTCGTGGTCCAAGCGCGCCGGCGCGGGCAACCCCTATGCCACCTGGGACGTGACGGTGACCAACGCCGCGCTGGCGTCGTTCACCGGCTCCGGGATGCACCGTGTGCGTCGCATCCAGATGGGCAGCCGCACGGACGGACGCACGCCGCGCACCATCGTGGTGACCGGTGTCGATCGGGGCGGGAAGGGACTGCGGGTCAACCGAGCCGGTGGCACCACGTCGAACAACAAGGGCATCGTGGGGATCGACCTGCGCTCGACGTTCTCGCTGCGCTCGCAGCAGGTGCGCCGCCTGGGCTTCGCGCCGTTCGTCGACGACGACGGGCGCGCCGATGAGTATGCGATCGTCTTCGCGACCCGTGCCCGGTTGATGAGCGGCCGCAGCGCAACGCAGTTCCAGCCGGGCCAGGCAGCCACGCGCGCCGAGGCGGCGCTCGCGCTGTTCCGCCTGCTGCAGATCCCGCGGGCACCCAAGGGCCGCGACTACTTCAACGACGACAACGGTCGTCGGGAGGAAGCCGCCATCAACGCGCTCGCCCACGCCGGCATCGTCAAGGGCAAGAAGTTCAACCCCGACCGGCCGTTCCAGAAGCGCCACGCCGCGGTGTGGTGGCAGCGGACGCTGGCGCTCAAGCCCGGGGGTGTCGACCGGTTCACCGACGACGACGGCAAGCCGTTCGAACGGGCGGCCAACGCCGTCGCCCGTGCCAAGCTGCTGAGCGGCTGCGCGCCGAAGCGGTTCTGCCCCTATCGCAGCGTCACCCGCGGCCAGCTCGCCGCCCTGACGTGGCGCACGACCAGGCAGTACCGGTAGCGAACGTGTGAGAAGCGACGGAGGCGATTCGCGCCCGTCGGCGGCGGGCGCGTAGCGCCGTCGCGCCCGCGCGGTGACACTGCGCGGGTGAGCGAGAACCTGTTCGACCCCGGCGACGAACCCCGGGGCATGACGCGACCCACTGCCAGTGCGCCCCTGGCTGCACGCCTGCGACCGGCGTCCGTCGACGACATCGTCGGTCAGCAGCACCTGCTGGGGCCAGGCGCCCCGCTGCGCGCTGCCATCGACAACGACCGGCTGCGCAGCGTCATCCTGTGGGGCCCGCCGGGCACCGGGAAGACGACGCTGGCCAACGTGGTCGCCGCCGCAACCAAGTCGGCCTTCGTGGAGCTGTCCGCCGTGACCGCCGGCGTCAAGGACGTGCGCAGCGCCATCGAGCAGGCCCGTGCACGGCGGCAGGCGGTGGACCGCGGCACCGTGCTGTTCATCGACGAGATCCACCGCTTCAACAAGGCCCAGCAGGACGCACTGCTGCCCGCGGTCGAGGACGGCTCGGTCGTGCTGATCGGTGCGACCACGGAGAACCCCTCGTTCGAGGTCAACGCCCCCCTGCTGTCACGCAGCCTCCTGTACCGGCTCGAGCCGCTGTCCGACGACGACATCGCCACGATCGTCCGTCGCGCACTCGACGACCCGCGGGGGCTTGCGGGACACCGCCTGGGGGACCAGGCGTTGGCCGCACTCGTCGCAGCAGCCGACGGCGACGCCCGGGCCGCGCTGACCGCGCTCGAAGCGGCGGCGGCCACGCTCGACGCGCCCGGCGAGATCACCGCCGAGGCGGTGCGCGCCGCGCTGACCGGCCCGCGCCTGCGATATGACCGCGCCGGTGACCAGCACTACGACCAGATCAGTGCCTTCATCAAGTCGCTGAAGGGCTCGGACCCGGATGCGGCGGTGTACTGGATGGTCCGGATGCTCGCCGCCGGCGAGGACCCCAAGTTCATCGCCCGGCGTATGGTCATCATGGCCTCGGAAGACATCGGGCTGGCCGACCCCAACGCCCTGGTGGTCGCCGTCGCCGGGTTCCAGGCGCTCGAGCGGGTCGGGTTGCCCGAGGCCCGGTTCTCGCTGGCCGAGACCGCGATCTATCTCGCACGCGCCCCGAAGTCCAACAGCGTGCTGCGGGCCCTGGCTGCCGCCGACGACGCCGTCGCCCGGCTGGGCAACGCGCCCGTGCCGCCGCACCTTCGCGACGCGCACTACCGCGGCGCAGCCCGGTTGGGCCACGGCAAGGGCTACCGGTACCCCCACGACGATCCGCGCGGGTGGGTCGAGCAGCGCTATCTGCCTGAGGGACTGGAGCCGGGGACGATCTACCGGCCGGGATCCCACGGCGTCGAGGGCGACCTCGACACGTGGCGGGCCCCGCCGAAATAGTCATTTCTGACTATTCCCTCGCGCCGGTATTCCTCCGATAGGCAAACGGTGCACCCCTGTCGTGCACTAACGACGGTCAAGACAAGACCGAGAACGAGGATCGGGGAGGCACGGTGACGGAACGCCCGGACGCGTCCGCTGCACCCGCGCGGGCACGGCGCTGGTCGTTGCTGTCGCCCCCCGATGGACTCGTGGCCTGGCTGCGATGGCTGGCGCTGCTGTTCGGGTTGATGAACCTGTCCGTGGTGCTGGCGGTCATGTGCATCACCTCGACCGGCCCGCGCGAGACGGTTCTGGCCGTAGCCACCGTCGTCACGCTGACCGCCTATCTGTTCTGGGGTTACGCCGGCCGGCGCTACAGCGCCCCGGCCGACGTGCTCGCCGCCTGCGCCCTGTTCTTCGTGGGAGTCCAGCTCGTCACCCCCGTGCGGGCGCTGGCGGTGTTCATCGCCATCGTCGGGTTCCGTTCGCTGTACGGTCACGACCGTCGGATCGCGCCGGTGGGCGCACTCAACGCCGCAAGCTTCGTCGCGGCGATGCTCGCGCCGGCAGTCACCCGCTCCACCCCCGCCGTCGTCGAGGCGGTCCTGCCGGGGCTGCTGATGATGCTCGGCGCCTCGCTGGTCCACCTCGTGATCGTCACCCTCGTCCAGCACGAACGCGACGCGGTCCACTCGATCGCGATGGCCGATACCGCCGCAGCACTGCTGGCTGCCGGCGACCCCACCCGCATCATGCAGACGGCGCTGGACGCCAGCCGCAGCCTGCTCAAGTCCCCGGTCGGCACCGGCATGTTCGGGGCGCTGGTTCGCGGCGAGGAGCTCGTCGTGGTGGCCAATGACGGGACGAAGAGCGCACCCGCCATCACCGGTCGACTGTCGATGAAGGCTGTCCCCGAGAGCCTGCGCGACGGCCTGGGCAGCTCGCGGCCGTTCATCTGCTTCGGTCTGGAGGTCCGCGACGGGCACCTGTCCCGCCAGGTCACCATGGCCGGGGCCGCCATGCTCGTCGTGCCGCTGGCCAGCCGCGGCCACGCCCGTGGCGCACTGTTCGTCCCGCACGCCGACGGCGTCCACCGCGACGGTGTGTGCGACTGCGAGGCCGCGCTGGAAGTCGTGGCCAGCCACGCAGCACTCGCACTCGACAGCGCGATCCTGACCGAGGACGTCATCCGCAGCGAGACGCGCTTCCGCTCCCTGGTGCAGAACTGCTCCGATGTCATCTCCGTAGTCGACGTCAAGGGCATGATCCGCTACCTCAGTCCCACCGTCGCGCGCGTCCTCGGGTACGCGCCGGCGCACATCGTGGGGGCGCGCTTTGACAACTTGATCCACCCGGACGACTTCCCCGAGTGGATGGACTTCTTCCGCCAGCTGGTCCAGGGCACCACCCGCACGTCGATCTCGTGCCGGCTGCGCCACCGCGACGGCAGCTTCCGCCACACCGAGATCGTCGGGGCGAACTGCCTGAACGAGCCCAGCGTGGCGGGCATCGTGCTGGACGTCCGCGACGTCAGCGAACGCAAGGTCCTCGAAGACGAGCTGGTCCACCGAGCCACCCACGACCCGCTGACCGGCCTGCCCAACCGACGCGAGTTCCTCGAGCAGGTCCGTGAGGCGGTCGCCAGCGGCACCGACCCCGAAGGCCTGGCTCTGCTGTTCGTGGACCTCGACGGCTTCAAGACCATCAACGACAACCACAGCCACGCCGTCGGCGACTCGATCCTGCAATCCGTCGCCGCGCAGCTGCTGCAGGTGCTGCGTCCCGACGACCTTGCGGCGCGGCTGTCCGGCGACGAGTTCGCCGTGTTGGTGCGCAACCTGTCCCGCCTCGACGAGGCTGAGCACGTCGCCATGCGCGTGCTCGACGCCATCCAGTCGGTCACCAAGCCACCCACCGACGAGAAGGACAAGGGCGCGCCCGTCCTGGCCAGCATCGGCGTCGCGATCCGCGGCGCCGACGGCGTCGAGGACGCCGAAGACCTGATCCACAAGGCCGACCTGGCGATGTACGACGCCAAGAACAAGGGCGGTAGCCGCGTCCAGGTGTTCCGGCCCGGCGTCCGCGAGGGACTCGGCGGCCGGCGCCAGCTGCAGGCCGACCTGGTCAACGCCGCACTGCACGGCGAATTCGAGGTCCGCTACCAGCCGGTCGTCCGCCTCTCCGACGGCCAGCTCACGTCCGCCGAGGCGCTGGTGCGCTGGCAGCACCCCAAGAAGGGCCTGCTGGGTCCCAACGCCTTCATCCAGCTGGCCGAGGAGAACAACCTCATCGCCGACGTGTTCGAGTTCGTGCTGCGCGACGCGTGCACCAACGCCATGCAATGGCAGGGCCACGGGGCGCCGGTGTCGGTCAACGTCAACCTGTCCGCGGTGCAGCTGTACCAGGCCGAGCTGTTCGACCAGGTGACCCGGATCCTGACCGAGACCAGCCTGCCGTCGGAGCTGCTGACGCTGGAGATCACCGAAAGCGTCCTGGTCGACGACATCGAGGACGTCTGCGAGACGCTGGGGGCGCTCAAGCAGCTCGGCATCAAGATCGCCATCGACGACTTCGGTACCGGCTACTCGTCGCTGCAGTACCTGTCCCGCCTGCCCATCGACGTGCTGAAGGTCGACAAGATCTTCGTCAAGAACGTCGACCACGACAACGGGGCGGCGCTGATCCGCACTATCCTCGACCTCGGCATGCGGCTGGGGCTGCCCACCGTCGCCGAGGGTGTCGAGACGCCCGAGCAGCGCGACGCGCTGCGCGACCTGGGCTGCAGCCACGCCCAGGGCTACCTGTTCTCCCGCCCCGTCTCCGGTGACCGTCTGGCGGCGCTGGTGACCGGCGAGACCCTGCCTGTTTAGGGCCGCTACCGCCTTCGGCTGCTTGAGCGGCTGATCAGGGCCGCTAGGCTGCGGCGGCCATGCACGCCGTGATTCTCGCCGGCGGCCGGGGGACCCGGTTGCGGCCGCTGACCGACACCCGCCCCAAGCCCCTGTTGCCCTTCGCCGGCGACCCGTTCGCCGCCGGCCTGCTGCGGCGACTGCGTGACGCCGGCTGCGCCGCGGCCACGTTCCTTGTCGGGCAGGTCGCCGCGCCCTTCCAGCCGCTGGTGGCGCTGGGAGACCAGCTGGGCATCGACGTGAAGGTCGTGACCGAGCCCGAACCCCTGGACACCGCCGGCGCCGCCCGCGACTTGCTCCGCGCTCGCACCGACGGCCCATTCCTGGTGTGCAACGGTGACATCCTCACCGACCTGGACTACGGGGTGCTGGTACAGCGCCACCACGATGCAGGCGCGGTCGCGACCCTCGCGCTCACCCGCGTGCAGGACACCTCGACCTTCGGCGTCGTCGAGACGGACGCGAACGGACGAGTGCAGCGGTTCGTCGAGAAGCCCCCGCCGGGCACGCTCGCGGCCGACACCATCAACGCCGGCACGTACGTGTTGTCGGCGGAGGCGTTCGACGGGGTGGCCGACCGCGGCCCGCTGTCGTTCGAGCGTGCGGTGTTCCCGCACATCGTCGACTCCGGCCGTCTGCTGCTAGGCGTGGCTGACGACGCCTTCTGGATGGACCTGGGGACCCCCGACCGCTACCTCGGCGGCCAGGCGGCGGTCCTGCTCGGCCAGTGCGCCTGGCCGATCGGCGACGGCTTCGAACAGCACGGCTCGGTGCTCGTTCACCGCTCCGCCACGGTGGACACCGCCCTCGGCGAGTGCGTGGTGGTCGGCCCCCGCACGGTGGTCGACGGTGACGCGTCGGTCACCTCGGCTGCGCTGTTCGAAGACGTCTCGGTCGGCGCGGGCGCTCAGATCACCGGCGCGATCGTGGGCGAGGGCGCCCGGCTGACCACCGGCGCACGGGTGCACGACACGGTCGTGGCGCCGGGCGGCGTCGTCGGCTGACACACGGTTCAAGGCCGACGCCTCACCTGCCGATACCGAACAGAACAGGCCAACGGTTCCCACGTAGGTGCCAATGGCGTGAAACATGGCAAACCCCCGGAAACGGGGCGACGCAAAGCCACGGGCCTACCCACCGATAGGTGAACGGCCGCCGGGCTGCCACGCCCCCCGGGCGCAACCACCGGATGGCAATCCATGGGACGCCCCTCGCTGCAACGCACCGTCGGTCGACTGCTCGTCGTGGCAGTCGTCGCGGTGACGGCGACCGTGTCGCTGACCGGCACGTCGTGGGCCGCCGACGGTACCCATGCCGCCGAGGAGACGATGTTCGCCAGGCGGATCAACACCGCCCGGGCACGCGCCGGCCTACCGGGGTTGGTGGTGAACCTGCAGCTGACCCGCGTCGCCCGCGACTGGTCGGCGCACATGGCGGCCTCGAACCAGCTGTATCACAACCCGCGCATGGCGGCGCAGGTCACCAGCCCCTGGACGCGGCTGGGTGAGAACGTGGGCACCTCCACCCGCTACGGCGCGACCCCGGTCGAGTACGTCAACGGCCTGCACGACGCGTTCATGAACTCGCCCGGGCACCGCGCCAACGTGCTCGGCGACTACAACCAGGTCGGCATCGGCGTCCGCATGGCGGGCAGCACGATGTGGGTGACGGTCAACTTCACCAAGGACACGTCCGTGCAGCGCAACGGCACCGTCGCCGAGGCCCGGCGGGTGTCCTCCCGGGTGTTCACCCATGCCGGCGGCTCCGGCCGGCGCGCCAAGTACGTCGTGGTGACCGCCTCGCGCGGAGCCGCGCAGGCCATGGGCGCCGCGGCGCTGGCCGGCGCCGACGGGCCGCTGCTGTACACGCATCCGCAGACGCGGCACGAGGCCGCGCCGGTGCTGCACCCCATCGCCCGGGCCGAGATCGACCGGGTGCTGGGAGGCCGGGGGTTGGTGTATGTGGTCGGCGGGCGCCGGGCGGTGTCCGACCGTGCGGTGCAGGAGCTCGTCGGCGACGGTTACACCGTCAAGCGCCTGGCCGGCGCGTCGGTGCCGGCCACCGTCGCGAAGGTCGCGCACGAGACCGTTCGCCGGCGCGGCCAACGCGGCACCGTCGTCATCACGGGGCGCGCATGGGGGCCGTCGGTCTCCGGCGCCGTGTGGGCCGCCCGGACCGGCGCGCCACTGCTCGTCACCGGGCCGAAGCGGTTGCACCCCGCCGCGGCGGAGTTCCTCGCCACACACCGCCCGACCCGTCGGGTCGTGGTGGGGCCCCCGCGCACCGTGTCACGGACCGCCCAGAACCAGGCGGGGGCCCGCCGTGTCGGCGGCCGGACCGGTGCCGCCGTCTCGGTCAACGTCGCACGGCGTCTGTGGGGACGCACGCAAGCGACGGCCGGGGACCGGTGGGCATCGACGCCCGGGTATGCGCGGACCGGATGGGCCCACACACTCGCCCACGCACCGTGGTCGGCCGCCCACGGTGGACCGCCGCTGCTGGTCGGCCGTAACGACGTCCCCGCCCCCGTGCGCACCTACCTGTCCGAGCTGCGCTACGGCGGTGCCGTGACGGGCCGGGTGAGCGCGTCGCGAACGGTGCCGCGCCCCGTCGTCAGCCGGGTGCAAGCCCTGGTCGGGGCGCGCTGAGCCTCCCCGCCTGACGCCCGCTGCGACGCTGTCGCTGGGGTCGGGTCCGTTCCGTACACTCGCGGCCGCCCTATGGGAGAGAGCATGGCGGAGCGGCCCGACTACACCAGACGCGTGGACGAGGTGTTCGCCCGCGCCGTCGAAGAGCAGCTGTCCGAGCAGCGCGAGCTGACGCAGCTGATCACGCGGGTCGACGAGGCGCTGATCGCGCTGCGTGACGGGATGGCGACCCTGTCGGACCGGGTCGTGGACACCACGACGCCGGTGGCCGAGAGCGTCACCCAGACGCGCACGTCGCTGCTGTCGGGCCTGGAGCGGTTGCGCGAGTCGACCACCGCGGACCGCGAGGCCTTCGCCGCCCAGGTGACCCGCCGCCTGACCGACCTCGAGCACGCGCTGCTGACCACCCTGGACCAGCGCGATGACACCGCCCGCACGGAGGTCACACGGCTGGTCGACCGGTTGGAGGCGTTGCGGGAGGACCTCGAGGGGCGCCTCGCCGCCCGGCAGGACGCCGGCGCCGCTGCGCTGGACGCCGCCCAGGAGGCATTGGCCCGCCAAGCCGCCGAGCTCGCCGCCATCCGCGAGGGGCTGACCGCGGAGGGGGCGGCGACAGCGCAGCAGCTGCGTGAGCTGCTCGACCGTGCCACCCAGACGCAGGACGAGGCGCTGACGCGCATCGCCGGCGCGGCCGACGCGCTGCAGGCGGCGCAGGCCGGCAGTCGCGACGAGTTCGGTGGCGCGGTCCGTGAAGCGGTCGGGGCGTTGCGCGACGCCG
>DATLGM010000392.1:0-1587 GCA_035540515.1 Egibacteraceae bacterium | reverse complement strand
TGAGCGACGTCTCACCCTGGCGCCGCTCGAGCGACTCGCCGACGCCCTGCAGCACGCGGCGCAGGATCGGCACGCCGAAGGCGAACAGCAGCCACAGTCGGAAGCGGCGGGTGAAAAATGCCCAGATCATCGGCTCCAGGTCCTCGTGTGCGAGTCTCGGTGCTGACCAAGGTTCCCGCTGCGGGGTACAGACAAGCCCATGAGACGTGTCCACCTGACCGCGTCAGGTCTCGTGCAGGGGGTGTTCTTCCGCGCGTCCGCCCGTGACGAGGCGCGCCGGCTGGGCGTGACCGGCTGGGTGCAGAACACCGACGACGGGCGTGTGACGGCTCAGGCGCAGGGGGATGACGCGGCGGTGGACGCCTTCGTCGAGTTCTGCCGTCAAGGCCCCGGGCAGGCCGAGGTGGAAGACCTGGTCGTGGACGACATCGCCCCGGTCCACGGGGAGTCCGGGTTCTCGGTCCGGTGAAGCTGTCCTCGCCCGAGAAGGTCTTGTGGCCCGAACCAGGCTTCACCAAGGCCGACCTGCTGGCGTACTACGAGGCCGCCGCCGAGCGGATGCTGCCCCACCTGGCCGGGCGCCCACTGACGCTGCTGCGCGCCAACAGCGGCATCGACGGCGAGCGCTTCCTGCAGAAGAACCTGCCGCCGTCGGCGCCCGCCTCAGTCGCCCGGTTCGAGGTGTGGACGCCGTCGTCGCAGCGGACGGTGGCGTACGCGCTGGCGGACGACGTCGACGACCTGCGCTACTTCGCGAACCAGAACGCGGTGGAGATCCACCCGTGGTTCGCCCGGATCGACAAGCCTGAGCGGGCCGACGCCGTGGCGTTCGACCTCGATCCCACCAGCGGCCGCGTCTCGCTGACGTGGGCCGCACACGAGGTGCGAGCGGCGCTGGCCGACCTCGGCCTGCACGCCCTGGTCAAGACCAGCGGCAAGCGGGGGCTGCACCTGTACGTTCCCGTCGAGCGGCGCTACGACTACACGACCCTGCGCGGGTTCGCCCTGGCCGTCGGGCGGATGTGCGTAGCCCGCCACCCCGACGACCTCACGGTGGAGATGCGCAAGGACGACCGCGGCGACCGGCTGCTGCTGGACTGGTCACGCGCCGGCGCCGCACAGACCCTGGCCGCCCCGTGGAGCCCTCGCGCGCACCCCGCCGGCACGGTCTCGACGCCACTGACCTGGGACGAGGTCGACGAGTCGCTGGACCCCACGGCCTTCACCCTGCGCACCGCCCTTGACCGCCCCGACCACTGGGCGCAACCGCCTCGGCCGCAGCGGCTGGAGAAGGCGCTGGCGGCGCTGGCCGGCGCCGGCTTCGAGCCGCGCGACCGCAGCCCCCGAGCCCGCACCGGCGCCTGACCCCGCACCGCCCGCCGCCCTTCCAGAGGTGGTTGAAATTTGGCGGTTCCGGCCAGGCGGTTGAAATTTGGGGCGTTATCGGGCTCTCCTGCCGTTGCCGGGGGTCATCAGGCGGCTGTTCGTCCGGGCAGGGAGGGTCGGTAGCCGCCGAGGGCGAGCATGCCCAGGGCGATGAGCGCGTCGGGTGAGCGGAACCCGAACGCCATGCGGGTCAGGACTCTC
>DATLGM010000391.1:0-35036 GCA_035540515.1 Egibacteraceae bacterium | reverse complement strand
GCGCGTCGGTGGTGAACACGTAGTTGCCCATGGAGGCGTAGACCTCGTCGGGCGAATCCGGTAGCCCCTCGGCGTGCTCGGGCTTCTCGGTGAACGCCGTGATCCTGCCGCCGTCTCCTGGGGTGATGACGCCGAAGCGGTGAGCGTCCTCGCGGGGTGCACGGATCGCCGCCACCGTCACGCCCACACCCGACTCGATGTGCTGGTTGAGCATCTGGTTGGGGTCCATCCGGTAGATGTGATCGGCCCCGAACACCAGCACGTACTGCGGTCGCTCGTCGTGGATGAGGTTGAGGTTCTGAAAGATCGCGTCGGCGGAGCCTTCGAACCAGTGGGGGCCGCGGCGCATCTGCGCCGGCACCGGCGTGACGTAGTTGCCGATCAGCGGGGACAAGCGCCAGGTCTGGGTGATGTGCCGGTCCAGGCTGTGGGACTTGTACTGGGTCAGCACGACGATCCGCAGCAGTCCGGCGTTGACCAGGTTCGACAGGACGAAGTCGATGATCCGGTAGTTGCCGCCGAACGGCACGGCCGGCTTGGCCCGGTCGGCGGTCAAGGGGGCAAGGCGCTTGCCTTCGCCCCCGGCCAGGACGATCGCGAGAATGTGGGGCTGACGCTTCACGCGGTGACCCTACCTGGCCGGGGGTGTCGGCACGGCTACGGCACGGTGACTAACCGAGCTCGTAGCACGGTCCGTCGAGCGCGTGCTCCTCGGCGGTAGGACCGGTGAAGAAGTCCTCGATGGTGCTCACGCCCGTCTCAGATTCCGTGTCGACACCGGCGATGATGCTCTGGCGGAAGGCGCCCTGCTCGGGTTCGTCGGCGTAGTTCCCCGCCTCGTTCGGCAGCATGCCCTCGTAGTCGACCTCCGTCAGGGCGCTCACCGCCTGCAGCAGCCCCTCGCGGGTGAGGTCCCCGTTCTCCGCAGCCGCCTCCAGTGCCGCGCGCATCGGGTAGCTCCACACCCAGCCGGCGGTGTAGCCGTCGTTGATCTCCGAGACGTCCCCGAGGGCGTCACGCATCGCCTGATGTCCCGCAGTGTCGGTTCCCCACGTGCCCCACGGTCCCACCTGGTGGTACATCGCCTCCAAAGCGGGTGCGGCGTCGGTCCCCAACAGCGCGGGGTTCCACGTCGGCCCAGAGCCCAGGACCAGCCCCTGCCAGCCGCGGGCCGCCGCGCGACCGACGATCTCGACCATCTCCTGTGGTCCGGTGGTGATGAACAGCACATCAGGGCTCTGCGACACCACGGCCTCGATCGCTCCTGCCTGCTGGTCGCGTCCCGGCGGTGTCTCTTGTGCGCTGTACTCGATGCCGTGCGCCTGCGCGGCGATCTCCGACCCGGCAGCCGCGTCGTTCCCGTAGTCGTCGGGGAAGTGGATGTGCAGCAGCGAGATGTCCGTACCGACCTGCTCGGTCGCCCAGTCGACACCGTTCATCGACTCGAAGCAGTAGTTGGCCCCAGATTCGAGGATGACGTCCTCGAACTCCCAGGCGCTGTTCCACGACGCGGGCGCCCCGACGATGCTGTCGTCACGCATGTCGTCGAGGATCGCCAGGGTGGGGGAGGACCCCAAGGTCTGCGCCAAGGCCAAGACCTCGCCCCGGATCTCCTGGAAGACGCGGTTGTGCACCTCGGCGTTGAACTCGTTGTCGCGGACGTACGTGGTCGCGTCGATGTCATATCCCGCGATGCCACCCTCCTCGTTGACCCGCCGCCAGAACGCGGCCTGCGCCTCCGTGATCGGCCCGGCCAGTGGCGCGAAGGGACCGACCGTGAGGTCGGAGATGATGCCGAGGTAGATGCATCCGTTGTCCTCGTTGACAGCGTTCGGACAGGGTTCCTCGGTCACACCAACGTCGGTTTGCGCGCCCTGGGCGTCATCGTCGCCGGCGGGTTCCTGCTCCTGGTCTTCGGGCGGTTGCATCTCCTGTTCGGCCGCTCGGCAGCCGGCGGCGACCAGAGCGAGCACGACCAGCAGCAGTGGGAGGTACGTCCAGCGCTTCTTGGGACTCACGATTGATCCTTTCTCACACCAGCGGCTGACGCCGCCCGCCTCGTCAATAGGAAAACGGCCATCCCTTCCAGTAGTTCCTGGTCCGGAACCAGATGCCGAACAGCCCGCGCGGTTCGAAGATGAGAAATCCGATGATCAGCAAGCCGTACAGGATCGCCTCGAGCTGAAAGACGTTGATCAGCCCGCCCCCGATCGCCTGGGTGCTGATGTAGGGGATGTAGTGGGCGATCTCTTGCGTTACGCGCGCCAGCGTCATGATGAAGATGGCGCCCATGATCGAGCCAGAGATGGTGGCCACCCCGCCGATGAGGATCATGGCGATGTACTGCACGGACAGCAGCAGGTTGAACGCCGTCGGCTCGACGACCCCGGCGATCGAGTAGAAGACCGCGCCCGCGACGCCCGCGTAGAACGACGAGATGGTGAAGGCGAGGACCTTGTACTTCGTCAGCCCGACACCGATGACCTCGGCGGCGATGTCTCGATCACGGATCGCGGAGAAGGCCCGACCCACGCCCGAACGGGCTAGGTTTCGTCCCAGGACGGCGAAGATCGACAAGAGCACCAAGGCGAGGACGTACTGCTTTTGCGCCCTGGTGAGATCGAGCCCGAGCAGCGGGCCTGCCTGGTCGAACCGGTAGCCGAAGAAGTCCAGTGCGGCACCCCGTCGCCCGGCACCGATGCCGCCGGTGATGAAGCGAGCCTCCTTGAACAGGTGTCCGCCGAGGAACACCAGACCCAACGTCACGATCGCCAGGTACAGGCCCCGCAGGCGAGTCGCGAGCGGGCCGACGATGAGGCCTGCGAGGGCGGCGACGAGACCGGCGCCGGGAATCCACACGACCATCGGCAACCCGAAGGCCAGCGCCCTGGTTGCCTCGGGGTCGCCGCCCAGCACCGCCCCCGCGTAGGTCCCTATTCCCAGGAAGAACGCATGGCCAAGGGACACCTGGCCCGCGTAGCCGGTGACGAGGTTCAGGCCGATGGCGCCGATCGCGGCCACCAGGGCAAGGGCCAAAATCAAGACCACGTCGTCGTTGAAGGCGAACGGCGCCAGCAGCGCCAGGGCGAAGAGGGCCGCGACACCCCAGCGCTTCCCAGGGGTGTTGAACATCGCGATGTCCTGGGCGTAGGACGTGTACAGCAGTGGCCGCCCGCGCCCGGCCGAACGGGGCCGGTTCACACCCGCTTCACCTCCGGCGTGCCGAACAACCCGTAGGGCCGGATCAGCAGGACGATCAGCATGATGACGTAGGGGGAGACGACCGAGAAGTTGGCGCCCAACCACGGCGCGTACTGCCCCTGGTACGTCGCCACCAATGACTCGACGATCCCGACGGTCAGCCCCCCGATCACGGCTCCGGGCAGGGAGTCGAGACCGCCGAGGATGATGGCTGGCAGCGCCTTCAAGGCGATGATCCAGCTCTGCTGGTCCAACCCAGAGCCGGCGCCGACGAAGGTGCCTGCGACCGCTGCCAGGGCTCCGGCCAGTGCCCAGGACAGTGCGAACACCGTGCCGACGGAGATGCCCTGCGCCAGCGACGTCTCCTGGTCCAGCGCCGTGGCGCGCATCGCCAGGCCGGTGCGGGAGTACTTGAAGAACACGGCCAGTGCCACCACGACGACACCGGTCACGGCGACCATCGCCAGCGAGCGTTGCTGGATGAACACCCCGCCGATCTCCAACGAGGACAACCCCCAAGGGTCTCGCACCGGCCGTGGGCGCGGCCCGATGAAGCGGTTGGCCACGATGCGCAGCACGATGTCGACGCCGATCGTGATGATGGCCACCACGAAGACGGGCTTGCCGATCATGGGCCGCAACGCCGACCGCTCGACGATGACGCCGACCAGCGCCGCGGCCGCCATCGCCAACAGCAGCGCCAAGAAGAAGTTCAGTCCGAGCACCGTGGCGAAGAAGTACGACAGCAGCCCGCCGATGACCATCAGCGACGGCTGGGCGAAGCTGATCACCAGGGTCGACTTGTAGATGATGACGAACCCCAGGGCCAGCAGCGCGTAGATCGACCCGAACCCGAACCCGGTGACCACGCTCTGGACGAAGCGGGTCACTGCCTGCCCTCGTACATCGTGGCCACCAGGTCGCTGAACTGTTCGGCGACGACCACACGCTTGACCTTCTGCGTGGCGGTCAGCTCGCCTTCCTCATGGTCGAGCTCCTTGGGCAGCAGCCGGAACTTCTTGATCTGCTCGACGCTGGCGAAGCGCGCGTTGACCTTGTCGACCACGCCCTGGACCAGCTCGAGCACCTCCGGCTTCTCCGTCAGGTCCCGGTACGTCGTGTAGCCCAGGCGCCGGCGCTGTGCCCACTCGCCGACGGTGTCCAGCTCGATGCCGATCAGCGCGGTGAGGTACTTGCGCCGGTCGCCGATGACGATGGCCTCCTTGATGAACGGCGACGTCTTCAGCGCATTCTCGATCTCGCTGGGGGAGACGTTCTTGCCACCGGCGGTGATGATGATGTCCTTCATGCGGTCGGTGATCTTGACGTGGGTCCCGTCCACCCATTCGCCGACGTCGCCGGTGTGCAGCCAACCGTCGGCGTCGATCACCTCAGCGGTCGCCTGTTCGTTGCGCCAGTAGCCCACGAATGTGCCCGGATGCCGGGTCAGGATCTCCCCGGTCTCTTCGTCGATGTGCAGCTCGACCCCCTCGTGGGGCTCGCCGACCGTGCCGAGCTTGATCCGACCGGGATGGTTCGCCGTGGCGATGGCGGTGTTCTCGGTCATCCCGTAGACCTCGTGCATCGGAATCCCGATGCCCATGAAGAACCGGAGGATGTCCGGGGCGATGGGCGCGGCTCCGGATGCGGCGTACCGCACCTTGCGCATGCCGAGGCGATCCCGCAGCGCGCGGTACAGAAACACCCAGCCCACGGCGTACATCACCCGCGTTGCCGGGGTGTGGTTGCCGCCCGTGCGCACCAGCGTCTGTCCGATGCGATCCGCGACCTTCATCCAGATCGCGGAGTTCGCCCGCTTCAGCCGGGAGGCCGAGGCCAGCTTGATGTTGACGCCGGCCAGGATCTTCTCCCAGATGCGCGGCACGCCGAACAGGATCGTCGGCTGGATCTCGCGCAGGTTGGCCTGCACCGTCTCGATGGACTCGGCGAAGTTGACCTGCACGCCGACGGCGGCGTTGAACCACACGGTGAACAGCCGCTCGGCGACGTGCGACAGTGGCAGGTACGACAGCGTCACGTCGTCGCGGCTGGGCGGAGGGTCCGTCAATCCGCCGCCTTCGACGGCCACGCTGATCGCGAACTCGACGTTGGCGACGGACAGCATCGCCCCCTTGGGCGGCCCAGTCGTCCCCGACGTGTAGATCAGGGTCATGATGTCATCGGGCTGCGCGTCCGCCATGCGGGCCTCGACAGCGTCGCGGTGCTCTGTCCGGTGGCGGCGCCCCATCTCCAGCAGGTCGTCCCAGAACAGCAGCCGCGGGTCGTCGTAGTGACGCCGGACGCCGCGCGGCTCGATGTAGACGATCCGCTCCAGGTCCGGCAGCGTGTCGGCGACGGCCAGCGCCTTGTCGACCTGCTCCTGGTCTTCGGCGATGAGGATCTTCGATCCCGAGTTCGCCAGCAGGTATTGGACCTCGGCCGGCGGGTTCGTCGGGTACAGCCCCATGGTGATGCCACGCACCGCCACGGTCGCGACGTCGGCGTACAGCCACTCGCGCCGGTTCTCGGAGTGGATCGCGACGCGGTCACCGGGCTTGACGCCAAGCGCGAGCAGGCCGTTGGCCACGTCGACCACCGTGTCCCAGTACTGGCGCCAGGTGACCTCCCGCCAGATCCCCAGGTCCTTCTCCCGCATCGCGACGGCGTCCGGTGCGTCGTCCGCCCATCGGCGGACACGCGACGCGATGGTCGTGGTCGTGACGACGGGGGCGGCCGGCTCCAGCGTGGTGCTCACTGCGTGCCCTCCATGACGGCGTGCTCCTCACCCAGGTAGGCGCGGATGACGTCGGGGTTGCGCTGCACCTCGGCTGGGGGACCGGTCGCGATCGGCGCTCCGAAGTCCACGACCAGCACCCGGTCGGCGAGGTCCATCACCAGCGCCATGTCGTGCTCGACCAGGATCATCGGGATGTCCAGCTCGTCGCGGATGTCCAGGATGAAGCGGGCCATGTCCTCGGTCTCCTCGACGTTCATGCCGGCAACCGGCTCGTCGAGCAGCAACAGCTTGGGTTCCATCGCCAACGCCCGGCCCAGCTCGACGCGCTTCTGGACGCCGTAGGGGAGCAGCCCGACGGGGAACGCCCGGTACTGCTCGATCTCGAGGAAGTCGATGATCTCCTCGACCACCGCACGGTGTGCGAGCTCGTCGGCCCGGGCCTTGCCCAGCCACCACAGCGCTGACAAGAAGCCGTACCTGACGTGCTGGTGGCGGCCCAGCATGAGGTTGTCGATGACCGTGAGGTTCTCGAACAGCTCGATGTTCTGGAACGTGCGGGCCAGGCCCATGGCCGCGATGTCGTCGGGTCGTCGCCCGAGGATGTCGCGCCCGAGGAAGCGCACGATGCCCTGCTGCGGGCGGTACACCCCCGACAGCACGTTGAAGATGGACGTCTTGCCCGCACCGTTGGGTCCGATCACGGCGAACAGCTCTCGCGGTCCCACGGTGAAGGACACGCCGTCGATCGCCTTGACACCGGCGAACGACAGGTGAACGTCGTCGAACACGAGCACGGCGTCGCTGGTCACGACAGCCACCGCTTGCGGCGCTTGTAGTGCTTGACGTCCCGGTAGGACTTCGCAGCGCCTTCGTCCCGCAGACCCAGGTAGAACTCGCGGACGTCGTCGTCGGCCAGCAGCTGCTCGGCTGGTTTGTCCATCACGATCTTGCCGGTCTCCATCACGTAGCCGTGCTGCGCGATGGACAGGGCCATCGTTGCGTTCTGCTCGACGAGCAAGACCGTGGTGCCCTGCGCGTTGATCTCGACGATGAGGTCGCGGATCTGCTGTACCAGCAGCGGTGCCAAGCCCAGGCTGGGTTCGTCCAGCAGCAGGTACTGGGGGTCGCTCACCAGTGCCCGACCCATGGCCAGCATCTGCTGCTCGCCACCGGACAGGTAGCCGGCGGTCGCCCGTCGGCGCTCTTTGAGGACCGGGAACAGTCCGTAGATCCGCTCGAGGTTGTCCTTCAGTGCCCGCGGGTTGCGATGGGCGCCGACGCGCAGGTTCTCCTCGACGGTGAACTCCGCGAAGATGCGCCGGCCCTCCAACACCTGCTTGATGCCGAGGCTGACGAGCTTGGCGGGGGAGAGGCGGTGCACCGGCTGGCCGTCGAGGGTCACGCGGCCTTTGGTGATCTCACCGTCATGGACGTCCAGCAGGCCGGTGATGGCCCTCAGCAGGGTCGTCTTGCCTGCGCCGTTTGCACCGAGGAGAGCGACGATCTTGCCCTTGGGCACGTCGAGACTGACGCCTCGCAGGACCAAGATGACGTCGTTGTAGACGACCTCCAGGTTCTGCACCGAGAGCACCGTTGCCCTTTCCTCGACCCGCCGGCCCCCGTGTGCCGGTGGATCCTACGCAGCCGCATCCCGCTGTACAGGCCATATCCGCGAAAGTTCGCGGAAGCGCCGGCGCCCGGGCTCAGCCGGAGAAGCGACGCAGGCGCAGGGAGTTGGTGACGACGCTGACCGACGAGAACGCCATCGCCGCGCCGGCGATCATTGGGTTGAGCAGCCCGAGCGCCGCGAGGGGGATGGCGGCGGTGTTGTAGGCAAAGGCCCAGCCCAGGTTCTGCACGATCGTCCGGTAGGTGCGCCGCGACAAGGCGATCGCGGTCGGCACGCCATCGAGATCACTGCGCAGCAACGTGAGGTCGGACGACTCGATGGCGACATCCGTGCCCGTCCCGATCGCGATGCCGAGGTCGGCCTGCACCAGCGCTGGGGCGTCGTTGACACCGTCGCCGACCATGGCCACGACGTCCCCCTCGTGCTGTAGCCGCCGGACCTCCGCGACCTTGTCGGCAGGCAGCACCTCGGCCAGCACGCGGTCGATGCCGACCTGAGCCGCGATTGCCTCGGCCGTCCGGGCGTTGTCGCCGGTGATCATGGCGACCTGCAGCCCCATGGCGTGGAGCCGCCGAACCGTGTCGGCGGCGCCGTCCTTCAAGGTGTCGGCGACCCCCAGGACGCCGCGGACCTCGCCGTCCCAACCGGCGAAGACCGCGGTGCGGCCCTGGGCCTCCAGACGTTCGGCCGTGTCATCGAGAGGTGCCGGCAGCACCAGCCCCGCCTCGGCCATGAGCTTGCGCCGGCCCACCCACACCTCGGTGCCGTCGACGCGGGCCCGTACACCCTGCCCCGCCACAGATGCGAAGCCGCCGGGACGAGCGAGCTGGATGCCCTGATCCGTCGCAGCGCCGACGACCGCACGCCCGATGGGATGCTCGCTGTCGTGCTCGGCGGCGGCGGCCCGTGCGAGGAGGCCGGTCGCCTCCCCATCGGCGGCGACGACGTCGGTCAGCGACATCTCGCCGCGCGTGAGCGTGCCCGTCTTGTCGAACACGACCGTCGTGATGTCCCGCGTGCGCTCCAGGACGTCGACGCTTTTGATCAGAACTCCCAGGTCGGCGCCCCGGCCGGTTCCGACCATGATCGCCGTCGGCGTCGCCAGGCCCAGCGCGCAGGGGCACGCGATGATGAGCACCGCGACGGCGCTGAGCAGGCCGCGCCCCGGATCCCCAGCGAGCATCACCCACCCCATCAGCGTGACGAGCGCCACAACCATCACGGCCGGCACGAACACCGAGGACACCCGGTCCGCCAGCCGCTGGACGTGGCCCTTGCCCGACTGCGCCTGTTCCACCAGCGCCACGATCTGCGCCAGCGCGGTCTGGGAGCCGACCGCGGTCGCACGGATCGTCAGGGCGCCGCTGGTGTTGACGGTGGCGCCGGCGACGCGGTCGCCGACCGCCTTGTCCACGGGCATCGACTCGCCGGTGAGCATCGACTCGTCGACGGCGCTGCTGCCGTCGACGACCTCCCCGTCGACCGGCAGTTTCTCGCCGGGGCGGACACGCAGGAGGTCGCCGACGATCACCTCCTCAATGGGGACCATCGTCTCGACCTCGTCGCGGACGACGCGCGCCTGCTTCGCCCCGAGCTCCAGCAGCGCGCGGATCGCTGCACCTGCCCGACCCTTTGCCCGGGCCTCGAAGTAGCGGCCCAACACGAGGAAGGCGATGACCAGCGCGGCGACCTCGAAGTACAGCTCGTGGGTGTGCGTCAGCAGTGCCCAGACCGAGTACCAGTACGCGGCCGATGTGCCCATCGCGATGAGCGTGTCCATGTTGGCCGACAGGGTCCTGGCCCGACGCGCTGCCTCCCGCAGGAACGGCCAGCCGACGTAGAACTGGACGGGGGTGGTGAGCACGAGCAGCGTCCACCGCACGGTCGGGTCCCCCATGGCCTCCTCGCCCGCGAACATCGACAGCCACAGCACGACCAATGACAGCGGCCAGGCGATGACCACCCGGCGCAGCCACGCCCGGCGAGCACGGTCCTCATCGACGGCGCGGTCGTCGTCCTGGGCCGGCGCAGGTTCGTGCAGCTCGTAGCCGATCTTGTGCACGGCGGCCGCCAGCGCCTGCACGTCGACCTCCGGCTGCGCCACGACGTGGGCGCGGTTTGTGGCCAGGTTGACCTCGGCCGTCGTGACGCCCTCCTGCCGGGCCAGGATGCGCTGCACCCGCGCGGCGCAGGAACCGCAGGTCATCCCCTCGACATCGAAGTCGAGGGTCTGCTCGCGCGGTTGCTGGGTGGTGCTCACGTGCTAGGCAGGGACTTCGTAGCCCTGGTCCTGGATGGCGCCGACGATGTCGTCGCGGCTGATGGAGGACTGGTCGTACTCGACGGTGACGGTGCGCTGCGCAACGTCGACCGTTGCCAGGTCGACACCCGGCAGCGGGTTGAGGGCGCCCTCGATCGACTGCTTGCAGTGGTCGCAGTGGATCTCGGGCACGGAGATGGTCTCGTTGGGCATGCGCCCAGCCTATGTCGGGGCACTATGCGCCGTGCCGTCGCGCAGCGGCACCTCTGTCTCCTTGATGGCCAGGACAAAGGCTGGGTGCACGCGGCGGAGCTGAACCGACTCGCCATCCAGTACGGCCCCCACGGAGAACACAAAGGTGCCGATGTACGCGGCGACGGCGGCCACGGCGCCGGCACCCGCGACCAGAGCCACTGTTGATCACCGGTTACCAGCACGGCCGCCACAGCCAACACGGTCACGGTCAGCCCCACGCGGGATGTGGTGCGCGCCATGTCGAATCGCTCTGCGGCTCTTCGTGAGATCAGCACCGTGCCCGTTGTTGTCTCCGTCGCAAAGTACGCGGCAACGAAGTACGGAATGATGCCGAACAGCAGCAGAAGCAACGTCCAGGGTGGGGTGTAGGACGCATGGACGGCCATGCCGGTGGCCGCTGGGCCGCCGGTCTTCGCGCACAGGCGCGGGACGTCCCCCTGGACGAACCGGTCGGCCGACACCGTCACGCGCGCCACATGCAGACGCTACACCGCTTACCGCAGGGCGGCCTCGACCTCGGAGACCAGCTGCTCCAGGCCGCCTTCGTGCAGACCCACCTGGGTGACGCGCCGGCCCTTGTCCCGCAGGCTGCGCAGGTCGCCCAGGGCCTGTGCTCGGATCAGCGTGGCGAAGTCGTACGGTCGGTCGGGGATGGCCGGCCCGCCGATCGGGGTGTCGACGATCTGGAGCGCAACAACGTTGTCGGGCCCGCCTTTGTGCAGCTGGCCGGTCGAGTGCAGGAACCGCGGGCCCCATCCCACGGTGGTGGCGGACCGGGACAGGTTGCGGATGAACGTCCGCATCCGCAGCAGCGCGTCTGCGTGCTCAGGGGTGGGCGCCAGGTACGCCTGAATGCTCACGTAATCACCGGGACGCAGCTGAAACAGCAGCCCGCCGACGTCGCCGTGTTCGGGTTCGGGCAAGGCGGTGCCCTCGCGCACCTGGGACAGCACCGCGACGGTGTTGGCCTTGGACTCCGCCACGTTGGGCTCGTCGAACGGATTCACGCCCAACACGACCGCCGCGAGGGCGGTCGCGACCTCCCAGCGGACGAACTCGGCGCCGAGGTGGTCGCGGTCGTCGACGTCAATCACGAAGACCGGGTGGCCGGCGGCCCGCAGAGCGTCGACGCCCAAGGGCGTGTCTGCTCCAAGCCGGAGGACGACGAACGCGCGGTCGTCGCCGTACACCTCCGGTTCGTCGGCTGGCTCGCCGACCACCGGGACGATGCCCTTGCCCAGCTTCCCGGTGGACTCGGCGACCAGCTGCTCGACCCAGTCACCCAGCGGCGCCAGCTCGGTGGGAGCCAACAGCGTCATCTTGTCCCGACCTGCCACCGCATGGCCCGCGATGAACGCCGCCAGCTGCGCGGCCGGGTTGCCGTCCACGTCGGCACGGCAGGAGTCGAGCATGGTGCCGGCGTGCTGCCACACTCGTTCGACGGGCACACCCACCAACGCCGCCGGGACGGCGCCGAACATCGACAGCGCCGAGTACCGCCCGCCGATGTCCGCCGGGTTCAGCACGACCGCGCCCCAGCGCGCCGTCTGGGCGGCGTGATGCAGCTGCGAACCCTCGTCGGTGATGGCCACGAGGCGTTCGGGCGGCAGCAGCGAGGACGCGCGGGAGCCGAAGCAGGCGGTCTCCTCGGTCGAACCCGACTTGCTCGCGACGATCGCGATCGTTCGCGTGGGGTCGGCGGTGTCCAGCACGCCGGTCACGGCGTCGGGATGGGTCGAGTCCAGCAGCGAGAAGCGCACCGCATTGCCGTGCAGGACTCTGCTGAACACCTCGGGAGCCAGGCTCGACCCGCCCATACCGGCCAGGACGAGGTGGTCGTGCTCCGGCACGGTGGCCTGCACCTCGGCCAGCCGTCGTAGCACCTCGTCCGACGCCGGGGCGGTGTCGAGCCACCCCAGCCGGTTGGCGACCACCCGCTGATCCTCGGCGTCGTCGGACCACAACGACGGATCCCGGTCGTGCAGTCGCCGAACGGCGTCGCGGTCGCGCAGCACGGCCAGGGCCTGGTCAACCGGCATCATGACGTCTCACCCTAGAGGAAGGCACGCAGCCATGAAGCTCGCGCGGTGGCGCGACCGAGGCGGCACCGAATACGTCGGTGAGGTCACCGCCGACGGGCTGGTGGCGGTCGCCCGCATCGGCAAGGGTGGCGAGGGCGACGCGGCTGTCGTCAACTTCGCACGCCGCCGTCAGACGCCGCTGCCCATCGCGGACCCGGTGCCCGAGTCGTCCGTGCAGCTGGTCGCGCCGATCCGACGGCCGCCCGCCATCCGCGACTTCTACGCGTTCGAGCAGCACGTCGCGACGGCGCGGCGGGGGAGGGGGCTGCAGATGCACCCCGACTGGTACGACCTGCCGGTGTTCTACTTCTCCAACCCGCACACCGTGGTGGGCCCCGACGAGGCGGTGACCGTCCCGCGGACCCAGGCGCTGGACTACGAGCTGGAGGTGGCGGCGGTCGTCGGCGTCGACGCACGCGACCTCGACGAGCGCGAGGCCCTGGACGCCATCGTGGGGTACACGATCTTCAACGACTTCTCCGCACGGGACCTGCAACGCCGGGAGATGGCGCTGGGCCTGGGCCCCGCCAAGGGCAAGGACTTCGCCTCGGCGCTGGGGCCGTACCTGGTCACGCCCGACGAGATGGGCGGCTCGCCGGACCGTCCCTCCGCGGCGATGGTGGCGCGCGTCAACGGCCAGGAGTGGTCACGCGGTGAGCTGGCTGACATCCACCATCCGTTCCCGTCGCTGCTGGCCTACGCCTCACGGGACAGCGTCGTCCGTGCCGGTGACATCATCGGATCGGGCACGGTGGGCACAGGGTGCATCTTGGAGCTGTCGCTGACCCATGGCGAGGACCGCTACCCGTGGCTCCAGGCCGGTGACGTCGTTGAGCTGGAAGTCGAGGGGATCGGCGTGCTGCGCAACCACATCGTGACGGGCGTTCCCGTACCCTGAGGCGTCGACGTCGAGGCCAGGAGCGTGCATGCCGTACTACCGGCGAGTCGGTGAGGTCCCGCACAAGCGGCACACCCAGTTCCGCAAGCCCGATGGGGGTCTGTACGCCGAGGAGCTGATGGGCGTCGAGGGGTTCAGCTCCGACTCGGCGCTGCTGTACCACCGCCACATCCCCACAGCGATCACCGCCGCCGAGGCGGTCGAGCGGGAACCCGACCCGCTGACGCCGAACCATCCGCTCAAGCCGCGGCACCTGCGCACCCACGCGCTGAAGGTGGGAGGTGACGTGGTCGACGCGCGGCAGCTGCTGATGGCCAACGACGACGTGCGCATCTCCTACGTCGCCGCGGACCAGCCCAGCCCGCTGTACCGCAACGCCATCGGCGACGAGGTCGTCTACATCGAGTCGGGCACCGCCCGGTTCGAGTCGGTCTACGGGGCGCTGGACGTCGGACAGGGGGACTACGTCGTCATCCCGACCTCGACCACGCACCAGTGGGTCGTCACCGGAGACGAGCCGCTGCGCGCGATGGTCATCGAGGCGTCCGGTCACGTCGCCCCGCCCAAGCGGTACCTGTCGCAGCGCGGTCAGTTCCTCGAGCACGCGCCGTTTTGCGAACGCGACCTGCGCGGCCCTGCGGAGCCACTCCTGGTCGACGAGGAGGACGTCGACGTCCTGGTACGGCACCGCACCGGCCTGACGCGATTCACGTATGCCCACCATCCCTTCGACGTGGTCGGGTGGGACGGGCATCTGTACCCCTATGTGTTCAACATCGGCGACTTTGAGCCGATCACCGGGCGTGTGCACCAGCCGCCCCCGGTGCATCAGACGTTCGAGGGCCCCAACTTCGTCATCTGCAGCTTCGTCCCGCGCAAGTTCGACTACCACCCCGAGGGGATCCCGGCCCCGTACAACCACGCCAACGTCGACAGCGACGAGATGCTGTTCTACGTCGGCGGGGACTTCATGAGCCGCAAGGGCGCGGGCATCGAGCTGGGGTCGATCAGCCTGCACCCGTCGGGGTTCACCCACGGCCCGCAGCCCGGCTCGGTCGAGGCGTCGATCGGCAAAGAGGCCACCGACGAGCTGGCCGTCATGGTCGACACCTTCCGTCCGCTGCACCTGGGACCGGCGGCGTTGGACAGCGAGGACGCCGAGTACGCCTGGACGTGGGCGAAGGGGCGGCCCGACACCACCTTCGGCTCCGCCTGACCCGGTTCAGTGGCGGCGCGCGCCCCAGGCGACGGCCCGTCGCCCGATGGCGGGCATCAGCTGGTACTGGCGGTACAGCCGGCGCAGCGCCGGCGGGTGCAGCACCTGCGGCCGCGGCTTGGCGATGGTCCGCACGATGATCTCGGCGCACTCGCGCGGTGAGATCGGCGGGATCCGCTTGCCCAGGGGCGGCAACACGTCGTCGGTGACCTCGTTGGTGTCGAAGTACGCGCTGGAAACGATCGAGAACATCACGTGGCACGAATGCAGTCCGGTGCCGATCAGGTCCTGGCGAAGCGCCTCGTGCAGGCCGCGCAACGCCCACCGGGCCGCGGTGTACGCCGTCGCCCCGGGCCATGGCCCGAGCGACGCGGGGGAGCCGACGTGGACGATCACGCCCCGCCGTCGTTCCAGCATCGGCACCATGAACGCGTGTGTGGTGTTGTAGGCGGCGAAGTACGGCGCGCTCATCATCTGCTCCGCCATCGCCGGCGGCGTCTCCTCGATGAACCGCCACTGTCCCGCGCCGGCGGAGTTGACGATCGCGTCCGGGACCCCATAGGTGTTCGTGACCCGCTCGGCCATGGCCACGACGGCCTCACCGTCGGAAGCGTCGAGCGGTTCGACGACGGCATGACCGCCGGCGGCGGCGATCCGGTCGCCCACGTCGCGCAGTGCCTCCGCGCCCCGGGCGACCAGCACGACGGTCCAGCCCTGGGCGGCCAACGCCGCGCCCGTCGCGGCGCCGATGCCGCTGGACCCGCCGGTGACCACCGCAACCTTCTGACTGCTCATGCGCGGGAGTATGGCCGAGCCTGGGGCCCCCCGGAATCACCGTCGAGGGGTCACAGCGCGCAAGCCACCCGTTAGCCGGACATCCCGGCGGCAACCAGCACGACCGCCACCGCGGCCACGACGGCCCACATCGCGAGCGCCACCACGAAGACACGCCACAGCGCCGGCGCCGCCACGACGTTCGTCGCCGCCGAAGTTTCCTGCCGGCGGGGGACAGCAGTGTCCGCCACGCGTTGCTGCTCGTGCGTTGCGATGCCGATCACGAGCCGACGGAAGTCATCGGCGTCGCCCTGGAAGCGCTCCAGACCGACTGCGGCCACCTGTGCGATGGCGTCAGCCACGGCTGCGTCAGCCGCGCGGCGGGGTCCTCGCAGGTGGCGACGAGCCGCCGGGCGCACCGTTTCGTACAACGCCAGCCAGCCCCAGTCAGCGCCGGCGCGCGCGGCCGACACGACCGCCGCGAAGTCGTCAGCGGGTGACGCGCGGAACAGGCTCAGCACCACGGGGGGATGATCCCCGAACAACGCAGGTCACACCGAGGTCTGCCCCTGTCCCTTCGGCCACGGTGGAGAGGGGACCCCGCCGCCCGAGTTACTTTACATAATGGACATTATCGTGAGTCCATGTGCATCAGGCGCCGACGTAGGCGGCCAGGTGCTCGCTTGTCAGCGTGGACCGGGCGGCGACGAGGTCGGCGGGCGTCCCCTCGAACACCACCCGACCGCCGTCGTGGCCCGCGCCAGGACCCAGGTCGATGATCCAGTCGGCGTGGGCCATGACTGCCTGGTGGTGCTCGATGACCACGACCGACTTGCCGTCGTCGACGAGACGGTCGAGCAGTCCGAGCAGCTGGTCGACGTCTGCGAGGTGCAGACCGACGGTCGGCTCGTCCAGGACGTAGACGCCGCCCTTGTCTGCCATGCGTGTGGCCAGCTTCAGCCGCTGCCGCTCTCCGCCGGACAGGGTCGTCAACGGCTGTCCCAACTTGACATAACCTAAGCCCACAGCCGCCAGACGCTGCAGGATCATGTGCGCGGCGGGCGTTTTGGCGTCGTCGCCGAAGAACGCCACCGCCTCGTCGACCGGCAGGTCAAGCACGTCGGCGATGGTGCGGCCGGCCAGGCGGTAGTCCAAGACCGCAGCCTGGAACCGCTTGCCCTCACACTCCTCGCACGGTGTCGCGACGGTGTCCATGAATCCCAGCTCGGTGTAGATGACGCCGGCGCCGTTGCACGCCGGGCAGGCGCCCTCGGAGTTGGCACTGAACAGGGCCGGCTTGACTCCGTTGGCCTTTGCGAACGCCTTGCGGATGGGCTCGAGCGCGCCGGTGTACGTCGCGGGATTGCTGCGCCGGGAGCCTTTGATCCCGGCTTGGTCGACGACAACAACCTCCTCGCGCGGAGCGAGCGACCCGTGGATCAGCGAGCTCTTGCCCGATCCAGCGACGCCGGTCACGACGACGAGCACGCCCAGCGGGATGTCCACGTCGACGTCGCGCAGGTTGTTCAGGTTCGCGCCACGGATGGCGATCGCGTCGTTGGACGTCCGCACCTTGTCTTTGAGCGCGGCGCGGTCGTCCAGATGGCGGCCGGTCACGGTGTCGGCGGCGCGCAGCCCTTCGACTGTGCCTTCGTACACCACCTCGCCTCCTGCGGTGCCGGCGCCAGGACCGAGGTCGACGACGTGGTCGGCGATCGCAATGACCTCGGGCTTGTGCTCGACCACCAACACGGTGTTGCCCTTGTCACGCAGCTGGGTCAGCAGATCGTTCATCCGCTGGATGTCGTGCGGGTGCAACCCGATGCTCGGCTCGTCGAAGACATAGGTCACATCGGTCAGCGACGAGCCGAGGTGGCGGATCATCTTTGTGCGCTGCGCCTCTCCCCCCGACAGGGTGCCCGAGGGCCGGTCGAGGCTGAGATAGCCCAGACCGATGCGGGTGAACGAGTCCACCAGGTGCTGCAGCCCGGCGAGCAGCGGGACAACCGACGGCTCGTCGAGTGCGCGAAGCCACTCGGCGAGGTCGCTGATCTGCATCGCGCACACATCACCGATGTGCTTGCCGTCGATCGTCGACGAGCGCGCTTCGGGGCTCAGTCGCGTGCCATCGCACTCCGGGCACGTCTGGAACGTGACGGCACGCTCCACGAACGCGCGGATGTGCGGCTGCAGGGCGTCGATGTCCTTGGACAGGTACGACTTCTGGATCTGCGGGACCAGGCCGCTGTAGGTCAGGTTGATCCCCTCGACCTTGATCTTGGTCGGCTCGCGGTACAGCAGGTCGTGCAGCTCGCGCTTGGTGAACGCGCGGATCGGCTTGTCCGGGTCGAAGTACCCGCAGCCGCGGTAGATGCGGCCGTACCAACCCTCCATGCTGTAGCCGGGGATGGTCAGTGCGCCCTCGTTGAGCGACTTGCTGTCGTCGTACAGGGCGGTCAGGTCGATGTCGCTGACGTTGCCCATCCCCTCGCACCGCGGGCACATGCCGCCCAGTCGCGTGAAGGTGGCCTTCTCGCTCTTGGTCTTTGCGCCGCGCTCGATGGTGATGGCGCCACTGGCCTTCACCGAGGGCACGTTGAACGAGTACGCGCTCGGCGGGCCGATGCGCGGCTGGCCGAGTCGGCTGAACAGGATGCGCAGCATGGCGTTGGCGTCGGTCACGGTCCCGACGGTCGAGCGGGCGTTGGCACCCATTCGCTCCTGGTCGACCAGGATCGCCGTGGTGAGCCCTTCGAGCACGTCGACGTCCGGCCGGGCGAGCGTCGGCATGAAACCCTGGACGAAGGCGCTGTACGTCTCGTTGATCAGCCGCTGTGACTCCGCGGCGATCGTGTCGAACACCAGCGAGCTCTTCCCCGAGCCCGACACCCCCGTGAAGAGCGTCAGGCGGCGCTTGGGGATCTCAAGGTTGACGTCCTTGAGGTTGTTCCCCCGGGCGCCTCGGACACGGATCACGTCGTGGCTGTCGGCAGGATGAACGGCTGGGGTCAACGGCT
The DNA here is from genome assembly GCA_035540515.1 of Egibacteraceae bacterium. GTDB lineage: Bacteria > Actinomycetota > Nitriliruptoria > Euzebyales > Egibacteraceae > WHTG01. The sequence goes on along the minus strand of DATLGM010000391.1, from coordinate 16,967 downwards.
GCATCGTGCCACGGGGACACGCCCGCTGTCCCCCACCGCTGCGTTCGGACAGCCAGCTGGCGGCTAGATTGCCGCGGTGCCCGTCCCCTCCCCTGCCCCGCTCGGCGCCGCCGGCGTCGACCACGGCGTCTCCCGGCGTGAGGCGTTCAAGGTCTGGGCGCTGGTGGCGCTCAACAGCTTCGGTGGGCCTGCGGGGCAGATCGCCGTCATGCACCGGTTCCTGGTCGACGAGCGTCGCTGGATCAGCGAGCAGCGGTTCCTGCACGCGCTGAACTACTGCATGTTGCTGCCCGGCCCCGAGGCACAGCAGCTCGCCATCTACATCGGCTGGCTGATGCACGGCGTCGTCGGCGGTGTCGTGGCCGGCGTGCTGTTCGTGGTGCCTGGGATCGTTGCCATCCTGGGCCTGTCCGTGGCGTACGTGCTGCTGGCCGGCGTGGGGCCTGTCGCGGGCCTGTTGTTCGGCCTGCAGGCCGCTGTCATCGCGGTCGTGGTCCAGGCCGTCGTCCGCATCGGGCGGCGCGCGCTGCGCAGCCGCTTCCACATCGCCGTCGCCGCGACGGCGTTCGTGGCGATCTTCTTTCTCGAGGTGCCCTTCCCCCTGATCGTCCTGGGCGCCGGCGTCATCGGCTTGATCGCCGGCCGACGGGCCACCACCGCCATGCCGGACCATAGCCAGCGCACCGCCGAGACCGAGCGCGCCCACATCCATGACGAAGGGGAACGGCTGACGCGCGGCGCCGCCCGGTCTGCGCTGCTGGCGGCGGCCGCGTGCCTGGTGTTGTGGGCGACGCCCGTCGCCGCCGTCGCCATGTTGTTGGGCGGCGACAGCGTCTTCACGCAGCAGGCAACGCTGTTCTCCAAGACGGCGGTCGTCACCTTCGGCGGCGCGTATGCGGTCTTGGCGTACGTCGCGCAGGCTGCGGTGACCGGTTACGGCTGGCTGCGCCCCGGGGAGATGCTGACCGGGCTCGGGATGGCCGAGAGCACGCCGGGCCCGTTGATCATGGTCGTCCAGTTCGTGGCGTTCGTGGCTTCCTACCGCAACCCAGGGGCCCTACCCCCACTCGCCGCCGCGGTCGCCGGCTCACTGCTGACCGTCTGGGTCACGTTCACTCCCTGCTTCTTCTTCATCTTTGCCGGCGCACCCTTCATCGAGCGGCTGCGCGGCAACCGCGCCCTGGGCAACGCACTGTCAGCCATCACGGCCGCCGTCGTCGGGGTGATCTTGAACCTCGCGGTGTGGTTCGCGGTCCACACCGTCTTCGGCGACGTCGAAGCCGTGCGGCGCTTTGGTGTTCGCCTGCTCGTCCCGGACATCGCCTCGGTGGACATCGCCGCCGTGGCAATCGTCGCAGCGGCTGCCCTGTGCATCTTCCGGCTGCGATGGGGCGTCCTTCCCACCTTGGGTGTCGGGGCGGTCGCGGGGCTGGCCCTGAGCCTTGTCGGGGCGGTCAGCGTGTAGCGTCCCTCGCGTCCCGTTCGAGGAGATTGCCCGTGAGCGACAGCAGCCTGCCGGACCTCGCCCACGTCGACGACGACGGGGTCGCGACCTACCGTCTGCTCAAGGCGGCCAACGGCGACCTCGTGCTGGCCCATCCCGAGATCCAGCCGTCCGGCGAGCTGTCCGAGCTCGCCCCCGAGGAACGTGAGCACCTCGCCGAGGCGTCTGCTGACCGTCCCGCGCTGGTCGTGGAGACCACCGACGCCGGCGGTCGCTACGTCGTTCTGGTCGACGAGCCCGTCAATCTCTCCCGCCATGTGCCTTTGGGCCCGGCCGACGCCGAGCTGCTCGCCGCGGTCACCGCGGTCGCCCGCTTCGGGCGACGCGACGAGGACCTGGTGGTACTCACGCCGTGGAGCGAGGACGACGAGGTCGAGTTCTTCAAGCCGGAAGGCGCCGGCTTCGAAGATGTCCCGATGGTCTCCCTGGATGACGACGGCGAGCTGGTCTGGCACCGCGGGGCCGTGACGGGACCGATGGAGCTGCTCATCCGCGTGCAGCTGCGCTCGGCGGGTGCGGCCGCCGGCGTGCGCTACGGCGTGCTGACCAACACGTTCGGCGAATGCGTCTGCATCGGCGAGGGCTCACCGGTCCTGCCGCACGATGACGTGCGACGGCACGCGCTGGTGGGGATCGGCGGGTTGCTCGACGGCGCCACCTCGCTGGCCGACGCGGCGGCCCGTCTGCGCGGCATGGCCGAGAAGGTCGAGGAGGCCGCCGCTGAGGGCTGGGTGCTGTCCCACCCGGTCAGCGACGACCTGATCCTCGCCGAGCGTCACGACGCCTGACCTTCGCCGTCAGATCAGCCTCACGGGGCGGACGACCTGCTCGCCGAGTCGCCGCAGGAACTCCGCTCTTGGAACGACCGAGGCCCCCATCGACAGCAGATGCGCCGTCGGCAGCTGCGCGTCGATGAACCCGAAGCCGCACGCACGCATGCGGTCGCGCAGCGCCACAAGCGCCGCCTTCGACGCGTCAGTGCGCCGGTGGAACATGGACTCCCCCGTGAACACCCCGCCGACGGTCACGCCGTACAGACCGCCGACCAGCTCCTCCCCCGCCCACACCTCGACGCTGTGCGCGAATCCGGCGCGGTGCAGCGCCCCGTAGCCGGCTGCGTATTCGGGGGTGATCCACGTGAGCGCACCTCGCGCCCGCGCGCACTCCTGCACGACCCGGTCGAACGCCGTGCTGTAGGTGAAGGTCCAGCCTTCGCGCCGTAGCGTCTGGCGCAGGCTGCGCGACACCCGGAGTGCGTCGAGCTCGATGATCGCCCGAGGGTCCGGCGACCACCAGTAGACCTCGCCGTCGTCGTACGGCCAGGGGAAGATGCCGTGCCGGTAGGCGTCGACGAGTGTTTCGGTGCGGTAGTCCGCCCCGCGTGCGAACGGCTGGTCCCCGGGCAGCAGGTTCGCGTCGGGGAACCGTGACCGTTTGGCGCCGGGATGTCGCATCGACGTCAGGCTATGCGCATAGCCTGGCCGGCTATGGAGCACCAGCAGCTTGCCGACGCCCTCGACCGCCGGATGTCCCAGCACCGTCAAGACCTCGACGCGCTCGTCCGCATCCCCAGCGTCAGCGCCGACGGATTCGACGCGATGCAGGTTCGGCGCAGCGCCGAAGCGGTCCGCGAGCTGCTGACGGCCCGCGGGTTCGAACACGCGCGGCTGCTGGAGATCGACGGGGCGCATCCCGCGGTGTACGCCGATCACCTGCATGCGGACGGTGCCCCGACGGTGCTGCTGTACGCGCACCACGACGTCCAGCCTCCCGGCGACGCCGCCCTGTGGTCGTCGCCGGCATTCGAGCCGGTGGAGCGCGACGGCAGGCTGTACGGCCGGGGCAGCGCCGACGACAAAGCGGGCGTGCTCGTACACGTGGCTGCCGTCGACGCGTGGCTGCAGACGGCAGGCTCGCTGCCGGTCAACGTCAAGGTGTTCATCGAGGGTGAGGAGGAGATCGGCAGCGAGCACCTCGATGCGTTCCTCGACGCCTACGGTGACGTGCTGCGCGCCGACGTCGTGATCGTCACCGACACCGACAACTGGCAGATCGGCGTGCCCGGCCTGACGTATCTGCTGCGTGGGCTGGTCGAGTGCGACGTCGAGATCCGCGGGCTGGACCACGCACTGCACTCGGGGATGTACGGCGGGCCGGTCGCCGAACCCCTCACGGCCTTGCTGAAGCTGCTCGCCGGCCTGACCGACGACTCGGGCAGCATCGCGATCCCCGGCTTCACCGACGACGTCCGCCGCCCCACAACCCAGGAGCGGGCCCGGCTGTCCGCCGTGGACTTCGACATCGACCGGTTCCGCGCCGAGGCCGGGGTTGCGGACACCGCGTCGCTGGCAGGCGACCCGGACGCGCACCCGCTCGAGCTGCTGTGGATGCGGCCGGCCGTCACCGTGATCGGCATCGACGCCCCATCGGTCGCCACCGCGTCGAACACCATCGTCCCGACTGCGCGCGCCCGCGTGACGGTGCGGCTTGCACCCGGTCAGGACCCGCAGCGCGCCAGCCGCCTGCTGGCCGAACACCTGAGCAGCAACGTCCCATGGGGGCTGCCCGCACAGGTGACCCCCGGCGCGGCCGCTCCCCCGTTTCTCGTCGACCCGGAGGGCCCCGCGTTCGAGGCCGCGGCACGCGCGCTCGAGGCGGCCTACGGCACCCCCGTCGTGTACCAGGGCCTGGGCGGAACCATCCCCTTCCTCGAGCCCATCACCACCATGTTCGCCGATGACCCCGCCCAGCCGATCCCGGCGCTGTTGCTGGGCGTCGAGGACCCCGACACGCGCGCGCACGGCATCGATGAGTCGCTGCATCTTGGCGACTGGCAGCGCACCTGCCTGGCCGAGGCGTACCTGTTCGCCGAGCTGGCCGCGGTGGGGAAGGCGCTGCGGTGAGCGCACGAGCCGAGTACGACGCGGCGTACTTCACGCTGCTGCGGGCGCGTGAGGAGCGCGACGACCTGCTGCGTTACGGCGAATACCTGGAGGCCGAGCAGGAGCGCTTGGAGCGCTTCGCCGCGGAGACAAGGGAGCTGATGGACCGCCTGCCGCGAAAGGTCGCCCGCCCGATCGGCGCGACGACGAAAGGCGTGCTCGAGGCGATCGGCCGCCGCCGCTCGGCGGTTCTGGACGAGCGCAAGAAGATGCCTGACCGGCTCGTGAACGCCGAGCGGTTCGTCGAGGAGTGCGAACGTGAGGTCGAGTCGCTGCGGCCGTAGCGCTAGCTGGCCAGCAGGGCCATGACCTGGTCGTGCAGGACCCCGTTACTCGACAGCGCCTCCCCGGTGGCCAACGGCGACCCGCCGTCGTAGGAGGTCATGGTCCCGCCGGCCTCGGCGACGATGCACTGGACGGCCGCGACGTCCCACGGTTTCAGGTCGCACTCGACGGCCACCTCGGCCATCCCGCCGGCGACGAGCAGGTGCATCCAGAAATCCCCGAAGCCGCGGGTACGCCCCGCGGCATCGGCCAACCGGCCGAGTCGACCCCAGGCCGCCTCGTCGCCGCGCCACCAGTCCAGTCCACCGTGCAGGACCTGCGCGTCGGCGAGCCGGTCGACGGCGCTGACGCGCACCGTGCCCCCGTTGCGACGCGCCCCGAGCCCCTGGGCGGCGTCCCACCGCTCCCCCAGCGCCGGCGCGCTCGCCACTCCCACCAACGGCCGGTCGCCCGCCACAAGGGCGATGAGCGTGGCGTACACGGGGATGCCGCGCATGAAGTTGGCCGTCGCGTCGATCGGGTCGATCACCCAGGTGGGGATGGCCGGGTCGAGCCGGCCTCCCTCTTCCTCGCCCAGCACGGGATGCTCGGGATCCAGGTCGGCCAGCCGGCGACGAATGGCCGTCTCAACGGCGCGGTCAGCCACGGTGACCGGCGAACCGTCGCCCTTCAGCTCCGCGTCGATGCGACCGCCGAAGTGGTCCAGGGAGACGGCGTCGGCGGCGTCGGCGAGCTCCTGTGCGACCTCCAGCAGGCGCTTGTGGTCCAGCGGCGCCGGCTCGGTCACTGCTTTTCGACGATGTCCTCGAAGCGAAGGACGAGGTCGTTGGGCTGGACGGTGAGGCTCAGCTCCTCGCGTGGCGCCCACAACGGGATGCACGCGCCCTGGCCGGCGTGGCCGCACAGGCAGACGACGAAGTCGCCGTCGGGGGTGCGGCCCACCAGCTGCCGTGCATACGACAGCAGCTCGGTCATCGTCGCGTTCCCACCGGTGCGCCGCCAGTACGCCATGGCCCACCGCGACTCCGGACGGCCGAACACGGCCAGTGCCGCCCCAGGCTGCACTTTGGCGACGGCCGAGATCGACTTGCCGTTGCCCTTGAGCACCTTGTCCTGCTTGGGGGTCTTGCCGATGCGGATCGCCGCGGCGGGGCTGGCGAGCCCGCCGGGGAGGTCGTTCAGGTCGTAGGTGCCGGCTGCCTGCGCCGCCTTCTGGCGCTCGACAGCCACCTGGTAGGCCTGCTCGGCCTTGGTCGCCACGATGCTCTCGGCCCTTCCGTGTTCGGTTCGGCAGACGGCAGGAAGAAGCGCGTCGCCGCAGGGGTCGCCAGCGAGTGTAGCGGCCCGGCAGGAAATGCGGCCGGCGACGGCGAAGCATCAGGAAGCGCAACGTCGGCCCACGCCTCGGGCACATCTGCCCGGAAGCCGACGCGTGGAGAGGAACAGATATGCCGGTGCGTTCGACAGCGGTCAAGCTGGCACTGACCGTCGCCCTGGTCCTGTTGCTGGTGGTCCCTGGAGCGGCGGCGCAGTCGTCGGTCGAGCCGGTCGACGTGGCCCTGGACCACCTCCGACAGCAGGCCCCATCAGCGGGTCTGAGCGCCGACGACGTGGCGCACCTGCGGGTGACCGACGCGTACCGGTCGCAGCACAACGACATCACCCACGTCTACGTCCGCCAGCAGCGTGACGGTCTGGACGTCATCGGAACAGAGGCGACGGTCAACGTCGCGGCCGACGGTGAGATCGTCCACGTGGGGGGTCGCTTGCTTCCAGACCTCGCGGCACGCATCACCGGACGCCGCGTGCTGTCGGCGGTCGACGCGGTCCGCGCCGGGGCACTCGCGCTGGACATGGGCCGTGTCCGGGGCCTGCGCGTGCTGGCCGGCGGCCAGGGCCCGGACCGCAAGACGCTGCTGTCCGATGGCGGCATCGCCACCGGCCCGATTCCCGCCCAGCTCGTCTACCAGGCCGTCGACTCGGGTGACGTGCGGCTCGCATGGCACTTCGAGGTCGAGCTGCCGTCGGCCGAGCACTGGTGGCAGGCCAGTGTGGACGCCGAGACGGGCGCGCTGCTCGCGCACTACGACCTGGTGGTGCACGACACCAAGGAAGCCAACGCCGCGGCCATCGCCCGCCATGACCACGGCCACACCACGGGGTCCCGTGCGTCCGACGGGCGCGCCACGACGCTCGCCGCCGGCACCGACGGCGCTCGTTACAACGTGTTCGCCTGGCCGCTGGAGAGCCCCAACGACGGGCCCCGATCGATCGTGACCGACCCAGCGGACATGCTCGCCTCGCCGTACGGCTGGCACGACGTCGACGGTGCACCCGGGCACGACTTCACCACCACCGAGGGCAACAACGTCCACGCCTACACCGACACGGACAACACCAACATGGCGCTGCCGACCAGCGACGCCGATGGTGGCCCCACCCTGAACTTCGACTTCCCTCTGGACGAGGACCTGCCGCCGCCGGTGTGGGCGGACGCGGCTGTGACGAACCTGTTCTACTGGAACAACATCATCCACGACGTGTTCTACCGGTACGGGTTCGACGAGCCTGCCGGCAACTTCCAGGTCAACAACTACGGGCGCGGCGGCAAGGGCAACGACTCGGTCCGCGCCGAGGCGCAGGACGGGAGCGGCGCGCTCAACGCCAACTTCGCCACGCCGGCCGATGGGAACCGCCCACGGATGCAGATGTACATGTGGGTGCCGACGAACACCGCGTACATCCGCAACGACCCCACGGCAGTCCACGTGCGTGACGGTGACCTCGACGCCGGCATCATCACCCATGAGTACGGTCACGGGATCTCCAACCGGCTCACGGGCGGTCCCGAGCTCGTCAACTGCCTGCGCAACCGGGAGCAGATGGGTGAGGGCTGGAGTGACTGGCTCGCCATCGCATTGACGGCCCGTGAGGGCGACACCGGTGAGCAGCCCCGCGGCATGGGCACGTATGCGCTGTACGAGCCGAACCGAGAGTCAAAGGGCATCCGTCCGACGCCGTACTCGACCAGTCGGCGGCACAACCGAGCGACCTACGACACCATCAAGTCCTCCGCGGTCCCGCATGGCGTGGGCTACGTCTGGGCGACCATGCTGTGGGACATGTACTGGGCGCTCGTGGATGTTCACGGGTTCAACCAGGACGTCTACGGCGACTGGACGACCGGCGGCAACAACCTGGCGATACAGCTGGTGATGGACGGCATGAAGATGCAGCCGTGCAGCCCGGGCTTCGTCGACGGCCGCGACGCCATCCTGGCCGCCGACCGGGCCCTGACCGGCGGCGAGAACGCCTGCACGGTCTGGCGCGCCTTCGCCAACCGGGGCCTGGGGCTGTCAGCCCGGCAGGGTGACTCGAACAGCGAGACCGACGGCACCCAGGCGTTCGACCTGCCCGCCTCTTGCACCTAGCGTCAGGGTGCCGTTGGGCTAGTAGTGGCGACGACTGCGCCGCCCCACGCTATTGATCCGCCTTCGCGGCTGCGTCGTCCTGACGCAGCTGCGGGAGGCATTCCACCAGACGCGACAGGCCGGTCGTGATCGCCATCTGCTCGCTGGCGGAAAGCAGCTGCACCATGCGAGTGGCCTGCTCCGTGGCCTTCGGGAGCACGTCGGCGACCAGCTGCTCCCCGACCGCCGTCAGCGCGACGCTGACCTGGCGGCGGTCGTCGGCATGCCGGCGTCGCGTGACCAGTCCACGTCCTTCCAGTGTGTCGAGGACACCCGTGAGGGTGCCTTTGGCGACGTCGACCTGGGCTGCCAGGTGGCGCGTCTCCATCTCCCCGTAGACCCACACGGCGAACATCGCCGTGTATCCGGTCCATGACAACCGCGAAGCAGCCAGCACCGTCTGCTCGACGTGGCGACGGATCGCCGATGCCGCTCGGTACACGCTCGAGATCGTCGCCATCGCCGCCCGGTCAACCTCGAGATGTGCGGCATCCAGCCGATCCTCGATGGCTCCGCCGTCGGCGAACTCCGGCTGTTCGGTCCGGACTTCCTCGTATGCCATGCGTGCTTCCCCCCGTCCCCGCGCGGGCTCCAGCCAGCCTCAAAGGGTAACCGTTCGGCTGCGAACCACGCGCGAGGTGTGACCTACCGGCCGAGCAGCTCGCCGGTCCGGCCCGCGACCGCCGCGATGAGACGGTCGATCACGGCGTCGGGGTCGATGAGGTCGTCGCGCCCCTTCGCGCGGGCAGCCACCGCCGACTCGACCACCTGCCGCACGCGGTCGTCGGCGCGGTCGGCCAGCCACCGCCCCGCCGCCGTCTTGCTTGCCCAGCGACGGGTCTCCAGCCACAACGCCGCTCGGGCAGCGTTGAGGACCGCGTCAGCGTCGGGACGGCCCTGGTCCCGGTGCCAGGCCAGACTGGCGAGCAGCGCCTCGCCCACATCGCGGTCGTCAATCGCTCCGATGACCTCCTCGACCGCAGGACCTGCCAGCGAGATCGCGTGCTGGCGGGCGATCGCCACATCGAGCAGAAACCAGAAGGCGGGGTCACCGCCCGTCCGCACCGCATGGTGCAGCCGCGGCCCGGCGTTGATGTTCAGCTCGTACTCCAGCGGGTGGCTCGGTGCCGTCAGCACCTCGGCGCGGTACAGGACTGCTTCGACGCCCCGTCCCGGGGCTTGCTGCGCGGCGTCGGCGACCTCCTCGCCGGCCGCCAGCAGGAGTTCCGTGTCGTGCCGGCGCTGGGTCACGAGCAGCAGGTCGACGTCGGAGGCGTCACCCGCGGCGTCCCCCATGGCGTGGGACCCGACGAGGTATGCGGCGCTGACGGGGATCCTGCGGTCCATCACACCGACGATGCGCTTGGCGAACGTGGTCACGTGCACCGTGTGATGATGCCCGCCATGAGCGTCGAGCAGATCCTCGTCATCACGGCCCACCCGGACGACGTCGACTTCGGTGCAGCGGCGACCGTATGGGGTTGGACGTCGGCAGGCACCCGGGTGACCTATTGCGTCGTCACTGACGGCGACAACGGCGGCTTCGACCCCGACGTGCCTCGGCAGGACATCCCCGGCATCCGACGGGCCGAGCAGCAGGCGGCAGCCGCCGAGGTCGGCGTCGACGACGTCCGCTTCCTCGGGTTTCCCGACGGTTCGGTGACGGTGACGATGGAGCTGCGGCGGGCATTGACGCGGGTGATCCGCCAGGTGCGGCCGCAGCGCGTGCTCACCCACTCCCCCGAGCGGAACTGGCGGAACATCTACGCCAGCCACCCGGACCACCTCGCGGTCGGCGAGGCTGCGGCGTGCGCGGTGTACCCGGACGCGCGGAACCCCTTTCAGTTTCCCGAGCTGCTGCGGGACGAGGGGCTGACCGACCACATCGTGAACGAGCTGTGGCTGATGGGTGGGCCGAGCCCGGACCGGTTCGTCGACGTGACGGACGCCTACGACAAGAAGCTGGCAGCGCTGCAGCACCATGCCAGCCAGATGACCGACCCCGCCGGCGGGGCGCCGGCGAACCTGCGGGACCGCATGCGGTCCAACGCAGAACGCGGCGGCCTGCCCGCCGGTCACCTCGCGGAGGCGTTTCAGGTCGTGCTGATCGACTAGCGGCGGCGTCAGGTGAGCGGCTGGACCGGCCGGTCGAGGTCGGTGGCGAGGTGCCCGGTGTCGTTGAACCGCCGCAGCACCCACCGGTCCCCTATGACGACCAGGTGCGTGATGGAGGCGTTGTCCGCACCGATGAACGCAAAGGGGCGCCCGCCTGTCGCCAGGGCCGCGACCGTACCGATGATGCCCCCGTGGGTGAACACCGCGACCCGCTGGTCGGCGTGGGACGCCGCTATGCGGTTGATCGCGTCACGGACCCGCATGGCCAGCGCCTCCATCGGCTCGGCGCCGGGGATGACGTCCCACCGCTCCTCGGTGAACAGCCGCTTGGCGAGCGGGTCGCCGTCGTCGACGCGCATGCGAAAGGTGCCGCCCTCCCATTCCCCCAGGTGGACTTCACGGATGTCGGCCTCGACGACGGGTTCCAGGGCCAGCGCACGGCACAGCGGCTCGGCGGTCTGGTGGGTGCGCTGCAGTGTCGAGACGTACACCGCCGCGATGTCCTGATCGGCCAGGCGCTTCGCCACGGCCTCGGCCTCCATCCGGCCGTGCGGGTCCAGCGGCGGGTCGGCGTGCCCGTCGCGCTCTGGGAACACCTTGTCGGGTCGAGCTGGCTCCGACTCGCCGTGGCGGATCAACAGCAGGTCCGTCGCTCCGGGCGGGAGTCGAAAGCGGTACTGGCGGTACTCCCTTGATGACGGCGGCGGCTGCATGGCCGCAATCCTGCCCGTGACGAGGTGCCCGCGCACACCGGCCACAATGCGTGCGTGAGCATCGAGCGGGCGACGATCGGCGCGGCGCTGCTGCGTGCCTATCGCCGCCAGTGGCTGCGACCGGACGTCGTGGCCGGTCTCACCGTGGGCGCCATGCTCGTCCCGCAGTCCATGGCCTATGCCGAGCTGGCCGGTCTCCCGCCGCAGGTGGGTCTGTACGCCGTCGTCCTCGCGCCGGCTGCCTACGCGCTGGTCGGCACCTCACGGCACCTCGGTACGGGCCCCGAGCCCGGCACCGCGATCCTGGCTGCCGCAGGGGTCGGAGCGGTTGCGGGCGCCGGCGACCCCGCGCGGTACCTGGCGCTGATGGCCGCGCTCGCCCTCCTGGTGGCGGCGATCGCCGCGGCCGCGCGCCTGTTGCGGCTCGGGTTCGTCGCCTCCCTGCTCTCCAAACCGGTGCTGGTCGGCTACATCACCGGCGTCGGGCTGGTGCTGCTGTCCAGCCAGCTGCAGGCGCTGACCGGTGTGCCGGTCGACGCCGGCGAATTCTTCCCACGCGTGGCGGAGTTCGCGGCCGGCCTCACCCAGGCCCGCGGCGTCACTCTTGCGGTTGGTCTGGCGTCGCTGGCCCTCATCCTGGTGCTGCGGCGCGTCGACCAACGGATTCCAGGCGCGCTGATCGCCGTGGGAGCGGCCACGGTCGTGTCGTGGGCGGCCGGCCTTCCGGCATTGGGCGACCCCGTTGTCGGCGCGATCCCGCCGGGCCTTCCGGTTCCTGGTATGCCACAGGTCGGGCTGGCCGACGTCGCGGCGCTCCTGCCGGTCGCGCTGGGCGTGACCCTGGTCGGTTACACCGACAACGTCCTGACCGCCCGGGCGATCGGCAACCGCATGGGCTACCGCATCGACGCTGATCAGGAGCTCGCGGGATTGGCGGTGGCGAACCTCGCCGCCGGCGCGTTCGGCGGCATGCCAGTCTCCTCGTCGGCCAGCCGCAGCGCCGTCCCGGCCGCCCTGGGGAGCAAGACGACGCTGGTGAGCATCATCGGGTCCGGGTTCGTCGTCGTGACGCTGCTGTTCGCCAGAGGGCTGTTGAGCGCTGTGCCGCGGGCGGCGCTGGCGGCGGTCATCGTGGCGGCGGCCATCGCGATCGTCGACGTCGACGGTTTCCGGTCGCTGTGGCGGGTCAGCCGCACGGAGTTCGCCCTGGCCGCGGTCACAGCCCTCGGTGTGATGGTCTTCGACGTCCTGATCGGCGTCCTCGTCGCGGTGGGGTTGTCGGTCGTCGTGGCGCTGAGCCGGATGGCCCGACCCGCCGACGCGGTGCTCGGTGGCGACGCCGACCTCGACGGATGGGTGCCCGTCACCCAGCACCCGCAGGCCCGCACGCTGCCGGGGCTCCTGGTCTACCGGTTCGACGCGCCACTGTTCTTCATCAACATCGAGCGGTTCCGCGAACGCCTCTCGGAGGTCCTGGTCGACAATCCTGGCGAGGAGGAGTGGGTGGTGCTGGACTTCGAAGGCGTCGGTGAGGTCGACGCGACCGCGGCCGACGGGCTGGCGGACCTCGCCGAGTTCCTGACGACGCAGGGGGTCGCCGTCGTGGGCGTCGCTCGGGCCAACGTTCATGCGTCCCGGATGCTGGGGCGCAGCGGACTGCTCGCGCCGGACGGGCCGTATCGCGTGTTCCCCACCATCAACGCCGCGGTTCGGTCGTTCCAGCAGCGTCACTGAGTGTGGCTACCGACGCTGCTCGATCCAGGTGTCCATGACCTCCCACCAATCGAACAGCCACGCCATCCGCGCGTCCTTGTCGGACGGGACGTCCTCGGCGCGCACGGTCCAGAACTGCGCGCGGACGTCGGCGTCCATCGGCAACCCTCGCCACAGGTCGCGCAGGGTCACCAGCTGCTCCAGACCGGTGTGGGCCACGAACACCACGTCGGCGTCGGGGGCGGCGTCGATGGCCGCGAACGCACCGCTGGGCCGGGGCGCCATGAGGTAGGTCAACGCATGCGCGCGCTCGACGTACTCGCCGTGTCCGGCCTCCTCCAGTCGCGCGATCCCCCGCTGGCGCCGCGACTCGGAGAAGTTGCCGCCTTCAGGGAAGATGACGAGGGCGTCGTCCGCGGTCAGGTCGCTTGCAAGGGTGCCGATGGACTGCGCCACCTGCACGCCTGCCTTCGGATTCGGGGTGATGAAGCGGCTGGGCAGCCGGTTGAGCATGAGGTCGATGAGCGGGTCCCACTGCAGGGTGTTCTTGAGCACCACCCGGGGCCGGCGACCGTAGACGTGCATCAGCTCGTGGACGAGCAGGAACGAGTCTCCGGGCCCGGCATGCCGGCTGAACACCAGCAGCGGCCGGGGTCCGCGGTCGACGTCGGGCGCAGCGCCGGGCAGCGGCGGGGCCTGCAGGTCGATGCGCAGCTTGAACGCCCGAGACGCCGTGCGCATCAAGATCCCCAGCAGCGCGGCAAGGACGCGATAGTGGACGGCCTGGACGTCCTCCCGGCTCGTGGTGCGGCCGAACCCTGCGCCGATCCACAGCGCCCCCGCGGCGACGATACCGACGACCTCCAACGCGAGATAGACGATCAGGAACCACAGCAAGCGGAACGGCCGCCACTTGCCCGGCAGCCAGTAGGACACCGCCGAGGCCGCCAACAGCCACAGCGGAAGCGTGGTCACCAGCAGCACCAGCGCCGCGTAGACGGCGGGGATGGTCACCAGCCGCCGGAGGTACCGGTGGCGCAGCAACCTCACCGTGCCTGCTCCCGCAGGTACTCAGCGGACGCCTCGTAGGCTCGCCGGATGCGATCACCGACCTTGGAGAAGTCGCGATAGCGCAGCTGCGACAGGTCGGCCTTGGGCGGGTCGCCGCTGGGGAGCACGTGAACGGTGACGTCGGCGGGCAGCTGTCGCATCTCCTCGACGAAGCGGTGCCGGCGGGCGATCTCGAAGGCGACCACGCCGACCTGCAACGGCCCTGTGGGCGGGGTCAACGGCTCTTCCACCCGCCCCACCTGCAGCACGTACACCTCGGTCGCCCCCAGGCTGACCGCCCGGCCCACGGGAATGCTGTGCACCAGCCCGCCGTCGAGGAAGTGCTCACCGTCGATCTCGACCGGCGGCAGCAGTCCCGGGACGGCCGAGGACGCCAGCACCGCGTCGACCAGCGAGCCGGTCGAGAACCAGTGCGCCCCGGCCTGCTGAATGCTCGCGGCAACGCACTGGAACGGCACGACCAGGTCCTCGAACTGGGCCACCGGGAGGTGGGTGGTCAGCAGCTGGCGCAGCGAGGCGTTGTCATGCAGGTGGGTGCCGGACCGCACCAGCGTGCCCACGCGCGCGGCCAGCGACCCGCCGAACACGTCGGCCCTGCCGATCTTGGTCCACAGCTGCGCCAGCCGCCGGATGGCGTCCTCGTCCGGGTCGGCCGCCACCATCGCCCCGTTGATCGCGCCGACGGACGTGCCCACGACCAGATCGGGGCGGACGTCGGCCTCGAACAAGGCCTGGAGCATGCCGACCTCGTGCGCGCCGAGGACGCCGCCGCCACCCAGTGCGAACGCGACGCGGCCGCGCTGCTGCTCCACAGTCGAACCTCCGTGCCGTCGGTGCCGGAGCGCATCATCGCCGACACCGGCGGCAGGAAGGGCGTGTCGCGGTCAGTACAGGCAGGTGTCCATGCCCTCGGGCGGCAGGCACTGGAACTGCAGCCGGGACTCGAACCCCTCGGCGTCGTAGAACAGGCGGGCCTGGTGCGGGCTTGCGGTCGCCACGCTGAACATCACGACCAGGTTCATCCCCGGGCTCGCGTCGATGTTCTCGAACACCACCTCATGCTCGGCGAGACCCGGCGACAGCGCCACGGTCTTCGAGGCCACCGGTGGCGTGTACCCGGTGCTGCCCAGGCTGCTGTCGCACCCGCCGTCGCCGTCGGGGAACAGCTCAACGGTGATCTGGGACGCGGGGTGGGCGGCCGTGGTGAACGTCAGCGTGACGTCGCCGATCACGCGACCGTCGACGTTGCCCTCCCAGGTCGGCAGCAGCGCGTTGCCCTCGCACGCCGTGTTGGGGCCGACGACGTAGTTGGTGACGAAGGCTGACTTGGGGGCGCTGCCGGTCGGTTCGTCCGCCGTCATCGGCCGGAACGGCCCGGTGGGGTTGATCTCCAGCTCGCCGACGGTTTCCGCACCCGACAGGTACAGCGTCACGTCCTCCGGCTCCACGACCTCCTCGGCCGGATCGTCGATCGGTTCCTCGGTGGGCTCCTGGGCGAGGGCGGGAACCGCTCCGATCGCCAACGACAGGATCAACGCCAACCACCAGCTGCGTCGTACGTGCACCGCGGGCCCTTTCCTCGACCAGTCTGTCGGGACGCTCTTCGACGCGGGCAGCCGCGCATCCTGCACGGCCACCCATGGGAGGAAAGCCGCCGCAGGCGCCGAATTGCTGGAACACGACCGCCGACGCCGAAGGGAACCACCGCCGTGGGACGCCGACTGACCCGCCGCCAGCTGCTGCGACACGCCGGTCTCGTCGCGGCCACGTTCCCGCTTGCGCGGGTGTCGCGGCCGGAGTGGGCGTTGGCGCAGGAGGCGGCTCCGGGCGCAGGCGACCTCGCCGCGGTCCCCCACAACCTGGAGCTGGTCACGGTGACCGACACCGAGATGGTTGTCACCTGGTTCACGGGTGACCCTTCGATGCCGGACGAGTACGGGCGACCGACTCCGGTCCAGGCCCCAGGAAGGCTGCTGCTGGGCACCGCACCCAACCCATTGGAGTGGGAGGTTGTGGCGCAGCACGAACCGACTGCGTATCACTACGCGCGGGTGTCGAACCTGCAGCCGGGCACCCGGTACTTCTTCCGAGCCGAGAGCAACGGGGTGCCGGCCGTGCCTACACAGGTGTCGCCGCTGCAACCCGATCCCAGCAACGGCGGAACCTTCACGACGTTGACCACCCCGGGGGGACGCGAGCTGCTGCGGGTCGCGTGGATGAACGATCTGCACATCGGCGAGCACGTCTCGGGGCTGGCGTACTCCGACGACCGCATGCCCGGTGGGGGCTTCCCGCCCGGGTACCGCGTGGACGAGGAGAACCCCTACTGGCGGTTCATGGCCCAGGGGGCGATTGCCGGCGCGCGGTCGCACGGTTGCCGCCTGCTGCTCGCGAACGGCGACCTCACCAGCGGCGCGGAGCTGGAAGGCCTGGTCGAGGCGCGTGAGCACTTCGACGGCTTCGGCCGGCTGGGCGGACCGGGTGGCAGCGGCTCGATGGTCCGGCCCGACAGCCCGCACGCGTATTTCGTCACTCGGGGCAACCACGACCGCGCCCACCGCGGCGATCACTGCTCGCCGGTGCCTGACCACCCGGACCTGCGCGATTGCTTCGCGGACGTGTTCGCCGACGGGTTCGAGCGCGGCACGACGCGCTTTTCGGTGCTGGCCGGCGACGACCGCGCGCGTTACCGGTTCGTCGGGCTGGACTCGTCCGAGATCGCCACCGGGGCCGGGCAGCTGCCGACCGAGGAGCTGGAGTACCTCGAGGCGGAGCTCGAGCGGGGCGACGCGACGATCACGATGTTCCACCACCACGTCGGCGACCGCGCGACGTTCGCGTCGGTCCCGCCGCTGACGTTCGGCGTCAACCAGGAGGACGGGCGCCGGTTCCGCGAGCTGCTTGCCCGCCACGACAACGTGGCCGGTGTCTACAACGGCCACACCCACCGCAACCACCGGTCGACCTCGACCGAGACCGGGCACCTGCCGTACTTCGAGGGAGCATCCACAAAGGAGTACCCGGGGGGCTACACCGTCGTCCGTCTGTTCGAGAGCGGCTACATGGTCAACTTCTGGAAGACGGCGACGCCGGACGCGCTGGCCTGGTCCGAGCGGTCGCGCGGCGAATACCTGGGGCTGTACCCGTACTACAC
>DATLGM010000390.1:0-2197 GCA_035540515.1 Egibacteraceae bacterium | reverse complement strand
CACGGCCAGCAGCACCGCTCCGATGGTGATGCCCGCCGCCGCCACGACGTCCGCGCCCAGCCCCCGCGCCACGGCGACCGCCGTCAGCGCCTTCAGCGGTTGGACCGGGAAGGGGATGCCGAACCGCACCCCCGCAGAGATGTACATGGCCCCCGCGCCGATCAGCACCATCCCGCCGTCGAGGCCGACGACCAGGACGAGCGCCGCGGCCAGGGGCACCAGCACGCCCAGGTCGGCGATCGCGCCTAGCGCGTCCCCCGCGAACCGACGCGCGCCGGCGGTCACGGAACCGGGTTGTACTCCCCCGTCGGCTCACCCATGAGCAGCCGCGCGGTCTCCTGCAGCGACCCGGACATCGACGGATAGATCGAGAAGGTGTGCGCCAGCTGCATCACCGTCAGCCGGCTGTTGACCGCCACGGTGATGGGCATGATCAGGTCGCTGGCGCCGGCGCTCACGACGGTGCCGCCCAGCACGGTGCCCGAACCCTGCATCGCGTGGATCTTGACGAAGCCCTCGGTGTGCTCGGCCATCTTCGCCCGCGGGTTGCCGCGCAGCGGCAGGTGGACGGTGCTCATCGGGACGCGGGTCTCGGCCTCGGTGTGTGGGCTGGCGCCGACGCTGGCGACCTCAGGCGACGTGAAAATGCACGCCGCCACGGCGTCCCAGCGGATCGGGGACACCGCTTGGCCCAGCGCGTGCCACATCGCGTTGCGGCCCTGCATCGCCGCGACGCTGGCGAGCATCATCCGGCCGGTCACGTCGCCGGCGGCGTAGATCGTGCGCACGTTGGTGCGGCTGACCCCGTCGACGGGGATCGCTCCCCAGTCGTCGACCGCCACCCCGGCTGCTTCCAGGCCCAGGTCCTGGGTGTAGGGGACCTGGCCGATGCAGAACAGCACATGGGTGCCTTCGACCCACTGCTCGTCGGCGTCCTCGGCGACCTTGCCCCCCCGCGACGACGCGACCTTGACCCTCACCCCGTCGGACGACCGCTCCAGGTCGACGGCGCGCTGGCGGCGGTGGATCACCGCTCCCCAGCGCTCGAAGCTGTCCTCGATGACCGCGGCCGCATCCGGGTCCTCGCCAGGCAGCACCTGCTCGCGACTGGAGATCAGGTGCACCTCGGAGCCGAAGCGCGCGAACGCGTGGGCGTACTCGGCACCGGTGGCGCCCGACCCCACGACGATCAGCCGCTCGGGCAGGTCTCGCAGGGCGAACAGCTCCCGTGACGTGAAGACCCGCTCGCCGTTCGGCTGCGAGAACGGCAGCACCCGCGGGCGGCTGCCGGTGGCGATCAAGACGATGTCCGCGGGCAGGGTGGACGTCGCACCGCCCGGTTCCTGCACCTCCACGCACTCGCGATCCGTCAGCCGCCCGATGCCGCCGACGACGCGAACGCCGGTCTTCTCGACCTTGGTGGTGATGTCGGCCGATTGCTGCTCGGCCAGCGCCTGCACGCGGTCCATGACCGCCGCCATGTCGACCACCGCACCCGAGGCGATGTCCGCGGCCTCGGCGTGGCGCACCCCCAGCCGGTACGCCGACTGCATCCAGCCCATCGCCTCGGCGGACACGATCATGGCCTTGGACGGCACGCAGTCCCACAGGACGCTGTTGCCGCCCAGCCCTTCGTTGGACACGATCGTGACGTCGGCACCGTGGTCCGCGGCCACCAGCGCCGCCTCGTAGCCGGCCGGGCCGCCGCCCAGGATCACGATGCGGGTGGTGTCAGAGGCCATGGCTAGGGAGCCTAATCAACTCTGTGGCAGGCTGCGCGGGTGGACCAGATCGCCGATCTCGACCGCCGCCACGTCTGGCATCCGTTCACGGACATGCAGGCGTGGGCCGGCGAGGACCCGCTCGTCATCGAGCGGGCCGACGGCTGCTGGCTGTACGACACCGACGGCAACCGGTACCTGGACGGCAACGCGTCGCTGTGGGTCAACGTCCACGGTCACCGCCGACGCGAGATCGACGACGCGATCCGCGCCCAGCTGGACCGGGCCGCCGGCGGATTGCTCAGCCCCAGGAACGTGGTGTGAGCGGCCCGGTCCAGCTGGGCGCGGATCGCGTCGTCGATCTCGCGCCGGCGGTGACCGTGGACGTTGACCCACAGCGACGCGTTGCCGTCCAGGTACCGGTTGCCGTCGGTGTCGTACAGCCAGCAGCCGTCGGCCCGCTCGATGACGAGCGG
>DATLGM010000389.1:0-4627 GCA_035540515.1 Egibacteraceae bacterium | reverse complement strand
CACACCGGTACCGCAAGATCCACCCGTTCACCTACTCGGGTGAGCACGAGCACTTCGCGGCCGGTGAGTCGTTCGTCACCGTCGACATCGACGGCGTCCGGATCACGCCGTTCATCTGCTACGACCTGCGCTTCGCCGACGAGTTCTGGGCCACCGCGTCCCGCACGGACTGCTACGTCGTGCCGGCGAACTGGCCGGACACGCGGCGACACCACTGGTCGACGCTGCTGCAGGCGCGGGCGATCGAGAACCAGGCGTACGTCGTGGGATGCAACCGCGTCGGCGACGGCGGCAAGCTGCGCTACACCGGTGACAGCCGCATCGTCGACCCGATGGGCCGGACGCTGGCCGCCGGCGCGGAAGCCGAGACCTTGCTGCTCGCCGACGTGAACCCAGCGGTCGTGGCCCAGACCCGGGAGCGGTTCCCGTTCGCGCAGGATCGGCGCTGACGGTTTAGGCCGCCTGGCCGCGGTCAGTCTGGCGACATGCGAGCGCTGATCATCAACTGCACCCTCAAGCCGTCGCCGTCGGACTCCAACACCGCCGCGCTGGCGAGCGTCGTCGAGCAGGCACTGCGCGACCGGGGGGTTGACGTCGACACGGTCCGGGCCGTCGACCACCGCATCCTCCCCGGCGTCGAAGACGACATGGGCAACGGAGACCAGTGGCCGGACATCCGCGAGAAGGTGCTGGCAAGCGACATCCTCGTGATGGCGACCCCGACGTGGCTCGGCCAGCACTCCAGCGTCGCCCAGCGGGTCCTGGAGCGGCTCGACGCGCTGATCTCCCAGACCGACGACCACGGCACCTACGTGGCGTACAACAAGGTCGCCGGCGTCGTCGTCACCGGCAACGAGGACGGCGCCCACCACGTCATCAGCCAGATCGCCGGCGCACTGATCGACATCGGCTTCACGGTGCCGGGGCAGGCGTGGACCTACTGGAACATGGGCCCCGGCCCCGGTCCGTCGTACACGGAGACCGATCACCGCCACGAGTGGTCGGCGAGCACGGGGCGCCAGGCCGCGGCCAACCTCGTCGCGGTCGCGGCGGCGCTGCAGGGGCGGGTCATGGACGTCGTCGACAAGGAGTGACGGGCGTGCGTCGAGGGCACTAGGGTCTGACCGCATTCCCGACCGGTGGCGGAGGCCCTCGATGAACGCACGCGCGACCGACGATCAGGGCGTGGCCTTTCCCGAGGTCGACGGCCGGCGGTCGACGACCGCTACCGGGCGGGGCGTGTTCGCCGACGCAGCCAGGACCGTCGACCCCGCGCTGGCAGACGCCATCGAGCAGGCGTCGGACTGGCGCGACAGCTACCTGGGCTACGCCCGCCGGCTGCTCGAGGCCAGCATGACCACGCGCCACGAGCCCGCGACGCTGGCGCGCGCCGGCCTGGACTCGCTGTACGGCCGGTTCGAGTTCGTCCGCGACGGCCGGCGGATGCCGCTGATCGATGCGGTCGGCGCCGACACCACACAGCCGTTGCACACCGTCGAGGTCAGCGGACACCGCGAGATCGGTCCCGGACAGCTCAGCGTCCCATACCGGGGCGGTCGGCTGTCCGGCGACGACCTGCACCGGCAGCTGGACACCTGGACGGCCAACGGCACGGTGGAACCCACTTTCGCCGAGGCGATCCGGGCGGTAATGGCAAACCCCGACTGGCTGGACCTGTCCGAGCACACCGTGGTGGTGCTCGGCGCCGGCGCGGAGATGGGACCGCTGCACTCGCTGAGCCGCTGGCGGGCCACCGTCGTTCCCGTGGACCTGCCCAACGCGGCCATCTGGGAGCGCATCATCGCCACAGTCCGCCAGGGGGCGGGCCGGGCGCTGGTACCCACCAGGACGCCGCGGCACCACGGTGACAGCGACGACGACATCGCTGCGGTCGCTGGCGTGGACCTGGTCACGGGGCTGCCTGAGGTCGCGCAGTGGCTGCGAGGCATCGACGGCCCGTTGACAGTGGGCAACTACGTGTACGCCGACGGGGCGACGCACGTCCGTGTCTCGATGGCTGTCGACGCGGTCGCCACCCACCTGCTCGGGACGCGCGACGACGTGTCGCTCGCCGTGCTGGCCACACCGACCGACGTGTTCGCAGTCCCCGAGGACGTCGTCGAGTGGTCACGACGCAGCTACGCCGACCAGGGGGTCACCAGCCTGCTCAAGGGCATCACCAGGACCGCGACGCGAGGTCGGCTGTTCGCGCCGAACTACGAGCGACTGCTGACCACCCCCGACGGCCGACGCGTCGGGATCGCCGACTGCCTGGTCAAGCAGCAGGGGCCCAACTACGCGCTCGCCAAGCGGCTGCAGCGCTGGCGGGCGACCACAGCACACGCCGAGGGGATCTTGACCTCGGTCAACGTCGCCCCGCCCACGCGCACCCGGTCGGTGCTGCGCAACCGGGCGCTGGCCGCGGCGTACGCCGGCGCGAGCCGCTTCGGCGTCGAGGTCTTCGACCCGTCGACCTCCAACACGCTGATGGCGGCGATGCTGGTCCATGACCTGCGCAACGACAAGTCGATCGCCAACCCCGGCATGGCGATGGACCACCCACAGCAGCTGTTCTGGGACGGCGCCAACCACGGCGGGCTGTGGCGCAACCCCTACGCGGCGCGCTCGGTGCTCGGCCTTGCGGTCGTGTTGGGGATGGTTCCGCGGGGCGCCTGAGCGACGCGGGCTGCCCGGCGCCCTCGCGCCGGCGTCACGATCAACGCCACCCCGACGATGATCAGCCCGGCAGCGACGGCCATCCCGCTGGTCACCGGCTCGGCGAGCAGCACGGCGCCCAGCAGCACGGCGACGAACGGGTTGACGTAGGCGTACGTCGACACGATTGACGGCTTGGCGTTGCGCAGCAGCCACGTGTACGCGGAGAACGCGATGATCGACCCGAACACGGCCAGGTACACCAGCGCCCCGGCCGACCGCCAGGTCACCCCCGCCAGATCCAGACGCGCAGCCTCCCCGGTCGCCAGTCCGATGACCCCGAACAGCGCACCGCCGGCGAGCATCTGCATGCTGGTGCTGCGCAGCGCGTGCGACGGCAGCGGCGCGCTGCGGACGTAGATCGACCCCAGCGCCCACGACAGCGCCCCGGCGAGCACGGCCAGCGACGGCAGCAGCGCGACGTTGTCGCCGGAGGGTCGCACGAGGACACCGACGCCGGCGAAGCCGACCAGCAGCCCGACCACAGCGGTGCCGCGCAGGCGCTCGGACTGCCACACCCGAGCGAGCACTGCCATCCACAGCGGCACGGTGGCGACCAGCAGCGCGGCGACGCCCGAGTCGATGCGCTGCTCGGCCCAGGTCACTGCGCCGTTGCCGCCCACCAGCATCAGACCGCCGGTCACGGCCGCGGCGAGCCACTGCCTCGCGCCGGCGCGGGGCAGGTCCCGGCGACGCCCGGTCCACGCATACAGCACCGCGCCGGCGGCCAGGAAGCGGAACGCGCCCAGCAGCATGGGCGGGAAGCCCTCAAGCGCAACCTTGATTCCGAGGTAGGTCGAGCCCCACACCACATAGACCGTCGCCAGGGCGCCCAGCAGCGTCACGGGCAGTCCGGTCCTGGCCGCCAGCCGCTCCATCACGCCACCTCCCGACGAACAATTGGTATGGATATTGGCCTGATTGGTTGGCCAAAGGTTGTCGTTGGACCCCATGATGTGGCACCCTTGCCAGACCAATCAACGAGAACTGGTATGGAAATGGCGGTGGAACTGTCCCGCTTGCCCGACGTGCTGGGCGAATGGACCGTAGGCGAGGGGCCGCTGTACCAGCGGCTGGCCGCGGCGCTGGACCGGGCGATCGACGACGGGCGGCTGGCAGGTGGGACGCCGCTGCCCCCAGAGCGACACCTTGCAACGGCGTTGCGTGTCAGCCGCAGCACCGTGGTGGCGGCGTTCGAGCACCTCAAGCGCACCGGCCGGTTGGAGGCACGCCAGGGCAGCGGTACCTGGGTCCGGATGCTCCCCGGGCAGCCCGACGAAGGCAACCGTCGCCTGGTCGAGGAGCTGGAGGGCCACGCCATCCTCCGGGACCTCTCCGGCGAGTCGACACAGACCCTGGAGTTCACCGCCGCCGCCGTCGAGTGCGCGCCCGAGGTCGCTGACGTCATGGCAGGGCTGAAGGCCGCTGATCTCGCAGGTTGGCTGAGCGGGCACGGCTACGTGCCGCAGGGGCTAGGGCTGCTGCGCGAGGTCGTCGCTGAGCGGCTGACCCGTCAGGGGCTGCCGACCACCCCGGCGCAAGTGCTCATCAGCACCGGCGCGGTGCAGTCCGTGCTGCTCGCTGCCCGCCTGTACCTGGAGCCGGGGGCCCCGGCGGTGATGGAGACGCCCAGCTACGCCGGCGCGATCGACGTGCTCCACGCCGCGGGCGTGCGGCTGCACAGCATCGATGTCGACGCCTCTGGGGCCCGAACCGACCAGCTGGCCGAGCTGCTGACGCGGTCGCTGCCGCGGATGGTCTACCTGGT
The DNA here is from genome assembly GCA_035540515.1 of Egibacteraceae bacterium. Taxonomy (GTDB): domain Bacteria; phylum Actinomycetota; class Nitriliruptoria; order Euzebyales; family Egibacteraceae; genus WHTG01. Next base: position 144 of record DATLGM010000389.1, on the reverse strand, counting down.
GCCTGACTTCCACAATCCGGTAGGCGTTGTCCTGTCCGAACGCCGGCGCGCCGAGATCGCGCGTCTTGCCGCCGAGTTCCACGTGCCCGTCGTCGAAGACCTCGTCCAACGCGAGCTGTGGTTCGACGCCCCCCCGCCGCCGCC
>DATLGM010000388.1:0-5982 GCA_035540515.1 Egibacteraceae bacterium | reverse complement strand
GTTCACCACCGACGCGCTGGTCGACGCGGTGAGCGCGGACGCCATGAAGTCGTCCAACCACGACGTCGGCGGGGACATCATCCCGATGATGGTCGCGTCGGGGGACGCGGCGGTCTACGACTTCTCGGCGAACGCCGTCCCTGGGGCCACCGAGCGCGACGCCGGCTACTGGCGGGACGTCGGCACGCTCGACGCCTACTTCGACGCGAACATGGACCTCGTGTCGGTCCACCCCGTGTTCAACCTGTACAACCACCTGTGGCCGATCTACTCGTACAACCAGCCGGTCCCGCCCGCGAAGTTCGTGTTCGACGTGGACGGCCGGCGGGGGCAGGCGCTGGACTCGATGGTCAGCGCGGGGGTGATCATCTCCGGCGGCACCGTCCGCCGCTCCGTGCTGTCACCGGAGGTGCGCGTCCACTCCTACGCCGAGGTCGACAGCGCGGTTCTGATGAACAACGTCCAGATCGGCCGCGGCGCCGTCGTGCGGCGCGCCATCATCGACAAGAACGTGCTGGTCCCTCCGGGTGCACAGATCGGCTGCGACCCGGAGGCCGACCGGCAGCGCTTCACAGTGTCCGAGCACGGCGTGGTCGTGATCGGCAAGAACGAGGTCATTCCGCCACCGTGACCCGTGTTGCGCTGTTGACCCGCGAGTACCCCCCGCACGTCTACGGCGGCGCCGGCGTGCACGTCGAGCACCTCGTGGCGGCGTTGCGCGCACACGTCGACGTCGCCGTCCACCGATTCGCCGAGAGCGATCCGCCCGCCACCGGTGAGTCCTATGCGGCGTGGGACGCGTTGGACGGCGACGCGCCGGAGCTGTCCGCGCTGCGCGTGATGTCGGTGGACCTGGCTATGGCCGCCGCGGTCGGCGGCGCCGACCTGGTGCACTCGCATACGTGGTACGCCAACTTCGCCGGCCACCTGGCCAAGCTGCTGTACGGCGTTCCTCACGTGTGCACCACGCACAGCCTGGAGCCGTTGCGCCCGTGGAAAGCAGAGCAGCTCGGCGGCGGGTACGCCGTCTCGTCGTTCTGCGAGCGGACCGCCCTGGAGTCGGCCGACCGGATCATCGCCGTGTCCGAGCAGATGCGGCATGACGTCCTTGACGCCTACCCGGCGGTGGACCCGGATCGCGTCGCCGTGATCCACAACGGCATCGACGTCGACGTGTACCAGCCCGATCGGGGAACGGAGGTGCTGGCGCGTCACGGCATCGACCCGGCCAAGCCGCTGGTCGTGTTCGTCGGGCGGATCACCCGCCAGAAGGGGGTCGTCCACCTCCTGGAGGCTGCCGAGTTCCTCGACGCCGACGCCCAGCTGGTGCTGTGCGCCGGCGCCCCGGACACCCCGGAGATCGCCGCCGAGATGCGCGACGGCGTCGCGCGGCTGCAGCAGAGCCGGCAGGGGGTCGTCTGGATCGAGCAGTTGCTCCCCCGCCCCGACGTGATCCAGATCCTTTCGCACGCGACCGTGTTCGTGTGCCCGTCGATCTATGAGCCGTTCGGTCTGGTCAACGTCGAAGCGATGGCGTGCGAGGCCGCGGTCGTGGCCAGCCGGACCGGCGGCATCCCCGAGGTCGTCGTCGACGGGGAGACCGGGCTGCTCGTCGACGTCGATCCGGGCGACGACCCGTACGGCACGCCCCGGAATCCGGAGCGGTTCGCGCACGGCCTCGCCACGGCGGTCAACACCCTCGTCGCCGATCCTCAACGGGCCCGAGCGTTCGGCCAGGCCGGGCGCCGGCGGGTGGTCGACCAGTTCAGCTGGGCGTCGATCGCCCAGCGGACCGCGGCGCTTTACGCCTCGCTGGTCTGAGTCGGCGGCGCTCCCGGGTGGGCGTCGTCGGGCTCGATGTACATCTCGGTGACCATCGGAACGGCGCGGCGGACCTGCGCCTCGGCGGCGTCGATGCAGCGGACCACCTCGCGGAAGCTCAAGTCCTCGGCCAGCTCGACCTTGGCCGCGACGAGCACCTCCTCCGGTCCGATGTGCTGGGTCTTCAAGGCCAGCAGCGCGCGCACACCGTCCTGCGCTCGATGGCGTCGCGGATCTTCGCCACGTCCGCGGGCGAGGCGGCCTCCCCCAGCAGCAGGCTCTTCATCTCCACCGCCAGCAGGATGGCGATGACCGCCAGGAGCGAGCCGATCGCCAGCGTCCCGTAGGCGTCCCAGTCGGGGTTGCCGGTGTACGCCGCCAGGCCCACACCGACCATCGCGAGGACCAATCCGACCAGCGCACCCAGGTCCTCGAGCAGCACCACGGGCAGCTCCGGCGTCTTGGCGTGGCGGATGAAGTGCCACCAGCTCTGCGTCCCCCGCACGTGGTTGGACTCCACGATCGCGGTGCGGAACGAGAAGATCTCCAGCACGATCCCAACCCCCAGGATCGCCACGGCGATGGCGACGGAGCGGATCGGTTCGGGGTGCGCCAGCTTGTGGACCCCCTCGTAGATCGAGAACAGCGCGCCCAGCGCGAACAGCACCATCGCGACGATGAACGACCACAGGTAGCGGGAGCGGCCGTAGCCGAACGGGTGCATGTCGGTCGGCGCGCGCTTTGCCCGGGCGCCGCCCAGCAGCAGCAGGCCCTGGTTGCCGCTGTCCGCAAGGCTGTGCACGCTCTCGGCGAGCATCGAGCTCGCGCGGGTGAGCAGGAAGCCGACGAACTTGGCGATGGCGATCCCCAGGTTGGCGAACAGCGCCGCGAGGATCGCCTTCTTTCCCCCACTGGCAGCCATAGGCGCGGCAGCGTAGCCGTTGCCAGGGGTGGATGCCGTCAGCCGGACGCGCCCAATCGGACATCCGGGGCACCGAGGCGGGCGGCGTCGGCGGTGTGGTCGTCGGCCTGGTTCTGGCTCTCGACCTCGGCGGTGACCCGCAACCGGTAGTGCTCGACCTCCCGCTTGACGGCGTCGTCGTCCCACCCCAGGACGGAGGCGACCAGTCGAGCGACGTGCTCGGAGGCCGTCACCCCCCGGTCGAAGGTCTCGATGGAGATCCGCGTGCGCCGGGTCATCACGTCGTCGAGGTGCAGCGCACCTTCGTGGGACGCCGCGTAGACCGCCTCCACGCCGAGGTAGTCCTCGGCGCCGGGCAGCGGCTGCGCGAGGTCGGGCCGCCGTGCGACGAGGTCGAGCACCTCGTCGACACACGTGCCGAAGCGGCGCAGCAGATGCTCGATGCGAGCGACGTGCAGACCGGTGTCGGCGGCGAGCGCATGACGCCGGTTCCAGGCGGCCTGATGCCCGACGGCACCGAGCAGCGGCGTGACATCGGTGCACGACGGGGGGACGCGCGCGTCGAGTCCGTAGACGGCGGCGTCCACGGCATCGGCGGCCATGACCCGGTAGGTCGTGTACTTGCCGCCGGCGACGACCACCAGACCCGGCACCGGCTGTGCGACGGCGTGCTCCCGGGACAGCCGGCTGGTGGCCTCGGACTCGCCGTGCAGCAGCGGCCGCAGGCCCGCATACACGCCTTCGACATCCGCGGGCGTCAGCGGCTGGGCCAGCACACGGTTGACCTGGCCCAGCAGGTAGTCGATGTCGGCGCGGCTTGCGGCGGGATGGGCTTTGCCCAGGTTCCACTCGGTGTCGGTGGTCCCGATGATCCAGTGGCGGCCCCACGGGATGACGAACAAGACGCTGGTCCGGGTTCGCAGGATGAGGCCGGCGTCGGCGTGGATTCGGTCGCGTGGCACGACCAGGTGCACGCCCTTGCTCGCCCGCACGCGGATCCGCCCTCGACCGATGAGTCGCTGCAGGTCGTCGGTCCACACACCGGTGGCGTTGATGACCTGACGGGCGCGCACGTCGATGACCTCGCCGCTTTCGAGGTCCCGGACTTCGACCCCCACTACCCGCTCCCCTTCCCGCAGGAAGCCGTCGACGCGGGTGCTGGTCGTGACGACGGCTCCGTGCGCCGCCGCCGTCCGCACCACGGCAAGCGTGTGGCGGGCGTCGTCGACCTGAGCGTCGTAGTACCGCACCGCTCCGACCAGCGCATCGCGGCGCAGCCCCGGCGCGAGGGCCAGCGCCCCGCGCCTGGTCAGGTGGCGGTGACGCGGCAGCGCGGGCCCGTGCGCGCCGGTGCGTGCCAGCGTGTCGTACAGCGTCAGGCCGGCGCCGACGTAGGGCCGCTCCCACCCGCGGTGGGTGAGCGGGTACAGGAAGGACACCGGGCGGACCAGATGGGGGGCCAGGCGGGTCAGCAGCAGGTCGCGCTCGTGCAGCGCCTCGCGCACCAGCCCGAAGTTCAGCTGCTCGAGGTAGCGCAATCCTCCATGGATGAGCTTCGATGACCGGCTGGAGGTGCCCGCGGCGTAGTCGCGCTTCTCGATCATCGCCACGGTCAGCCCGCGCGTGGCCGCGTCGAGCGCCGCGCCGGCGCCGGTGACCCCCCCGCCAACGACCACGATGTCGAACGTCTCGTCGCGCAGCCGCTGCAACGCGGCGGCCCGCTGCGCCGGACCCAGCTGCGCGCTCACGCCGTCCCCTGCACCTCGTCTGCGGTCCTGCGCAGCAGGTCCCACAGTCGCTGGACGTGACGCGTCGCAGTGTGGGTCTGTCCGACCGACACCCGGATCACGTAACGACCGTCGACGCGGGTGTGAGTGAGAAAGACGTCGCCGCTGTCGTTCAACCGCTCCATCACCCCCTGCGTGACGGCGTCACCGGCGCGATGACGCAGGCACACCAGGTTCAGCGGCGCCGGCGCGGCCAGCTCCCAGTCGGCGTCCGCTGTGACCCAGCCGGCCAGCGCCTGGGCCATCTCGATGTGGGCACGGACGTGGTGGCGGAGCCCCTCGACGCCGTAGTGGCGGATGACGAACCACAGCTTCAGCGCCCGGAAGCGCCGCCCGAGGGGAACCTGCCAGTCCCGGTAGTCGATCACATCCCCCGAGGCCGTCGCGGTGTTGCGCAGGTACTCGGGCAGGATCGACATCGCCTCGATCAGCGGCTCGCGGTCCGCGACGTAGAAGCAGTCGCAGTCGAAGTTGGTGAACATCCACTTGTGCGGGTTGAAGCAGTAGCTGTCGGCCAGCTCCAGGCCGTCGTGGATCCACCGCAGCTCCTCGCAGACCGCGGCCGTCCCGCTCATGGCTGCGTCGACGTGCAGCCACACGCCTTCGCGCCGGCACAGCTCCCCGATGGCGCGCACCGGGTCGATCGCGTTGGTCCCGGTGGTGCCGACGGTCGCGACGACCATGCACGGCGTCAGGCCGGCGCCCCGGTCGGCTGCGACCGTGCGGCCGAGCGCATCGGGGTCCATGGCGTGATGGTCGTCGGTGTCGATCAGCCGCACCGCGTCGGCCGGGAAGCCGGCGATGCGAGCCGCCTTGGTGACCGACGAGTGCGCCTCGTGCGAGGTGTAGATGTTCAGGCCCGGCGCCTGATGGCCCGCATCGCCACGCACCCGATGGCGGGCCGCGAGCAGGGCGCAGAGCACGGCGCTGGAGGCGCTGTCCTGGATGACCCCACCACCCGGACCGTCCGAGCGAAACCGTTCGGGCAGCCCGAGGAGATCGACGACCCAGTCCAAGACATGGGTCTCGAGCTCGGTGGCCGCCGGCGACGTGGCCCACAGCATCCCCTGCACGCCCAACCCGGCTGACAGCAGCTCCCCAAGGATCGACGGCCCCGACGTGTTCGCCGGGAAGTAGCCGAAGAAGTTCGGGGACTGCCAATGCGTGAGCCCCGGGACGATGACCCGGTCGACGTCGGCAAGCATGTCCTCGAACGGCTCGCCCTTCGTGGGCGGCGCGGTGGGCAGCTGCGCGCGGACCTCGCCGGGGCGGACCTGCGCCCGGACGGGACGCTGCTCGACGCCGTCCAGGTAGTCTGCGATCCAGTCGACCAGGTCATGACCGTGGCGCCGGAACGCCGCCGACGACATGTGGTACCCGTCGCTGCTCACGGCGAAGGACGTCCTTTCCGGCCGGCGCGTGCTTGGATCGGCGCCCGAACCAGGAAGGTAC
>DATLGM010000387.1:0-2933 GCA_035540515.1 Egibacteraceae bacterium | reverse complement strand
GCCCGCAACCATGTCCGCCAACCCGTCGTCGTCGTCGGCGGCGCGCGCCGCTGCCAGGCCGCTGCCGACCCCGAACCAGCCCGGCACGATCTGGCGCGACTGCGTCCACCCGAAGACCCACGGGATCGCGCGCAGGCCCTCAAGGCCCTGCGCCTGGTCCGGGCGCCGAGCCGGTCGGGAGCCCATGTTCATCGCACCGAGCTCGTTGACCGGCGTGGACGACGTGAAGTACTCGATGAACCCGTCGGCGTCGACCAGCTGCCGGTAGCACCCGAACGCCGCCTCCGAGACGCGGTCCCACACGCTGTCCCAGCGCGCCAGCACCTCCGGGGACACGCGGGATGACCGGTTGAGGACGTGGGCCTCCAGCACCGAGGAGGTGAGCAGCTCGAGGTTGATCCTGCCGAGCTCGGGCAGGCCGTACTTGTCCGAGATGACCTCTCCCTGCTCGGTCAGCTTCACGCCGCCGGCGACCACACCATGGGGCTGGGCGAGGATCGAGGTGTGCGTCGGCCCGCCGCCGCGGCCGATCGTGCCGCCGCGGCCGTGAAAGACGCGCAGGCGCACGCCGTGGCGCGCCGCCACGTCGCGCAGCGTTCGCAGCGACTTGTGGATCAGCCACTGCGATGTGGTGATGCCTCCCTGCTTGCTGGAGTCGGAGTAGCCGACCATGACCTCCTGGGTGTCCCCGCGCAGCTCGACCAGGCGCCGGTACTGCGGGTCCGACAGCAGCGTGTCGACGATGTCTCCGGCGGCGCGCAGCTCCTCGACCGTCTCCAACAGCGGCACGAACCCGACCCGGGCCGTGTGGGTGTGCAAGTCGACCAGTCCGGCCTCGCGGGCGAGCAGCGCCGCGGCGAGCACGTCGTCGGCGCCCCGCGTCATCGAGATGATGTAGCTCTCGACCGACTCGTCACCGAACCGGTCCTGCGCCCCGCGGATCGTGCGGAACACCCCCAGCGTGCGGTCGCTGTCGTCGGACAGCCGTGACGTCGGCGCCGCCAACGGCCGAGGGTTGGCGAGCTCCTGCGACAGCAGCGCACGCCGCTGCTCACGCTCGTCGGGGTAGGCCGTCCCGACCCGGTCGAACAGCTCGGCGGCCGCGGTGTGGTGCCGGGACGCGTGCTCGCGAACGTCCATGGTGGCGAGGTTGAAGCGGCACGCCGCAGCCAACCGCAGCAACCTGGCCATCGTCCCGACGGCGGCCAGCCCCCCGCGGTTGGCGACCAGCGAGTCGTGCATGACCTGCAGCTCCGCCAGCAGCTCGTCGGCACTGACGTAGTCCAGGCCCGGCTCGTGCGGCGTCCCAGTGCGCACCCGCTCGGCGGTCGAGCGCAGCCGGCGGTGGATGTAGCCGCACTTGAGCCGGTAGGGCTCCTCGGCGTTCAACGCCGACAGCGTCTCCCAGACGACCGGCAGGGCTTCACGGTCGCGCGCCAGGCTTTCGGTCAGCTGCGGTGACGCCGGCACGATCCGCGCGGACACGCTGAGCCGGCTCGACGTCTCCTCCATCGCCGCCACAAGGATCCTGATGGCGCGCCGGTGCAGGCGCTGCAACACCGCCATGGTCACGTCGGCGGTCACATTGGGGTTGCCGTCCCGGTCGCCCCCGACCCACGTGCCGAACCGCACCGGCCGGGCGGCGGGCGCGAGACCGGCGCCCGCCCGTCGCAGCTCCGCGTCCAGGTCGTCGAGGACGTCGGGCAGCACGTCGGCGACCATGGACTCCAGGTACGCCATCTGGGCCTGCGCCTCGTCGACGGGCCGTGGCGGCGCCAACCGCAGCTCGTCGGTCTGCCACATCACGTCGATCAGCTCGGCGGTCCGCCGGTCGATCCGCCGGACGTCCGCGGCCGACAGCCGCGGATCCATGCGCTCACCGAGCAGCCGGGCGATCGCAGTGAGCTTGGTGGTGATCGACCGGCGCGACGCCTCGGTGGGGTGGGCGGTGAACACCGGCCGAACGTCCAGCTCGGACACCGTCGCGTTCAGCGTGTCCGCGTCCACCCCGGCCTCGCCGATCCTGCGCAGCGTCGCTGCGGTCGGCCCGTCGTGTTCCTCGCCCCGCAGCTCATCGATGCGGTGCACCTGCTCCGCGACGTTGGCGAGGTGGAAGTACGCGGTGTAGGCGCGCACCAGCTTGATGACCGTGACCGGATCCTGCTGCGCCAGCAGCGCCTGCAGCTGCTGCGACGCCGCCTCGTCACCACCGGCCTCGGCCGACAGCTTGCGGACCCGCTCCACGGTGTCGAGCAGGCCGTCGCCTTCCTGGCGGACCAGGCACTCGCCCAGCTCGTTTCCCAGGCGGCGGATGTCGGCGCGCAGCAGGTCGTCGACCGCCTGCTGGCTCGTCGGCGTGGTCACAGCTCTCCGGTCGTCGCGTCGACGTCCGAGCCTAGCCACGCGCGTCGTGTCGGGTGGGTCGGGCGACGAACCCGATACCCGCTGGTGGGCGAGGGGGGACTTGAACCCCCACGTCCCGAAGGACACAGGCACCTGAAGCCTGCGCGTCTGCCTATTCCGCCACTCGCCCGAGGTGGAGCGGCCGAGTGTAGCCGTGGCGGTCGGGCGGGACAATCAGACAGGGGCCGGTGGCCCCTTAGACTCTGATGCATCCGCACGCGACGAACAAGGAAGGGTCGGCAGCGCCTCAATGGGCATCTTGCGGGACTTCGAACGGCGCCTCGAAGGGGCCGTCGAGGGCTTCTTCGCGCGCACGTTCCGCTCCGGGCTCCAGCCGGTCGAGCTGGCCAAGGCGGTGCAGCGCTACGCCGGCAACTACCAGCAGGTCGGCGTCGACGGCGTGTTCGTCCCCAACGTGTACCGCTTCGAGCTGTCCCCCGACGACTTCGAGCGCTTCTCCGGATTCTCCGAGTCGCTCAAGGCCGAGCTGTCCGGCGTCGTCAAACGGACGGCCGCCGACCGTGGCTGGC
>DATLGM010000386.1:0-6828 GCA_035540515.1 Egibacteraceae bacterium | reverse complement strand
GTCACACGCCACCAGCATGGGCTGGCGGCCCTTCTTGCGCAGCAGCTCGTTGACCTCCTGCGGGCTGCGCCCCGAGCCCGCGGCGATGCGCTTCTTGCGCTTGCCGTTGAGCAGCTTGTGGTTGCGCCGCTCCTGCTTCGTCATCGACTGGATGATCGCCTCGACCTGCTTGAGCTGGCCGTCGTCGACGTCGACGTCCTTCAGCGCCTTGCCCATGCCGGGGATCATGCCGAGCAGCCCCTGCAACGGGCCCATCTTCTTGATCTGCTGCATCTGGGCCAGGAAGTCCTCGAGGGTGAACTCCGCGGCGAGCAGCTTGGCCTGCATGTCGGCGGCCTGCTCCTCGGTGTACACCTCCTCGGCCTTCTCGATCAGCGTGAGCACGTCGCCCATGCCCAGGATCCGCCCGGCCATGCGATCGGGGTGGAAGGCCTCGAACTCGTCGAGCTTCTCGCCGATGGACGCGAACTTGATCGGCCGGGCCGTCACCTCGGCGACCGACAGCGCCGCACCGCCGCGGGCGTCGCCGTCGAGCTTCGACAGGATCACGCCGGTGAAGTCGACAGCCTCCTGGAAGGCCTTGGCGACGGTCACGGCCTCCTGGCCGATCATCGCGTCGATGACGAACAGGGTCTCCGCCGGCTGCACGGCCGCCTTGATGTCGGCGGCCTGCTGCATCAGCTCCTCGTCGACGTTGGTGCGCCCCGCCGTGTCGACGATGACCACGCCGGCGCCCAAGCGTCGCGCCTCGGCCAGCGCGTCACGGGCAACGGCGACGGGGTCGCCCGACTCCACCGGCGCGTAGACGGGCACGTCGACCTGCTCGGCGAGGACACGCAGCTGCTTGACCGCCGCCGGCCGCTGCAGGTCACACGCCACCAGCATGGGCTGGCGGCCCTTCTTGCGCAGCAGCTTGGCCAGCTTGCCGGCCGCCGTGGTCTTACCGGAGCCCTGCAGGCCGGCGAGCATGATCACCGCCGGCGACGCGCTGCCGAGATCCAGCGGGGCGGACTGCTCACCCAGGATCCGGACGAGCTCTTCGTGAACGATCTTGACGACCTGCTGCCCGGGGTTGAGCGCCGCGCTGACCTCGGCGCCCACGGCCCGCTCTTTGATGCGCGACACGAACGTCTTGACGACGCGGAAGTTGACGTCGGCCTCCAGCAGCGCGAGGCGGATCTCACGCAACGCCTCGTCGACCTGCTGTTCGGACAGCGTGCCGGTGCCACGCAGCCGGGCGAACACGGCCTCGAGACGGTCGGAGAGGGCGTCGAACATGCGGCGTCCTTGCAGGATCGATCGGGGTGGTCGGCAGCCGGCGGAAGGAGGCGAGCGCCGCGCACGGCCTGCGCAGCGAGTGTACCGACCCGTCTGGCCGGGCAGGTCGGCTGCCGTGGCCGCACCGCCCGGCGCGGCACCAGGAGGAACCATGCACAGCAGACGGCTCGGCACACGCGACGTCAGCGCGGTGGGGCTGGGTGCCATGCCGATGTCCACCGCAACACGCCCCCCGCGTGCGCAGGCGATCCGGACCATCCACGCGGCGCTGGATGCCGGCGTCACGCTGATCGACACCGCCGACGCGTACTGCCTCGACGCCGGCGAGATGGGCCACAACGAGCGGCTGGTCGCCGAGGCGCTGCGCGCCTGGCCCGGGGATGCCGCCGACGTCGTCGTGGCGACCAAGGGCGGTCACACCCGCGGGGCGGATGGCTCGTGGGGGCTGGACGGCTCGCCGGAGCACCTGCGGCGTGCCTGCGAGGCGAGTCTGACCGCCCTGGGCGTCGACGCCATCGGTCTGTACCAGTTCCACCGCCCGGACCCGGCGGTGCCCGTCGCCGAGTCCGTCGGGGCGCTGGCCGGGCTGCAGCGGGACGGGAAGGTGCAGATGATCGGTGTGTCGAACTTCTCGGTCGACCAGATCGCGCAAGCGCTGGAGATCACCGACATCGTGAGCGTGCAGAACGAGTTCTCCCCCGCCTTCCGGTCGTCCGAGCCGGAGATCGACGTGTGCGAGCAGCGCCGCGTCGCCTTCCTGGCGTGGAGTCCCCTGGGCGGCATGGGCGCCGCGGCGGCACTGCACGACCGCCACCCCGCGGTCGCGGAGGTCGCCGCGGAATGCGGCGTCTCTCCCCAGCGGGTGGCCCTGGCCTGGGAGCTCGCGCGCTCCCCGGCGGTCATCCCGATCCCGGGGGCGAGCCGGCCGGAGACCATCCTGGACAGCCTGCACGCCGCCGACCTGGCGCTGACCGACGATCAGCTGCGCCGGTTGTCGGCCTAGGATTGCGCGCGCTGCAGGGCGAAAGGGACCGCTGGATGACCGACGACCACACCGCGGCGCTGCGCGCGCTGGTGGGCATCGGTGACGCCGAGACCCCGCAGGCGGCCCTGGAGACCGCGGCCTCGCTGGCGGGGCGGCTGGTCGACGCCGACCTTGTGCTGGCGTGCTGGGCCGCCCGGGGTGACCCGGTCGCGCTGACCGCCGTGGCGGGGGACGCGCCTCAGCCCGTGGTGCAACGGCTGGTGGCGCTGTTCGAAGACCTCGAGCCGTCGTCCACACGCTGGAGCATGTCCCTGGACGGGCTCGACGGTGACGACGCTGCGGGCGTGCTCGGCGTCCGTCTGGACCGGGCGGGCAATGGTGGCCTGGCGGTGGTCCGCCGCGGTGGACAGGATGCGTTCACCGACGCCGACGAGGCCCTGCTCCTGGCCGTCGCGAAGCAGACCGCGCTCGCGCTGGCCGGCCTGGGGTTCGCAGGGGAACGCCGCCGGCTGCAGGACGAGCTGCGGACCGCCGAGCGGCTGAAGACCGAGTTCGTCGCCATGACATCGCACGAGCTGCGCACGCCGCTGACATCGATCCGGGCGGCGACGTCGATGATCCGCTCGTACTGGGAGACGATCAACGAGGAGCGCAAGCTGCGCCTGCTGGAGGTCATCGAGGGGCAGGCGCAACGCCTGTCGCGGCTGGTTGAGAACATCCTGGCGGCCGCGAACATCGAAGCCGGCGTGGTCCTGCCGCGGGTGACGTCGATGGACCTGGCGACCGCGGCCGACGACGTGGCGCGCGACTTCGCGCTGGAGCTCGACGTCAAGGTCGACTGCGAACGGCCCCTGATGGTCGAGGCGGATCCCGACCACGTCCGGCAGATCCTGGTCAACTTCGTGGGCAACGCACTGAAGTACGGCCAGCCACCGGTCAGCATCGTCGGCCGCCATCTGACCGACCACCTGGAGATGCGCGTCACCGACGCCGGCCCCGGGGTGCCACCGGACTTCGTGCCGCTGCTGTTCCACCGGTTCACGCAGGCGTCACGCGGCGACAGCCGGCACGCCAGCGGCAGCGGCCTGGGGTTGTCCATCGTCAAGGGGCTTGCCGAGGCGATGGGAGGCTCCGTCCGCTACGAAGCGGTTGACCCCCAGGGGTCGTCGTTCGTGCTGACGCTGCCCGCTCCGAGCGGTCAGCCGGCGGCCGGGTGATCCACCGGCGTGCCGAGCAGGCGCGCCCGGCCGATGCGGTCGACCGCAAACGTTCGCTCGCCCTGGCGCAGGTGGCAGTAACCGCGGAGCAGGTCGTCGTCGAACGACCACGGGTCCACCACCCGATCGGTCTTGGCACCGGCGCGCGACGAGGTGAAGTACTCCAGGCGGACCTGGCGCGCCTCGGTGACCGCCCGTCCCAGCAGTACGCGGATCGCGCGCGGCCCGGCGGCCTCCTCGCTGGTGCCGGGCAGCGCCGGCTCGTCAGGTGACGCCGCGACCACCGCGTCGTCGGCCAGGCCCAGGCCGGCGGCGCGCAGTGCAGCGGCGACGACAGCCGCCGGCTTGTCGGACACCGCCACCGTCGGGGCGACCAGGCGCAGCCCGGCGGCCGTGACGCCGGCGGCGCGGCTCAGCGCCGCGGCAGCACCGGTGACCACTGCCGCTGCGGGGGCCACCTCGACGCTGTCGGTCTCCGGCGTCTCGTCGGCAGGCAGGTCCAGCGTCAGCTCCAGGAAGCCTTCGCGCGCTTCGGCGACGGCGTGCAGCAGCCCGTGCCCGTCGACGGTCACCAGCGCACGCGCCTGCAGCCAGTCCAGGGGCGGCGGCAGCGCGCCGTGCCCCCACCAGCCGCGACCCAGCACCTCCTCGACTTCCGCCGGACCGGACTGCGCCACACGGATGAACGCCTCCTTGGCCGCCACGGGCGCCCGCTCCAGCGCGGAGCGCACGGTGCCGTAGCTGCGCAGCTCCTCGGCGAGCCGTCGCGCCTTGGCGCCGCGGCTGCCCTCGTCGCCGACGCCCAGCAGGCGCAGCGCCTGGGTGACCTGCTGCGGGCTGAGCGCGTCGACGCCGACCATCGTCAGGTTCCGCTCTCCTCGTCCTCCAGCGCCACGTCCTGGACGACCTCGGCGAACAGCGCGTCGACGAACGCATCGGGGTCGAAGTCGGCGAGGTCGTCGATCCCCTCGCCCAGGCCGACGAGCTTGACGGGGATGCCGAGCTGGCGCTGGATCGCGATGACGATGCCCCCCTTGGCGGTGCCGTCGAGCTTGGTCAGGATGACCCCGGACACGTCCACGGCTTCCATGAACGCCTTGGCCTGCGTCAGGCCGTTCTGACCGGTGGTGGCGTCCAGCACCAGCAGGGTCTCGTCGCAAGGGCCGGCGTCGCGCTCGAGCACGCGCTTGACCTTGCGCAGCTCGTCCATCAGCTCGCGCTTGTTCTGCAGCCGGCCGGCCGTGTCGACCATCAGCAGATCGGCGCCGGCCGCCTTGGCCGCCTGCCAACCGTCGAAGGCGACCGCCGCAGGGTCCGCGCCGGCGGCTTGGCGCACCACCCGGGCACCCGACCGCTCGCCCCACAGCTGCAGCTGCTCTGCGGCCGCTGCGCGGAACGTGTCGGCTGCGGCCAGGACGACGGTGTCCCCCTCAGCGGTGTACCGGGCGGTCATCTTGCCGATCGATGTCGTCTTGCCGGTCCCGTTGACCCCGGTGATCAGCCACACCGACGGACCCTGCTCGCGACGCGCCAGCGACCGGTCGGTGACCGACAGCTCGAGCCGGAGGACCTCCTTGAGCAGCGCGAGCGCCTCGTCCCCCGTCCGCACCCCCTCGGCGGTGGCCCGCTCGCGCAGACCCTGGACGATCTCCATCGTGGCCTCGACGCCGACGTCGGCGGCGATGAGCGACTCCTCCAGCTCCTCCCACGCCTCGTCGGTCACGCCCCGCCCGAAGATGCCCGCGACGCTGGCGCCCAGCGACGAGCGGGCACGCCCGAGGCGGCGTCGGAACCGCTCCCGGGTGGACAGCGGCTCCTCGGCGACCGGCGGCAGCGGCTCTGCAGGCGGCGCCTCCACTGTCCCCGGCGCGACATCCGCACCCGGCGGGGCCTCCACCACCTCGGGGTCGGTTGTGGCCTCGGTCGGCGTTGCCGGACGGGTCGTCACCGCGTCGCGTGCCTGGCGGTCGGTGGGGGTGGGTGGCTTGCGACCGCGCCGTGGGACGAGCCCCACGACCAGCGCCACGATCAACCCGATCACGACGACACCCGCCACGATCATGGCGACGAGCAGCTCAACGGTTCCCATCGATCACCTTTGCACCTCGGCAGCGTCAGGCAGGGTAGCCGCGACCCTGGCGGCGCCGCGCCGGGCGCCTCAGCCGGTGGGGATGGGCTGCGCGCCGGCCGGCTCCTCGACGCGGCGCAGCCGCTGGGACACGACCTTGCTCACACCGTCGGCCTGCATCGACACACCGTAGAGCGTGTCCGCGATCTCCATCGTCCGCTTCTGGTGGGTGACGATGATCAGCTGGCTGGAGGCGCGGAACTCGCTGATGACGTCGAGCAAGCGCTGCAGGTTGACGTCGTCCAGCGCCGCCTCGACCTCGTCGAGCACGTAGAACGGCGACGGGCGGGCAGCGAAGATCGCGAACAGGATCGCCAGGGCGGTCAGGGACCGCTCACCGCCTGACAGCAGCGACAGGCGCTTGACGCGCTTGCCCGGCGGTCGGGCCTCCACCTCGACGCCCGACTCGAGCAGGTCGTCAGGGTCGACCAGCAGCAGCCGTCCCTCCCCGCCGGGGAACAGTCGCGGGAAGATCCGCGCGAACTGCGCCGCCACGTCGGTGAACGCGTCGGCGAACACCTCTTTGATCCGCTCGTCGACGGCGTCGACGACCTTGAGCAGGTCCTGCTTGGACGCCTTGAGGTCGGCCAGCTGCTCGGTGAGGAACTCGTGGCGCTCCTGCAGCTGGTGGAACTCCTCCAGCGCCAGGGGGTTGATGGTGCCGAGCAGGCCGACCTTGCGCAGCAGCCGTTCCTCGGCGTCGGCGAGCTCCTCGTCGCGACCCTGGTCCCCGGCGAGGGGGCCCGTCTCTCCTTCCCCGTCGGCGGCGGCCAGCTGCGCACGGGCTTCGGCGAGGGCGGCATCGGGGTCCAGCGCGAACTCGTCGCGCAGCCGGCCCGCCACGGCGTCAACGGCGTGGCGCAGCTCCGCACGGGCCAGATCTTCGTTGTGGCGCGCCTCGCGCAGCTGGGCGAGCTCCTCCTCGTGCTCGCGCAGCGTGGCCCGGACTGCGCCCAGGCGACGCTCGTGCTCGGCGCGGGCCTGCTCGAGCCGGTCCCGTTCGCCCGCAGCGCTGCGCAGGGATTCCTCGGCACGATGCAGGGCCGCCACGGCGACCTCGCTGAGCTCGCCGCAGCGGTCGATCGCCGCCATCCGCCGACGACGGCGCTCCTCGCGCTCGGCGAGCTGGCGCTCGACGTCGGCTGCCTCGCGCTCGAGGGCCTCGATGCGCCGGCGGACCTCGTCGGCGCATCGAGGCCCTCGAGCGCGAGGCAGCCGAC
>DATLGM010000385.1:0-5508 GCA_035540515.1 Egibacteraceae bacterium | reverse complement strand
ACGTGATCGGTCTGAACTGCGCGACCGGGCCCGACGACATGCGCGAGCAGATCCGCTACCTGGCCGAGCACTCCCCGCAGCCGATCAGCGTCATCCCCAACGCCGGCATCCCGCAGATGGAGAACGGCGCCGCGTGCTATCCGCTGACACCCGAGGCGCTGGCCGCCGCCCACCGCGAGTTCATCACCCAGTTCGGCGTCACGATCGTCGGCGGCTGTTGCGGCACCACCCCCGCCCATCTCCAGGCCGTCGTCGCCGCCTGCGCCGACCTGCAACCGGCGCCCCGCGAACCGGCCATGGCCCCCAGCGTCGCCTCGCTGTACGCCCCGGTCACCATCGAGCAGGACACCTCGTTCCTGATCGTCGGCGAGCGTCTGAACGCCAACGGCTCGAAGAAGTTCCGCGAGCTGCTGTTGGCCGAGGACTGGGAGGCCATCACACAGATGGCCCGCGAGCAGGTCCGCGAGGGCGCCCACACCCTCGACGTCTGCGTCGACTACGTGGGCCGCGACGGCACCGCGGACGTCGTGCAGGTCGTCGACCGACTGGCCACCCAGTCCACGCTGCCGCTGGTCATCGACTCCACCGAGGTCGACGTCATCTCCGCCGCGCTGCGTCGCATCGGCGGCCGCGCGATCATCAACTCCGTCAACCTGGAAGACGGCCGCCGCAAAGCCGACGTGCTGCTACCGCTGGCCAAGCAGTTCGGCGCCGCCGTCGTCGCACTGGCGATCGACGAGCAGGGGCAGGCACGAACGGCCGACTGGAAGGTCGAGGTCTGCAAGACGATCGCGTCCATCGCGATCGACGAGTTCGGACTGCGCGCCGAGGACCTCATCTTCGACACGCTGACGTTCCCACTCGGCTCGGGGCAGGAGGACCTGCGCGGCGACGCGATGGCCACGCTGGACGCCATCGAGCGGATCAAGGCCGAGGTCCCCGGCTGCCACACCGTCCTGGGCGTGTCCAACGTGTCGTTCGGCCTCTCGCCGGCCGCCCGGCAGGTGCTCAACTCGGTGTTCCTGGCCGAGGCGGTCGACCGGGGGCTGGACGCTGCGATCGTGCACGCCGCGAAGATCCTGCCGCTGCACAAGATCGACGACGAGGCCCGCCAGGTCTGCACCGACCTCATCTACGACCGGCGCACCGACGACTACGACCCGCTGCACCGGCTGATGGCGCTGTTCGAGGGCGCCACCGAGACGCGCGCGTCGGCCGAGGAGCTGGCGGCGCTGCCGGTCACCGAGCGGCTGGAGCGCCGGATCATCGACGGTGATCGTGACGGTCTGCACGAGGACCTCGCCGAGGCGATGGCCCAGGGGCTGGCACCGCTGGACATCATCAACACCCACCTGCTTGCCGGGATGAAGGTTGTCGGCGACCTGTTCGGCTCGGGACAGATGCAACTGCCGTTCGTGCTGCAGTCAGCCGAGTGCATGAAGGCCGCCGTGGCCTACCTGGAGCCCCACATGGAGGCCGCGGACACCGGCGGCAAGGCCAAGATCGTGCTCGCCACCGTCAAGGGAGACGTCCACGACATCGGCAAGAACCTTGTCGACATCATCCTGACCAACAACGGCTACGACGTCCGCAACATCGGCATCAAGCAACCCATCGACGCGATCGTCGCCGCCGCCGAGGACTTCAACGCCGACGCGATCGGCCTGTCAGGCCTGCTGGTCAAGTCCACCGTCGTCATGCGCGACGACCTGGCCGAGCTCAACCGTCGGGAGCTGGCCCACTACCCCGTGCTGCTCGGCGGGGCGGCACTGAACCGGTCCTACGTCGAGGTGGACCTGCGGCAGGTGTACGACGGTCCGCTGTTCTACTGCCGTGACGCGTTCAGCGGATTGCAGCAGATGGACGAGCTGGTCGAACACCGCGCCAAGGGCGGTCCCCCGCCGGACTGGGGTCGTGAGATCGGCACCCGCCGCGTCGCCTCGGCCGGCGCGTCGAGCGACGGGGAGACGTCCGAAGTCGCCCGCTCCGACGTCGCCACCGACGTCGACATCCCCACGCCGCCGTTCTGGGGCTCGAGGGTCGTGCGAGGCATCTCGCTGGACGAGGTGGCGGCGCTGCTGAACACGACCGCGCTGTACCGCAACCAATGGGGCTTCGACCGCGACAGCGCCGCCGACGGGGAGGCGGCCCTGCGCGACACGATGGCCCGGGCCCGGGCCGAGGGCCTGCTGGTCCCGCAGGTCGTCTATGGGTACTGGCAGGCCGCCGGCGACGGCAACGACCTGCTGGTCTACGCCGAGCCGGACTCCGACGAGGTGGCCGCGCGATTCACATTCCCGCGCCAGACCCGCGGGCGCCGGCTGTGCATCGCCGACTTCTTCCGACCCGTCGATTCAGGCGAGCGCGACGTCATCGCGTTCCACGCCGTGACGATGGGACCGCGGGTCAGCGAGCGTGCCGCCGAGCTGTTCGCGGCCGACGCCTACACCGACTACCTGTACCTGCACGGCCTCGGCGTGGAGATGGCCGAGGCGCTGGCCGAGCTGTGGCACGCGCGCATCCGTGCCGAGCTGGGCATCGGGGGCGACGACGCCGACACCAAGGAGGGGCTGTTCAAGCAGGGCTACCGCGGTTCGCGGTACTCCTTCGGCTATGCCGCCTGCCCCGACCTCGAGGCCCGCAAGCCGCTGTTCGAGCTGCTCGACGCCGGCCGCATCGGCCTGGAGCTGTCCGAGGAGTTCCAGCTGCACCCCGAGCAGTCCACCGACGCGTTGATCGTCCACCACCCCGAGGCCAAGTACTTCAACGCCCGCTAGCGGCCTGATCAAAATGGCCAGATGCGGGGGATGAGCAGCAGGCAGAGGAAGACCGTGACGAGGTTCACGGGGATGCCCAGCCGGGTGTAGTCGAAGAAGCGGTAGTTGCCCAGGCCGTACACCAGCAGGTTGGTCTGGTACCCGATCGGCGTGAGGAACGACAGGCTCGCACCGAGGGTGATCGCGATGATGAACGGTCGGACGTCCACGCCGAGCGCCGCGCCGGTGGACAACGCGACCGGGAACATCAGCGCGGCTGCTGCGTTGTTCGAGACCAGCTCGGTCAGCGCCATGGTGGCGATCAGCACCCCGGCCAGCGCGCCGATCGCGCCCAACGGAGCCATGCCGTCGACGATGAGCTCACCCAGGACCGCTCCCAGCCCGCTGGTGTCCACCGCCGCGCCCAGGCCGAACGCGGCCGCGATCAGCACCAGGATGTCCAGATCGAGGGCATTGCGCGCCTGGCGCAGCGTCAGCACACGCCCCGCGACCAGGGCGAAGGCCACGGCCAGCGACACCGTCAGCAGCGGGACGATCTCGAAGGCGGTGAGGATCACGAACGCCGCGATCGTCAGGGTGACGAAGGCGGCCTTGCGGGGTTGGGTCGGCGGGATTCCCTGCAGCGGGGCGACGACGAGGAAGTCACGGGAGTCCCCCCAGCGCTGGCGGAAGTCGTCCTCGCCGAGGATGAGCAGCGTGTCGCCGACTCGCAGGCGGATGTCGCCGATCTTCTCGTCCAGCCGCGAGCCGGCACGGTGCACGGCGAGCACCGCCGCTCGGTACCGCCCGCGAAAGCCGATCTCCTTGATCGTGCGGCCCATCAGCGCTGACTCGGAGCCGACGACCGCCTCGAAGAACCCGTGGCCCGCCCCGTCGAGCCGGCTGAGGTGGTGGTGTTCGGTCGACACCAGCCCACGCTGGCGCTGCAGGTCCACGATGTCGGTGACGCGGCCGACGAACAGCAGCACGTCGCCACCGCGCAGCGGCTCCTCGGGGGCCACCGGCGCGATGACGGTGTCGCCCCGTTCGATCTGCGCGAGGTACACGCCTTGCAGGTGGCGCAATCCGCCGCCCTCCACGCTGACCCCGTCCAGCGCCCCGCCGGGCTCGACGGTCATCGCAACGCTGAACTCGCGGACCTCGTCACCGATGGTGTCTCGACTCGAGCCCCGGTCGGGCAGCAGCCGCTGCGCCAGCAACACCATCACCGCCGTTCCCGCGATCGCGATGGGCAAGCCGATGGGGGTCAGCTCGAACAGCCGGATCGGTTCCAGACCGGACTCGCGCATCAGGCCGATCACGGTCAGGTTGGTCGAGGTGCCGATGGCCGTGAGCACTCCTCCCAGAACGGCGGCGTAGCTCACCGGGATCAGGAACCGTGACGCGGCCATCCGGCGGCGGTTGGACAGCTCCATCACGGGCGCGACCATCATGGCGACGACGGTCGTGTTGTTGAGGAAGCCGGAGAAGAAGGTGACCGGGAACAGCAACCGGGCCAGCAGCGGCTTCCCGGACGAGGAGCCGAACAGCCGCGCGACGACCGGTTGCAGCACACCGGAGACGTCGACCGCGCGAGCCAGCACCAACAGCGCCCCGACGATGAACGGCGCCTCGTTGGAGAACCCGGACAGCGCCTGCTCGCCGTCGATGACGCCCAGGAACAGCAAGAGCACCGTCGCCGACAGCACCGCGATGGCGGGAGGGATCAGCTCCTTGGCCAGCACGACGATGGTGCCGACCACCACGACCAGGGTCAGCCAGGCGTCGACCGTCACCCGTCGGCGCCCAACGTCACCCGACCAGCTTTCGCTGGGCGAGGTAGTCGATCACGCGCTGCGCGGACTCTTCGACCGACTCGGTGTCTGTGTGCAGATGCACTTCCGGGTCCACGGGCGGCTCATACGGGTCACTCACGCCGGTGAAATTCGGTATCTCGCCGCGGTCCGCCCGCGCGTAGAGACCTTTCACGTCTCGTTGTCGGCATTCCTCCAACGGGGCGTCGACGAAAATCTCGATGAAGTTGGTCGCCATCTCTCGTGCCTGTTGCCGGATATCGGCATAGGGAGAGATCGCTGCGGTGACCGCGGCGACACCATGACGGCTCAGCAATCCCGCCACCCAGCCGATGCGCAACACATTCGTGTCGCGGTCCTCCTTGGTGAACCCAAGCCCCGCGGAGAGGTGGGTGCGCACCTCGTCACCGTCGAGCAGCTCGACCGGCACCTTGCGTCGCCGCAGCTCTTCGACCACCCGGTTGGCGATCGTGGACTTCCCGGCACCGGAAAAACCGGTGAACCACAGCACGAAACCCTGCTCCACGCTGCCTCCTCCTCGGCTTGCGGCCCACACCTTGCCGCCCCCGCATCCGCGGAGCAAACCGCACGTGGACGATCGGGCAGTACAGGCCCGGCGCGCGAAGGGGAATGGTGGGGACATGCCCGCCGCACCCGACCAGCCCACCAACAGCGCCGCCTTGTCACTGGTGGAGCTCCAGCGTCAGCTGCTGCGGCGTGCCGGCGCGTTGCACGCCCGCGCGCAACAGCTGCGCGAGCGGATCGCGTCCCTGGAAGTGGTGTGAAAGTTGGTCACCGTGGTCCTCAGCGTTGGGTTGCTGAGTCGCTGCTATGCGGTGAGCAGCGTGGTGGCCGTCACCTCCTTCGTGTCGTCATGGTGCATCGTGGTGGCCAGTTGCGCCATCGATCCTTCTGATAGGTAGCGGCGACCCGCGACG
>DATLGM010000384.1:0-2920 GCA_035540515.1 Egibacteraceae bacterium | reverse complement strand
CGGCAGTGCGGCCCTGGCAGCGTGCACGGCTGCGACAATTTTGCCCACGCCTGCCGGGAGAACGCCACTGACACCGGGCACGAGCAGCGGCGCAGTGGGCAGGACCGCGGCCCCGACGATCAACGGCGCAACGTCAACGCGCGGCCACCACGCCGGCCAGCGGCTGGGCGGCTCCGACGACGCGACCGAGCAGGTAGAACGACGCGGCCTCGGTGATCTCCGCGTCCACCAGGGCGCCGGGAACCGCCTGTGGCGTCGCGTCGACGTGGACCAGGCGGTTGGTGCGGGTGCGCCCGCTCATCCGCGTGGGGTCGGTCTTCGAAGGGCCTTCGATGAGCAGCTGCTGGGTGGTGCCCACCTGGCGAGCGTTGGACTCGGCGGTCAGCCGGTTGGTCAGGGCGGTCAGTTCGCGGTATCGGCGGTTGACGGTCGCGGCGTCGAGGTGGCCGGGCAGGTCCACCGCGGCGGTGCCGGGGCGCTTGGAGTACTCGAAGGTGTAGGCCGAGTCGAACGCCGCCGCCTCCGTGACCCGCAGGGTCTCGGCGAAGTCCTCCTCGGTCTCGCCTGGGAAGCCCACGATGATGTCGGTGGAGATCGCCACGCCCGGGATGGTCTCGCGCGCTTCGGCGACCAGGTCCAGAAAGCGACGGTTGCGGTACGACCGCTGCATCAGCTTCAGGATCCGGTCAGACCCGGACTGCAGCGGCAGGTGCAGCTGCTCGCAGACGTTTTCGACGTCGCGCATGGCGGCGAACACGTCGGAGGTGAAGTCCTTGGGGTGCGGGCTGGTGAACCGCACCCGCTCCAACCCGTCGACGTCGCCGAGGGCGTGCAGCAGCTCGGCGAACAGGGTGCGGTTGCGGGGGCCGGTGCCGGGGTCGAGCGCGACGAGGTCGCGGCCGTAGGAGTTGACGTTCTGGCCGAGCAGGGTGACCTCGGTGACGCCGTCGGCGACCAGCTCCCGGACCTCGGCGACGATCTCGCCGAGCTTCCGGGACTTCTCAGGACCCCGCAGCGACGGGACGATGCAGAACGTGCAGGTGTTGTTGCAGCCGATGGAGATCGACACCCAGGCGTGGTGGCGGACCTCACGGTGAGCCGGCAGCGCCGAGGGGAACATCTCGGTGTGCTCGAGGATCTCCACGACCGGCAGCTGCGCGGAGTCGGCCTGTGCCAGCAGCTGGGGCAGCCGGCCCATGTTGTGGGTTCCGTAGACCACGTCGACCCACGGTGCCTTCTCCGCCAGTCCCTGCTGGTCCTTTTGCGCCAGGCAGCCACCGACCACGACGGTCTTGTCCGGGTTAGCCAGCTTCAGCGGCTTGAGGTGCGACAGCTGCCCGTACAGCTTGTTGTCGGCGTTCTCGCGGATCGCGCAGGTGTTGAACAGCACGAGGTCGGCGGACTCGGCGTCGGTGGCGGCGCGGTAGCCCATCGTCTCGAGCACGCCGGCGGCGCGCTCGGAGTCGTGCTCGTTCATCTGGCACCCGAAGGTGCGGATGAAATACGTCCGGGAGGTCACCGGACGAGGATAGCCCCGGGCTACAGCAGGGGCTTGGTCACCAGCGGGTCGACGGCCTTCTCGACGGCGAGGTCGCCGGCGGTGGTCTCGACCCTCAGGTCAGCCACGGCGGACGCGTCGGTCAGCTGCGGGTCGAGGGTGACCGTCTCTGCGCCCCGGTCGCGGCGCTCGACCACCAGCTGCATGGCGGTGCGAGGTTCCCCGTCGATCTCGATCTCCGTGAAGGAGGGGATGCACACCAGGTCGATGCCCTGGGCGGCCAGCATGGAGCGGGCGATGGCGGCGGCCTTGACCGCCTGGTTCAAGGCGCCGGCGCCCACCACCTGGACTTCGGCGCGCCCCTGCTCCCGCACGATGCCGGCGAAGGCGCCGGCCACAGCGTTGGGATTCGATCGCGACGAAACTTTGAGAAGCCCCATGGCGGAGAGATTTCGTCGCGGCCCGTCTGGGCTCCTGCCGACGGGGTGAAAAAGCGCAGAAGCCCCGTAACGGCGGCCTCGGCGGTGGCGGGGCGGGTTACTCGGCCCGGTAGCGGGCGGTGCGGCGGACGGTGTCAGGGACCGCCACCGTGCTGGTGTCCTCGGGCGTGGCATCAGCCGACCCGCCCCGGCCGGCGGCGTACAGCAGCGCCGCGATGAGGCCGATCGCGGCCGCGGATCCCCGGTCGACGAAGGCCAGCACCCCGAAGGTCGCCAGGAGCACGAGGTAGCCCAGCGCCGTGCGGATGCGCGACCGGCCGTAGAACAGCGCCAGTGCCAGCGCCAGCCCAGGCAGCCCCACCACCAGCCAGGCCTGCAGGATGCTCACGCCGCTGTCTCCTCGTCGGGTTTCTCGACGCCCGGTGGGACGTCGATCTGAGGCGCGTGCCCGCCGCGCCGGGGCCGTAGCCTAACCGGGGAATTCCGGCATCTGCGGAAGGTGTCCGGCCGTCCGGTGTCGAAACCTGCGACAGAGGGAAGAAATCTCGCGACTGCCCGTTACGTTGCCAGGGCACCGTCGTTTTCTGATGTAACCGACGCTCGCCGGCGTCGGAGCACAGATGTCTGGAGGGACAGTGGCGCATCCGAAGATGAAGTCGCTCGCGGGCCGCTCCGCGATGGCGGTTGCCACCGCCGCGCTGATGGGCGGGCCTCTTGCCGCCGCCGGGGCAGCCGCGACGCTGGACACCGTCACCGACACGACCGGCAAGGTCGTCGAGCTGACCTGCAAAGAGGCGCTGGCGACCAAGGACGCCAAGCTCATCGAGGAGTTCTGCGAGCCGCACGAGATCCCGACCTCGGCGCCCAAGCCCGTCGAGGACACCACCAAGACCGTCGACAAGACGGTCAAGACGACCACCGACACCGTCACCAAGACGACGCAGTCGCCGTCTGACGGTGGCTCCGGCGGCGGTGGTGGTGG
>DATLGM010000383.1:0-14164 GCA_035540515.1 Egibacteraceae bacterium | reverse complement strand
TCGGTGAGGAGCTCATCTACGACCTGCGCGCACGGCTGTACGACCACGTCCAGCGGATGCCCCTCGCTTTTTTCACCAGGACCCAGACCGGCGCGCTGATCAGCCGGCTCAACAACGACGTCATCGGGGCGCAGCGGGCGCTGACCGGCACGTTCGGCACCCTGGCAGCCAACGTGGTGCAGGTCGTCGCCGCCGTCGGGTTCATGTTCGCGATCCATGTCGGGCTGACGCTGCTCACGCTGTCGGTGCTGCCGCTGTTCGTGTGGCTGGCCAAGGGCGTGGGGCGGCGGTTGCAGGCCCTGACGCGTCAGTCGATGCAGCTCAACGCCGACATGAACACGGTCATGACCGAGCGGTTCAACGTGGCCGGCGCGCAGCTGGTGAAGCTGTTCGGCCGTCCGGAACAGGAGCGCGACAGCTTCGCCGCGTCGGCCAAGCGGGTGGCTGACATCGGCGTGCGCTCGGCGCTGGTCGGCAGGCTGTTCTTCGTGACGCTGTCGCTGGTCGGCGCCCTGGGTACGGCCGTCGTGTACCTCGTGGGCGGACGGCTGGCCCTCACCGGGACCTTGGAGGCGGGCGCCGTCGTCGCCTTCGCGGCGCTCGTGACCCAGGCCTATCAGCCGTTGGCCGCACTGGCGAACGCCCCGGTGGAGGTCCTCACGGCTCTGGTCAGCTTCGACCGGGTGTTCGAGGTGCTCGATCTGCGCCACCCGATCGCCGACAAGCCCGATGCCGTGGAGCTGGACAACCCGAGGGGCGAGCTGGTCTTCGACCGGGTGTCGTTCGCCTATCCGACGGCCGCGGAGTCCTCGCTGGCATCACTGGAGAAGGGTTGGGCGGAGCTGCTCGACCCCCGCCCCGGACCGCAGGTGCTCCACGACGTCAGCTTCGTCGCCGAGCCCGGCCAGACGGTGGCGCTCGTGGGGCCGTCCGGAGCGGGCAAGTCGACGATCACGGCACTGGTCCCGCGGTTGTACGACGTGTCGTCCGGCGAGATCCGCCTGGACGGCCACGACCTGCGCGACGTCACCCTGGCCTCGCTGTCCGCGGCCATCGGGGTGGTCAGCCAGGACCCGCACCTGTTCCATGACACCGTCCGCGCCAATCTGCGCTATGCGCGACCCGACGCCACCGACGCCGAGATCGTGGCGGCGTGCAAGGCGGCACAGATCCACCACGTCATCGAGGCGTTGCGCGACGGCTACGACACCATCGTCGGCGAGCGGGGCTACCGGCTCTCCGGGGGCGAGAAGCAGCGGCTGTCCATCGCCCGCGTGCTGCTGAAGGACCCGGCCGTCGTCATCCTCGACGAGGCGACCGCCCATCTCGACAGCGAGAACGAGGTTCTCGTGCAGGAGGCACTGGCGACGGCGCTGGCCGGCCGCACCTCGCTGGTGATCGCCCACCGGCTGTCCACCATCGTCCGCGCGGACCAGATCCTGGTGGTGCACGCCGGCCGCATCGTCCAGCGCGGCTCCCACGAGGAGCTGGTGCGGGCCGAGGGGCTGTACGCAGAGCTGTACCGCACGCAGTTCGCCCGCGCGTAGTCGTCAGGGGGCGAGGTCCAGCGACTCGAGGAAGGCCTCGGCGGCGGCCGGCGCCTCGCCCCGGAAGGCGACGCTCAAGGTGTACAGCCGGCGCCCGTCCAGGACGTTGCGGGCGAGCAGCCGCACGCCGTTCGCCTCGATTTCGAACTCGGCGGCAGGTGCGCCCTGGTAGACGGTGATCTCCTGCGCGACCACACGGCCGCCGACGTTCGCTGCAGCACCGCTGACACTGCCGATCAGGTTCACCGCGGGGTCATCGACGTCCACGGTGTCGGGGTAGGTGATGGCGCCGGCGCTGAACGTCGTTCCGTCGGTGTCCGCGACGCTGTACAGCGTCAGTGGGGTTTCGGTGCCGGCGACGTCGACCAGCTGCTCGTCGCGTGAGGGCGGTCGCGGGAACACGACGACGGCCGCATCCGGCAGTGTCACGGCCACCGGGCCGGCGGGCTCGGTCGTGTCGGCCGGCGACGGTGCCGGTCGCGCCGTGCCGGCGGCGTCGGGCACCCACCCGTACGCCACGGAGACCGATGTGACCAGCACGACCACGACGAGCCAGAACGCCACGACTGCCGCGAGCAACGTCGGCTCTCGAGCGGCACTCGCACTCACGACGCGAGCCTACCCCGGTGGTTTGCCGGCCGGGGGTCGCTGGGCCGCCGGGGTCAGGAGCGCGGCATGCGCACCCGCAGTGTCCGCACCGGCCCGTTGCCGGCGGCGAGGGTGCGCGTTGCGGGCTTGCGAACCCGGTACCGCGCGGTCTCGGCCGGGGCCCGCACGGTGAACGAGTACCGGCTGCGGGCGTCGAGCTGTTGCTGGGCGAGCGTGACCCACCGCCCCTGGACGCGACGCTGCAGCACCACGGTGTGGCCGCGCCGGGCGGGCAGCACCGCGCCGCGGACGGTGATCTGCTGCCGACGTGCTGCCACACGGTCGGACAGCCGGCTGGAGATCCGTGCGCGGGCCGTCACCCCGACGCGGTTGGAGGTGGCTCGCGTGTGGTCGGTGGCCGGTGGCACGACCGCACGCCATCCGGCGTTGGCGAAGCTCTGCACGGTGAACGCCGCCACCCCGTCATCTCCAGTGATGGCGGTCGCCACGTCGGTCCAGGGTTCGGTGCCCCGCATCAGCCGCTGAAGGCGGACCACGACGCCCGCCCGGCTGGCCCCGTCCAGCGTCGTCGCCGCGGAGAAGGCAACGGATCCAAGACCTTCGACGTCGGTTCGATCGGCGGTCAGGGAGACCCTCGCCCGGGCGGCGTGCGGCTCCGGGGTGGGCTCAGCGTCGTCGTAGGGCGAGAAGAACTCGGGATACAGCTCGGGATCGTCGACGGGGCCGGCGGTGTAGATCTGCGCGGCAGGCACGGGCGTACCGCCGGGGCCGCGGCGCCGGGGCATCGCGTCTCGGCTGTGACACGACTCCCCTGCGCACGTTCGCAGCCGGTGGAGCCGGTCGCGCAGCTCGTTGCGGACCGCGTCGTGGCCGGGGTCGTCGTGCAGGCTGTGCAGCTGGTAGGGGTCAGCGTCCAGGTCGTACAGCTCCTCGGCGGCGATCTGCTCGGCGGCTTCGTCCTGCACGTGCTCGACGTACAGGTAGTCGTCGGTGCGGATCGCGGTGTACCACCGCCGCGCGGGCGAGTAGCCGGTGGTCAGCAGCACGTCCCGGTCGAAGGTCGTCGTGGCGCCGGTGAGCAAAGGCCGGAGGGTGCGGCCGTCCGGCACGTTCAGCGGCGATGCCTGTGCGTAATCCAGCAACGTGGGGGCGACGTCGATGTTGGCGACGTTGGCGTGCACCCGACTGCCCGCGTGGACGTCGGGTCCGCGGACGACCAGCGGGACGCGGGTCGACTCGTCGTAGACATGCCACTTGCCCGTCGCGATGCGGTGCTCACCGTGGTGGTAGCCGTTGTCGGAGGTGAAGACGATGAGCGTGTTCGACAGCAGACCCGTCGTCTCGAGCGTCGCGACGATGTCGCCGACCGCTTCGTCGACGGCCAGCAGCGACTCGAGCCGCCAGCGGTACAGACGCTCCACCCTCGCCAGGGTGGCGTCGCTCAAGGGAGGGCGTTGGAGGTGCAGCGGCTTGTCGGTGACGTCCTCTTCGTTCAACGACGGTGGCGCCGGCAGCGGCTCCCGGGCGAACGCACCCACGTGCCGGGCGGCGGGGATGGTCGGACCACCACCGCGCTCGCCGTGCGGCGCGAACAACCAGAGGTTGGCGAAGAACGGCTGGTCGTCAGCGGCGCGCTGACGGATGTAGCGCTGCACGCGTCGGGAGAAGTAGTCGGTGTTGTGGTTGCCACTGACCACTGGGACCGTCCGGAGCCGACCGATGTGATTGACCCGGAATCCGTAGTAGCGGTTGCGGGCCGGCCGGTCGACCATGGCCTCCCACTCGTCCCAGCCGGGCATGACCTCGGTCGGGTCCTCGATGCCGTACTCGTTCAGGGCCTTGCCGAAGTGCCCGGTGTGGTAGCCCGCCTGCTGCAGGGCGGCGGGCAACGCCGTGGGGGCGGCGCGGCGAAATGCCTCCCACCCGCCGGTCGGCGCGGCGTTGAGCAGCACGCCGTTGTTGTGGGTGTACTGGCCGGTCAAAAACGACGCTCGCGACGGGCAGCACAGCGGATACGTCACGAAGCTGTTGGTGAAGGTTGTTCCCTGCCGCGCCAGATGGCGGCGCACTTCGGGCATGAAGCGCATCGACGCCACGGTCTGATCGTCGGTCATGATGACCACGAGATTCGGCGGGGGAGGGGGCTCGTTCGCCGCCGCAGGCGCGTCGGTCGAGGCACCGTGCGCACCGACGGCGACGGCGACCGCCAGGATCGCTGCGACCGCCCTCCGCCTTGCCGACCGCTGGCGACAGCGTACGGCCGTGATCACCCGATGACCCCGATGTCCGGTTTGCGCCTGTCGCCGAGTGTGTCGGCCGGTGCGCCGTTGCGAAATGGCGAAATCGGACTAGGCGCCGTCATGGCCCGATCGGTGGTCGCTACACTGCCCCCGCGAGCGACGGCGCTCCGCCCTTGGGCGGGCGCCGTTTTTTCGTCCGCCGCCCCACTCTGCACTGCGAGGCACCATGAGCTTGTACGACCCCCGCTTCGAACACGACGCCTGCGGCATCGGGTTCGTCGCCGACCTGTCCGGCGCAGCATCCCGGCGCATCGTCGACGCCGCGCTGGACGGGCTCGCCGGCGTCCGTCACCGCGGTGCCGTGGCCTCGGACGCAAAGTCCGGTGACGGCGCCGGTGTCCTGCTGCCGGTGCCACGGGCGTTCTTGGCGCCGTTCGCCGGTGGTGGTGTGCAGGCCGACGCGCTGGGTGTGGCCATGTGCTTCTTGGACGGCGACGAGGGGGGCGCCGGTGACCGCAGCCGTGCCGCGGCGCGCGAGGCGATCGCAGCGGCGGTGGCTGATTCCGGGCTGCAGCTCGCGGGGTGGCGAGACGTGCCGGTCGACGTGTCCGCGCTCGGCGAGGTGGCTCGCCACGGCATGCCGTTCATCACCCAGGCGCTGTTCACCCGACCCGACGGCATGGACGAAGACGCCGCGGAACGACGCGCCTTCCTGGCGCGCCGGCGCGCGGAGCGGGCCTGCGACGCGCAGGGGGTACGCGCCTACCTCGCCTCCTGCTCGTTCCGCACCGTCACGTACAAGGCGATGAGCGCTGCCGACCAGCTGGCCGAGTTCTACCCGGACCTGCAGTCGCGCGAGGTGACGGGTTGGTTCGGGTTGTTCCACCAGCGCTACTCGACCAACACCAGCCCCACGTGGGAGCGGGCGCAGCCGTTCCGGTTCCTGGGTCACAACGGCGAGATCAACACCATCGACGGGAACGCCAACCTCATGCGCGCCCGCGGCGGCCGCTTGGGGGCCGCCTGGGCCGAGCTGGGTGACGAGGGGGAGGCCCTGCTCGAGCCGGTGCTGGACCGCCGCGCGTCGGACTCCGCCAAGCTCGACGCCGCACTCGAGCTGCTCGTGCGCGGCGGCCGGGACCTGGCGCACGCGATGGCGATGCTGGTGCCTCAGGTGTGGGAGGGCCGGCGCGACGTCGCCCCCGACGTGCACGACTTCTATCGGTATCACGCGGCGCTGATCGAGCCGTGGGACGGACCGGCCGGCCTGGTGTTCTCCGACGGTCGACGGATCGCCGCCGCACTGGACCGCAACGGTCTGCGCCCCTTGCGCTACGCCGTCTGCGAGGACGGTTTCGTCGTGTGCTCGTCGGAGGTCGGTGCCGTCCGCACGGGGGGCCACGGCGCTGTGCGCCGCAGCCGCCTGGGCCCCGGCCAGATGCTGCTGATCGACCCCAGCGCCGAGCAGCCGCTGCTCGAAGACGAGCAGCTCAAGGCCCGGCTGGCCTCGCGGCGGCCGTACGGCGAGTGGGTGCGCGAGCACCAGCGGACGGTCACCCCGGGACGGCCCATCGATGCGCCGGCCGACGATCTGCTGTCGCGCCAGGTCGCCGCCGGCTACACCAAGGAGGAGGAGACCACTGTCGTGCGGCCGATGGCCAACGACGGCAAGGAGCCGATCTCGTCGATGGGCGACGACACCGCGCTGGCCGCGCTGTCGGACCGCCCCCGGACCGTGTACCACTACCTCAAGCAGCGCTTCGCGCAGGTCACGAACCCGCCGATCGACCATCTGCGCGAGTGGCAGGTGATGAGCCTGCGGACGCAGCTGGGCCCGCGGATGCCGCTGCTCTCCGAGCAGCCCGAAGCGGCACGGCTGCTGGAGCTCGACGGGTTCGTGATGTACCCGCAGGGCTTGCAGGACCTGGTGCTGTCACCGCAGATCCCCTTCGCCGTCGCCGGTCTGGACGCGACGTTTGCGACCGCCGAAGGTCCCGACGGGCTCGGCGCCCGGCTGGTCACCATCGCCGAGGAGGCGGTCACCGCCGTCGGCAACGGCGCCGGCCTGCTGATCTGCTCGGACCGCAGCGTCGACGCTGAACGCGCGCCGGTGCCGGCGCTGCTCGCCGTCGGCGCCATCCACCACCGTTTGGTCGCCGAGGGGCTGCGCACCCAGACGAGCATCATCTGCGAGACCGACGACGCGCGCGACACGCACTCGTTCGCGTGCCTGCTCGGCTACGGCGCCGACGCCGTCTGCCCGCGCCTGGCGCTGGAGTCGATCGCCGAGCTCGCCGACGCCGGCCGACTGGGCCGCGACGCGGTGTCGTCGGGTGAGGCGCAAGAGGCGTACCGGCACGCTGTCGCCGAAGGCGTGCTCAAGATCATGTCGAAGATGGGGATCTCGACGCTGGACTCGTACCGGTCCGCGCAGATCTTCGAGGCCGTCGGCCTGGGCACCGATGTCGTGGAGGCGGCGCTGCAGGGGACCCCCTCCCGGGTCGGTGGCGTCACGCTGCTGGACCTCGGTGTCGACGTGCTGGCCCGACATGCCGCGGCGTACGGCGACTCGCCCAAGCTCGACAGCCCCGGGTTCTTCAAGTTCAAAAAGGGCGGCGAGTACCACGCCACCAATCCCGACGTCGTCAGCGCGCTGCACGAGGCAGTCGGCCTGGAGGGTGAGCTCGCGCCGCTGCAGCGAGAGTCCGACGACGATCTGCAGGCCGCGCACCTGCTCAACCGGGCGACCAAGGAGGGCCGTTGGAGCCACTACCAGCGGTTCGCGGCGCTGGTCAACGATCGACCCCCGGCAGAGCCGCGCGACCTGATCGAACCCGCCCCGGCCGCCGACCGCGGCGCCGAGCCCGTGCCCGTCGACCAGGTCGAGCCCGCCACCTCCATCGCGCAGCGGTTCTTCACCGGGGCGATGTCACTGGGCGCGCTGTCGCCGGAGGCGCACGAGACGCTCGCGCAGGCGATGAACCTCATCGGCGGGTCGTCCAACTGCGGCGAAGGCGGTGAGGACGCGGCGCGCTTCGCCACCCGCGGCACCGATCGCGACCGCAACTCCAAGGCCAAGCAAGTCGCCTCGGGTCGGTTCGGCGTGACCCCGACGT
Source organism: Egibacteraceae bacterium (assembly GCA_035540515.1). Taxonomy (GTDB): domain Bacteria; phylum Actinomycetota; class Nitriliruptoria; order Euzebyales; family Egibacteraceae; genus WHTG01. The sequence goes on along the minus strand of DATLGM010000383.1, from coordinate 6,652 downwards.
ACCTTGCCTATGCCGACGAGATCCAGATCAAGATGGCGCAGGGCTCCAAGCCGGGCGAGGGCGGCCAGCTGCCCGGCCACAAGGTGTCCGAGCTGATCGCCCGCCTGCGCCACACCCAGCCCGGGGTGGCGCTCATCAGCCCGCCGCCGCACCACGACATCTACTCGATCGAGGACCTCGCCCAGCTGATCTACGACCTCAAGCAGGTCAACCCGTTCGCCTCGGTCAGCGTCAAGCTGGTGTCGTGCGCCGGCGTGGGCACGGTCGCCGCCGGCGTGGTCAAGGGATTGGCCGACGCCGTGCAGATCGCCGGCGCGGACGGCGGCACCGGCGCGTCACCGCTGTCCAGCATCAAGCACGCCGGCCTGCCGTGGGAGCTGGGACTGGCCGAGACGCAGCAGACGCTGGTCCGCAACAACCTCCGCGGCCGGGTGCGTCTGCAGGTCGACGGCGGCTTCAAGACCGGCCGCGACGTCGTCGTCGCGGCACTGCTGGGCGCTGACGAATATGGCTTCGGCACCGCCGCCCTGCTGGCCGAGGGCTGCATCATGGTCCGCGCATGCCACCGCGACACCTGCCCGGTGGGTGTCGCCACCCAACGGCCGGAGCTGCGCGACAAGTACCGAGGCACCCCCGAGATGGTCGCGGCGTACCTGCTGTTCGTCGCCGAGGAGGTCCGACACCACCTCGCCGCGATGGGGCTGCGGTCGCTGGACGAGGCCGTCGGCCGCGCCGACCTGCTGCGGCCGCGTCACATCGAGGGTGCCCCGCTCGACATGCGCCCGCTGCTGGAGCGCGAGGGCGACGACACCGCGGTGCGCTCGTACCAGGGCAGCTTGCCGATCCAGGCGCCCCGGTCCGCGCTGGGTGACCGCGTCTTCGACGACGCGTTCGAGTCGCTGTGGGACGGGACGGTGCTCAACCTCAAGTACGACATCCGCAACGCCGACCGGACGGTCGGTGCGCGGATCGGTGGGGCCATCGGCCTGGAGTTCGGCGAGGGGGCCGGCGCCCCCCCGGGCTCGGTGAGCGTCCGCTTCACCGGCGAGGCCGGCCAGAGCTTCGGGGCCTTCTTGGCGCCCGGTGTCGAGTTCGTGCTGACCGGTGAGGCCAACGACTACGTCGGCAAGGGCATGGCCGGGGGGCGAATCGTGATCCGGCCACCGGCCGACGACGCCGGCTTGGTCACCGCAGATCGCTCCACCGGTGTGGACGGCGTCGGGTCGGCGAGCGATCAGTACCGACCGGTCCTGCTGGGCAACACCGTCCTGTACGGGGCCACCGGCGGCGAGCTGTTCGTCGCGGGCCGTGCCGGTGAGCGCTTCGCCGTGCGCAACTCCGGCGCGTGGGCGGTCGTCGAGGGGACCGGCGACCATGCCTGCGAGTACATGACCGGCGGGGTGGTGGTCGTGCTCGGCCCGACCGGCTCCAACGTCGGCGCCGGCATGACGGGCGGGGAGTGCTACGTGCTCGACGAGACGTCCGCGGTGCTCGCCCGCGTCAACACCCAGCTCGTCGAGGCGCGCCGCCCCGACAGCGCGCAGCTGACGCGGTTGCGCACCCTGATCGAGCGCCATCACGAGCTGACCGGCTCCCAGCGAGCTGCGGAGATTCTGGCCACCTGGGAGGACGCGGTCGCGGCCTTTTGGCGCATCGCCCCGCGGACCGAGCTCGCGCGCATCGAGACGGTCCACGAAGGCAGCGTCGGCGCCCCGGTGTGAGCCGGGAAGGATTACGGCGCACCTGGGGTTGGAATCGTGTCTGTTGCGACACATCCGACCAACGCATCGACGAAGGACAGTTGTGGCAAGCGTGACGATCTACTGGCGCCCCATGTGCGGCTACTGCGAGACGCTCAAGGGCGAGCTGGACCGACGGGGCGTGCCCTTCGACACCGTCGACATCTGGGAGGACCGCAGCTCGGCGGAGATCGTCCGCCGCGCCACCGGCGGGGACGAGATCGTCCCGACCGTCCAGGTCGGTGACCGCTTCTTCGTCAACCCGAGCGCCGACCAGGTCATCGAGGCGGCCCAGGCGGCGTAGCCACAGGCAGCGGTCATACTGCCCCCATGACCGCCGTTCGCGAGCCGACGCATGCGCACGCGCCGGCTGGGGCGCCGCGTCCGTGGTTTCCAGGCTGGCGCCCACTGGCGACCCCCGTCGTGGCGTGGCTGACGTCGCGCCTCGTGGTCCTGGTCCCCATCGCGGTGGCCAACCACCTCCGCGGCGACGGTCAGCGGGTCGTGGACGCGCTGCACCTGTGGGACGGCAACTGGTACCTCGACGCGGCGGCCGGCTACGTCTACCCCGATGTGACGGCGCCGTCGCTGACGCAGGTCAACATCGCGTTCTTTCCGCTGTTCCCGCTGTTGATCCGTGCGGTGGCGGCGGTGACCGGCCTCACGCCGCTGGGCGCGTCCCTGGTCGTCACCGCGGTGTTCGGCGCCGCGGCCCTGGTGGTCATCTGGCTGCTGGTGCACCACCTCGCGGGCAGGAAGGTCGCGGACCGGTCGGTCGTGCTGCTCGCCTTCTTCCCCGGCAGCATCGCGTTGACGCTGGTGTACTCCGAAGGGGTGATGCTCACCGCGGCGGCCGGCAGCCTGCTGGCGCTCGCCCACCGCCGGTGGGTGCTGGCCGGCGTCTTGGGGGCGCTGGCGTCGGCCGCACGCCCCAACGGCATCGCGGTGGCGCTGGCGTGTGGGGTCGCGGCGGCGCTGGCGATCCGGCGCGACGGCGACTACGCCGCGCTGGCGGCGCCGGCACTCGCGCCGCTGGGCATGGGGTTGTACCTGGCGTGGCTGTGGCTGAACACCGGCGCCGCCGACGTGTGGTTTCGCGTGCAGCGCGACGGCTGGGGTGAGGGCATCGACTTCGGGGCGGCGACCGTCGGCGATCTGCAGTGGTACTGGCGTCTGCCCACGGACCTGGACTTCCTGAACATCCCGTTCATCATCCACCTGCGTGTGGTGGGTCTGCTGTTCCTGATCGTCGCCGTCGTGCTCATGATCCGCTGGCGGCCGCCGGCGATCGTGTGGACGTACGCTCTGGGCGTGCTCGCCCCGTCGCTGCTGTCACAGACGCTGGGCGCGCGGCCGCGGTTCGTGTTCACCGCCTTTCCGGTGGTCGTCGCCGTCGCGTGGCAGTTCCGGGGCGTCGCCTTCCAGGTGGTTCTGGCGTGCAGCGCCGTCCTGCTGGCCGCCGCGACGGTCATCTACACGACGCCCGGCGTGGTCGCCCCGTGACCGTCTCTCAGCAGCAGTCGGACCGCGCGCAGCGCCAGGCCGGGGCGCGGGAGGCCGCCGGGGGGCTGGTCCGCGCCGCCAGGCCCAAGCAGTGGGTCAAGAACGTCCTGGTGTTCGCCGCCCCCGCGGCGGCGGGGCTGCTGTTCGACCCTGCGGTCGCGATGCGCGCCGGGGTCGCGTTCGTGTGCTTCTGCCTGGTCGCCAGCGGTACCTATCTGCTCAACGACGCGCTCGACGTGGAGGCCGACCGCCGCCACCCCGTCAAGCGGCACCGTCCCATCGCCGCTGGGATCGTCGGTGTCGGCACCGCCAAGCTGGTGGCCGTCGTCGTGCTCGCCCTCGGCGTCGGGCTGGGTGTGGTCGCCGCGGACTGGCGGCTGGGTGTCGTGCTGGGGATCTACGTCGCGGTGATGCAGGGCTACAGCCTGGGCCTGAAGCGGATCGCGGTCATCGAGCTCGCGCTGGTGTCGTCCGGCTTCGTGCTCCGCGCCATCGCCGGCGGTGTGGCCGCCGACGTGGAGCTGTCGACGTGGTTCCTGCTCGTCACCTCATTCGGCTCGCTGTTCGTGGTGGCGGGGAAACGGCACGCCGAGGTGATGACACTGGGGACCGGGGCAGTGGGGCACCGCGAGGCGCTGCGTGAGTATCCCGAGGGGTTCGTCCTGTACGTCGGCGCCGTCAGCGCCGCGGTGGCGATCATGGCGTACTGCCTGTGGTCGCTGCTCGAGCCGCACAGCAACCGGCTGTGGTTCGAGCTGTCCATCGTGCCGTTCGTGCTCGCCATCCTGCGCTATGCGCTGCTGTCGGCGCGGGGGGAAGCCGGCGCGCCGGAGGACGTGTTCACCACTGACCGGACCCTGCAGGTCCTCGCCGCCCTGTGGCTGCTGACCTACGGCGCGGGCGTGTATGCCGGCTGAGCGGCGCCTGCTCGCCGGGTGGGGGCTGAACCCGACGTCGGTCGCCGACGTCCATCGGCTGCGCGCCGGTGACGAGGCGCACGCCGTCCTCGACCGTCCCGCCGGCCGCGGCGTCCTCGCACGGGGCCTGGGACGCTCCTACGGCGACGCCGCGCTGAACAGCGGCGGCACCGTGCTCGACGCCACCGGTCTGGCGGCGATCCGAGCGTTCGACGGAGCCACCGGCGTGGTGACCGTCGACGCGGGTGTGACCGTCGACGCGCTGCTGCGCGCACTGGTGCCGCTGGGCTGGTTCGTGCCGGTGACGCCGGGAACCCGGTTCGTCACCGTCGGCGGGGCGGTGGCCGCAGACATCCACGGCAAGAATCACCACGTCGACGGCAGCATCGCCCGCCACGTCCACAGCCTGCGGCTCGCGACACCCACGGGATCAGTGCATTGCGCGCCCGGTGACGAACTGTTCGACGCCACCGCCGGCGGTATGGGCCTGACCGGGGTCATCGTCGAGGTGTCGCTGCGGCTGCTGCCGGTCACCACGGCGTGGATGCGCGTCGACGTCGAGCGGGCAGCGGACCTCGACGACCTGATGGCCAAGATGGCGGTGGGCGACCGGCACTACCGGTACTCGGTGGCCTGGATCGACTGCGTCGCGCCCGGCGCGGCGCTGGGGCGCGCGATCTTGACCCGGGGCGATCACGCGGCCGTCGACGACCTGCCCGGGCCGGCACGCCGGCAGCCGCTGGCCTACGACGCCCGTGTCCGTGTCGCCGCCCCCCCGGCGGTTCCGTCCGGGCTGGTCCGACCCGTCACCGCGCGGCTGCTGAACGAGGCCTGGTTCCGCAAGGCCCCGCGGGGGCCACGTCGCCAGGTGCAGTCGATCCCCGCGTTCTTCCACCCGCTGGACGGCATCCGGGACTGGAACCGCATGTACGGCCCACGGGGGTTCCTGCAGTACCAGTTCGTCGTCCCCGACGCCGCCACCGAGGTGGTCCGCACCGCCATCGAACGGCTGCGGCAGGCCCGGTGCCCGTCGGTCCTCGCCGTGCTCAAGCGCTTCGGACCGGCGGCATCAGGGCACCTGTCGTTCCCGATGCCGGGATGGACGCTGGCGCTGGACATGCCGATCGGACCGCCGGCGCTCAACCCCACCCTCGACGACCTCGACGACCTCGTCGTGGCCGCGGGCGGGCGTGTGTACCTGGCCAAGGACAGCCGCATGAGACCGGAGGTGGTCGAGGCCATGTACCCCCGACTGAACGAGTGGCGAGCGGTGTGCGACCGGGTCGATCCCCGTCGCGTGCTGCGGTCCGACCTGGACCGCCGGCTGGGGTTGCGCGGCCCCGTGGAGGGGCGGGATGCGTGACGCCGTGGGCAACGTCCAGTCCATCCTCGTGCTGGGCGGCACGTCGGACCTCGGACTCGCGATCGCGCAGACGATGGCTGCGGCCCGCGGCGCGACGGTGGTGCTCGCCGGACGCGACCAGGGCCGCCTGGACGCCGCGGCGCAGCAGCTGCGCGACGCCGGCACCGTCGCTGTCGAGACCGCCGTGTTCGACGCGGACGACGTCGACAGCCACGGGCGGTTCTGCGACGAGGTGTTCGCCGACCGGGACTTCGACGTCGTCGTGCTGGCGGTGGGGGTGCTCGGCGACCAGGAGACGTCCGAACGCGACCACCGTCACGCCGCTGGGGTGCTGCACACCAATTTCGTGGGTTGCGCGTCCGTCGCGCTGTGCGTCGCGGGGCACCTGCGCCGGCAGGGCCACGGGACCCTGGTCGTGCTGTCGTCGATCGCCGGCGAGCGGGTGCGCCGGGCGAACTTCGTCTACGGAGCGTCCAAGGCAGGCCTCGACGGCTTCGCGCAGGGGCTGGGCGACAGCCTGCAGGGGACCGGGGCGCGGGTCATGATCGTGCGCCCTGGCTTCGTGCACACGTCCATGACGGCAGGCCGGCCTGTCCCGCCGTTCTCCACCACCGCCGAGGTCGTGGCCGGCGCGGTCGACGCGGCCTTCCGCAAGCAGGCCGAGGTCGTGTGGGTCCCCGGCATCCTGCGGCTGGTCATGAGCGTCCTGCGACACCTTCCGCGTGCGGTGTTCCGCCGGCTGCCGCTGTAGCCGAGGCGGCGAACGCGGGGCGCGCTGCCCACATCAACCCGGCCGCCAGTGCGGCGGCCACCGCCGACACCAGCCAGGCGTCGGCGAACGACCACTGCGCGGCGATCACACCGAAGCCCAGCGGTCCCAGCCCGTTGCCGGCGGCGAGGCCGGCAACCCCGATGCCCGCCGCCGCACCGGGGTTGGCCGGACTGGCCCGCACCAGTGACAGGAACAGCAGCCCGCTCCACCCCCAGGCGGCCGCGAACACCCCCATGGAGCCCACGATCAGCAGCGAGGGAACGCCGGTCGCCCCGATCACCATGGACACCGCCCCGGCCAGCAGCATCCAGGCGATCAGACTCAGCTGCTGACCGCCGCGCCGGTCGGCCAGGAGTCC
>DATLGM010000382.1:0-7202 GCA_035540515.1 Egibacteraceae bacterium | reverse complement strand
GTCTTGGAGCGCGCGAGCGCGCGGGAGACCGCGATGCGTGTCGCACTGGCGTTCTTCGCCAAGACGCTGTTGTCGCAGGCGGGGGTGACCGTGCTGTCGCACGTGGTGCGGATCGGCGAGGTCGCCGTGCCCGACGACACGCCGGCGCCGGCGCCAGGTGACCTGGACAGGATCGACGCCAGCGAGGTCCGTTGTGCCGACCCCGAGACGGCCGAGCGCATGGTCGCGCGCATCGACCAGGCCAAAGCCGACCGTGACACCCTCGGCGGGGTCATCGAGGTCGTAGCACACGAGTTACCCCCGGGACTGGGCAGCCACGTGCACTGGGACCGCAAGCTCGACACCCGACTTGCCGCCGCGCTGATGAGCGTCCAGGCGTTCAAGGGTGTCGGCGTCGGTGACGGGTTCGACAGCGCCGCGGTGCCCGGCTCCCAGACCCACGACGAGATCGCCGCGGACGCTGACGGCCGCCTACGACGCCTCTCGCACCGGGCCGGTGGCGTCGAAGGCGGCATGTCGACCGGTGAGGTGCTGCGGGTCCGGGCTGCGATGAAGCCGATCTCAAGCCTCACCCGCCCGCTGCGCACCGTCGACGTGGCAACCGGCGAGCCCGCCGAGGCCATCCAGCAGCGGTCGGACGTGTGCGCGGTCCCCCGCGCCGGTGTGGTCGCTGAGGCGGTCGTGGCCATGACGCTGGCCGACGCGCTGCTGGAGAAGACCGGGGGAGACACGCTGGACGAGGTGCGGCGGCACCTGACCGAGTACCGGGACCGGCTACGTCCGTGAGCATCCTGCTTCCCGGCCGCAACATCGTCCTTATCGGCCTGATGGGCGCCGGCAAGACGACGGTCGGCACCCTGCTCGCCGAGCGACTCGGCCGCCCGTTCGCCGACACCGACGAGATGGTCGAGGCGCAGGCGCATGCCACCGTCGCCGAGATCTTCGAGCGCGACGGCGAGCGGGGCTTCCGCCGCCTGGAGGCGGCGGCTGTTCGGCGAGTGGCCGCGGTGCGCGGCCAGGTGATCGCCGTGGGCGGGGGAGCCGTCCTCGACCCTGCCAACGTCACGCACCTGCGCGCCACCGGGGACCTCGTGCTGCTTGACGCCGACCCGGACACGCTCACCGACCGCGTCGGCGACACTGCCACGCGACCGTTGCTCGAACACGCCCCGGATCCCCGCGAACGGATGGCGCAGCTGCGCGACGACCGCGCGGACGTGTACGCCACCGCCGCCAGTCACACGATCCAGACTGCCGGGCGGTCACCGGAGGAGATCGCCGACGCGGTGCTGCAGTGGGCGGTCAGTCAGCCAGGACTGCTGTCGCGTGACGAACGGGACGAGCTGCCGTCGTGACCGTCCACCGCCTTCCCGTCGAGGTGCCCGGCAATCGGTACGAGGTCTGTGTCGGCACCGGGCTGCTCGACGAGGTCGACGGCTACATCATGCCGCCGCCTGCCGCGGCCCGCGCCGCGGTGGTCACGGTCGGGCCGGTGGATGTGCTGTACGGCGATCGGGTCCAGGCGGGGTTGCAGCGCCTCGGCCTGGAGGTGCACCGCATCGTCGTGCCGGACGGCGAGGTCGCGAAGACCCTCGAGACGCTCGATGCGGTCTATCACCGGCTCGCCGCGATCCCCCTGGGCCGATCGGACCTCGTCGTCGCCCTCGGCGGTGGCGTCGCCGGCGACCTCGGCGGGTTCGTCGCCGCGACCTGGCACCGTGGAGTCCCGGTCGTCCAGCTGCCCACGACACTGCTCGCCCAGGTGGATGCCGCTGTCGGGGGCAAGACCGGCATCAACCTCGCTGAGGGCAAGAACCTCGTCGGTGCGTTCCACCAGCCCCAGGCGGTCGTGGCCGACACCGCCGCGTTGGCGACGTTGCACCCGCGTGACCTGCGCGCGGGGCTCGGTGAGGCCGCGAAGTACGGATTCATCGCCGATACCCAGGTGCTCGAATTGCTGGAGCGCTCGCCCGAGGCGGCGACGGGCGGAGACCCTGCAGTCCTGACCGAGATCGTGCGGCGGGGCGTCGCGGTGAAGGCCGAGATCGTCGCCGGCGACGAGCGCGAAGCCGGCCGGCGGGCGCTGCTCAACTACGGCCACACCTTCGGCCATGCCATCGAGGCCGTCACGGGCTACGACACCTATCGCCACGGCGAGGCGGTCGCGCTGGGAATGGTCGCGGCGGCGCGGCTGGGCGAGCGCCTCGGCGTCTCGGAGAACGGGTTGGCCGACCGCACCGTGGCGCTGCTGGACCGGCTGGAGCTGCCCACATCGGGTCTGCGTGCCGACCCGGCGGCGCTGTGGGAGGCGATGACCCGTGACAAGAAGGCCCAGGCAGGGGTGCGCTTCGTGCTGTGCCCGCGTCCTGGTGAGGCGGTCGTCGTCGACCAGCCCGAGCGCCACGTCGTGGACGCCGTGCTGCGGTCGCTGGGGTAGAGAGGGAGGTCATCGTGATCCTGGTCGTCAACGGTCCGAACCTGTCGCAGCTGGGGGCGCGCGACCCCGCCGTCTACGGCACAGCAACGCTCGAGGAGGTGGTCGCGCAGGCGCGCGAGGAGGCCCCTGACCTGCGGGTGTTCACCAGCGAGTCCGAGGGCGAGCTCATCGCACGCCTGCACCAGGCGCGCACCGACGGCACCACCGCCGTCGTGATCAACCCGGGGGCGCTGGGCCACTACAGCTACGCCCTGCGCGACGCCCTGGAGATTTTGACGATCCCCAAGGTCGAGGTGCACCTGTCGCAGACGCCGGCGCGCGAGGAATTCCGCCGCACCAGTGTCGTCAGCGCCGTCGTGGACGTCACCATCACCGGGGCCGGCGGGTACGGATACCGGCTGGCGATCCTGGCGGCGCAGCACCTGCTCGATGCACGCTGAGCGGCGGCAGCGGCTGCGGGCGCTGCTGGCCGAGCACGACCTGGCGGCGCTGCTGGTCACCGACCTGGTCAACGTCCGGTACCTGACGGGCTTCACCGGCAGCGCCGGCCAGCTCCTGGTCACCGCTGATCCCGACGCGGATCGCTTCGTCACGGACGGGCGCTACGCCCAGCAGGCGGCCGGGCAGGTCGCCGACGTGGCTTGCCTGGTCAACCCCGGGGGCGACTGGCTGGCAGCAGCGGTCCACGGTCGGCTCGGTCTGGAAGCCCACGCGGTGTCGTGGCAGCAGGCGCGCAGCGTCGCTGACCGGCACGTCGAGACCCGCCCCGCACCCCGGCTGGTCGAGCAGTTGCGCCAGGTCAAGGACGACGTCGAGGTCGACCGGCTCCGCGCCGCCTGCGCGCTGGCCGACGATGCCTTCGAGCAGCTCGTGCAGTGGCTGCGCCCCGGTATGACCGAACAGCAGGTCGGTCGCTTCCTGGACCGGACCATGGAGGACGCCGGCGCCGACGCCCCTGCGTTCGACACGATCGTGGCGTTCGGAGCCAACGCCGCCGTCCCGCACCACCGGCCGACCGGCCGGGAGCTGACCCCCGGGGACATCGTCAAGGTGGACTTCGGTGCGCGCGTCGACGGCTACCACTCGGACATGACGCGGATGCTCAGCGTCGGTGCGCTCCCAGCGCCGGTGGCAGCCGCCTACGACGCGGTCGCAGCCGCACAGCGGGCCGGCGTCGCGGCGGCACGCGACGGCACCGCGACCGGCGAGGTCGATGCGGCCTGCCGGCAGGTACTCGACGAAGCGGGTCTGGGGCAGCGGTTCGTGCACGGCACGGGACACGGCGTCGGGCTGCAGATCCACGAGGACCCGTTCCTGCGGCCCGCCAGGGCTCGGCCGGAAGCCGGGTCGGGCCCGTCCGTTACACTGCGGGCCGGCATGACGGTCACCGTCGAGCCCGGCGTCTACCTCCCAGGCGTGGGCGGCGTCCGCATCGAGGACACGCTGCTGATCGCGCACGACGGCCCGGACGTCCTGACCCGAACCCCCAAGGACCTCGTGGTCCTGTGAACCCGCAGTGAGGCATCGCAGTGGTCTCCACCAACAACCTCAAAAACGGCATGACCCTGAAGATCGACGGCGACCTGTGGCGCGTCGACTACTTCCAGCACGTCAAGCCAGGCAAGGGCGGCGCGTTCGTGCGCACCACGCTCAAGGGGGTCCAAAACGGCAAGACCGTGGACCGCACGTTCCGCGCGGGGGAGGACATCGAGCAGGCCATCCTCGAGAAGCGGCCACTGCAGTACCTGTACCGCGACGGTGAGGATCTGGTCTTCATGGACACCGAGCACTTCGAGCAGACCCACGTCCCCGAGCGGGCGCTGCGCGACAGTGCGAAGTGGCTGAAGGAGGGCGACACCATCGACCTGGTGTTTCATGCCGAGGAGGTCGTCGACGTCAACATGCCCGCCTCGGTCGAGCTCGAGATCGCGCAGACAGAGCCGGGCATCCAGGGCGACCGCGTCTCCGGTGCCACGAAACCCGCGACGCTGGAGACCGGCGCGACGGTCCAGGTGCCGTTGTTCATCAATGAAGGCGAGCGGATCAAGGTCGACACCAGGACCGGCGACTACATCTCCCGCGCCTGATGGCTCCTGAGGACGGCGCGGCCAGCTCACGCAGCCGGCACGCCGCCCGCAAGCGGGCGCTGGACATCCTCTACGAGGCCGACCTGAAAGACGCCGCGCTGGCCGAGACACTGGCCGGGCATCTGCGCTCGGACGAGCCGCCGCAGGACTTCGCCGTCGAGCTGGTCCGGGGCGTGCACCGGCACCGCGACGAGATCGACCGCGTCATCGAGACGCACTCGCGCGGCTGGAAGCTGTCACGGATGCCGATCGTGGACCGCAACCTGCTGCGGCTGGCGCTGTTCGAGCTGCTGCACAACCCCGACGTCCCCAAGGCGGTCGCGATCGACGAGGCCGTGGAGCTGGCCAAGGAGCTGTCGACGGCGGACTCGGGGCGGTTCGTCAACGGCTTGCTGGCGCGGGCGGCTGAAAGCGTGCCCGGCTCCTGAATCGGACGAACCGTGCGTCGGCGCGTGACTAGTCCTTTGGCGTCAAATTGGCTCCGCGGACTGACGTACGCCTATAGCCGCCGTTCGACGTAGTCGATGGGAACAGCATCGTCTGTTCTTCATCGAGAGGTCCCGTCATGGCAACGTCTCTTCGCAAGCTGCAGTTCGGCGCAGCGGCGGCTTCCTTCTTGCTCGTCTCCTTGCTGGTGCTGCGCGTGTCGTCGGCGGCGTTCACCGCCCAGACGCCCAACGAGAACAACGCGTGGTCGGCTGGGCAGGTGGCCCTGAGCGACAGCCGCGGCAGCGGCAACGCGATGTTCGACGTCAGCGGCATGGTCCCCGGGCAGACGGTCTCGCGTTGCATCAACGTGACGTACACCGGAACGGCGAGCAACGCCCGTGTCCGCCTGTACGCGCCGACAGTGACCGGGACACTGGCCTCGCACCTCAATGTGACGGTCACGCCGGGCTCCTTCTCCAGCCACACCTATCCCAACTGCACCGGGTTCACCGCCTCGGGGGGCGCCGCTGTCAACGGCATGGCGCTGAACACCTTCGGGGCCACGCACGGCTCATTCGCCAACGGGGTGGCCAACTGGGACACCAGCGGGTCGCCGCAAAGCCGCGGTTACCGCTTCGACGTGACCCTCAGCTCCGGCGCCCCGAGCAGCGCGCAGGGCACCAGCGCCGGTGCGACGTTCACGTGGGAAGTCCAGACGTACGTGCCATAGGAGTCCCTGGGGTCGCTGAAGGACCCATTTCATGAGTGCACCGCTGAAGACACCGCGGCCGGACCACCTCGGGTGGCCGGCTGCGGTGATCTTCTTTGTCTGCACGGTCTACGTGCAGCTCATGGTGTGGCTCGCGTTGTGGGCCGGCCTGCCCACGGCGCTGGGGATGACCCCCACGCTGATCCTGTCGGACTCGATGAAGCCGTTCATCAGCGCCGGCGACGTGGTGGTCATCGGGCCGGTCGGCGACGCTCCGCTGAAGCGCGGCACCGTCGTGACGTTCGACGACCCCGCCCAGCCCGGCAACCTGCTGACGCACCGCATCGTCGAGCGCAATGCGGACGGCACCTACGACACGCGTGGTGACGCCAACGCCGACGAGGACTCCACGCCGGTCAAGCACTCCGAGATCCGCGGGAAGGGGCGCATTCTGGTGCCGGCCGTGGGCATCCCCGTCCTGTGGATCAGGACGAAAGCGGTGCTCCCTCTGGCGGCGTGGCTCGGCGGACTGGCGCTGGCGCTGGCGTATCTCAGCGCACAGCGCCGGCGGTTGCTGGCCCTGACCGGAGCGCTGGTCGCCGCCGCCAGGGGCCCGTGGCTGCGCGACCCTGGTGCCCGTAGACCGGGACGCATGCGGACCGCCGCGCCCAAGCTGGCCTCGGTGACGCTGCCGGCGCTGGTCGTGATCGTGGCCCTGCTGGTGCCGCGCACGCTGGCCTCGCAGGCGGCGTTCGCCGCCAACCGCCCCAACGGCACCAACGCCTTCGCGGCAGCCAGCTCGTTCTGCACGCCTGCGAGCTTCACGCTGGTCGCCACTGCTGACGCGCGCGTCGAGCAGGCGCGCCCCACCACGAACTTCGGGCTTGATCAGGCTCTGAACGTCGTGAGCCGAACGCTCAACGTCAACGGTGGCAACGGGGACCACTACACGCTGGTTCGCTTTGATCTGCCCGCGCGACCGGCGCAGTGCACCATGAGCGCCACGCTCCGGTTGCACCCCACGACCGTGACGGCAGGCCGCACCCTCTGGGCTGGTCGCGCCTCGGCCACGTGGGCCGAGACCGGCGTCACCTGGAACACCAGCCCGGCGATCGAAGGGGCGGTGGCTTCGCTCACCACGCCGTCGACGCTGACCCCCTTCAACTTCGACGTCACGACGCAGGTCGGCGCCCACTACGCCGGCACGAACACCGGATTCCTGGTCCGCGACAGCGTGTCGAACAATTCCAACGGAAACCAACAGCAGATCTTCGTCAGCCGCGAAGGTGCGGTGGGAAGCCGCCCCGAGCTCATCTTGACCTTCAGTTAGCGGCCCGCCTCACCTGGGGACTCCCTGTCGCACCTCATAGCGACAACCGAGACCGCACGAGCGCAGGCGGCGGGGGGCTCCCACCCGCGGCTTTGTGCCCGGTGTGGACAACCGCGCGGCACAAGGGCGCGACCGTCACAGCCGGCGGCGGACCCTCGTTGTCCGGAGCGGTGGACGGCTTGATCGCGAGGGCATCGGCTTGCGTCATAC
>DATLGM010000381.1:0-6381 GCA_035540515.1 Egibacteraceae bacterium | reverse complement strand
GATGGCGCGCGACACGGACGGGAACTGCGTCGCCGTCGCGTCGAGCTGGGCCAGCAGCGCCATCGTCGTGCAGGAGGTGACCTGCATGCGGTCGGCGAAGTAGGCGAAGTCGATCCGAGCGACGCCGTCGGTGATCGTCACGTCGTTCAGCACATCGCCGATCCCCTCCGGGAACACTGTTCGGGCACCGTCGCCCTGTTCCTGCGGTGTGGGCCCGAGCAGCAGGTGCTCCAACGCGCCGCGCAGCACGCCGGCGCCCTCCACGGTCCGCTGGTGCGCGACGGTGTCCTCACCGCACTCAGCCCCTTCCCGGGTGAAGTACACATCAACGTGGTTGACCACGCCGGGCGTTGCCGGCCTGGTCGGCGCGTACGGCTCCGTCGGCGGGGCAGTCGGTGAGGGGGACGGCATGGCGGTCGGTTCGGTCGGCTGCACGGCCGGGGGGGCCGCCGGCTCGAACTCGATCGTGCGGTTGGTCAACGCCGGCACCATCACGAACGCCAGCGCGACGACGGCGAGGCCGCCGGCGCCGGCCAGGGCGGCGCGCAGGATGCGGCCGCGGCGGATGCGTGACTGCACGCGGTCCCAGGTGGCGGGGTCGGGTTCCACGTCGGTTGCGCGGCTGGCAAGTGACTGGCGGAGTCGGTCCTCGAAGGCCATGTCAGGCCACCTCCTCGCCCAGCACCTCGCGCAACCGCTGCAGGGCGCGGTGCAACGTGCTCTTGACCGTTCCGACGCTGATGTGCATGGCCTCGGCGATCGCTTTCTCCGTCAGGTCTTCGTAGTAGCGCAGGACAACAACGGTGCGTTGCCGCTCGGGCAGCGCGCGAAGGGCGGCGAAGACCTCGTCGTGGTCCGCCAGCTGGTCGGCGGCGGTCCGTTCTCCACGGTCGTCAGCGCTGCGCTTGGCGGCCTCGCGGCGCTCCAACAGCAGCCGCCGGAAGCGCGAGTTGACCTCGTTGATCACGACACGACGGACGTATGCGCGGGGCTGGTCGACGCCGCCGCGCTGCATCCTCCGATAGGTCTTCACGAACGCCTCGGCAACGGCGTCCTCGGCGCGGTGGCGGTCACCGCACAGCAGGTACGCCAGGCGCAGCGCCTCGGCGTGGTGGGCGGCGTAGACGGACGCAAAGTCGCCGCTGTGCGGCGAGTCAGCTCTGGACACCGCAACAGTCTTCATCGCCCACCTCCGCTCATCGGTGAGGTAGACGCGCGACGGGACCTTAGGGTTGCTCCTCGAGCTTGGGGAACAGCAGGTCACCGCGGTTGACCGCCGCACCGACCGGCGTCCCGCCCCAGGCAGCCGCAGCGGGCAACCGCTGATCGGACAACGCGTCCGACAACCCGAGCTTGTCCCACAGGCGCCCCGCGGCGACCGGCATCACCGGCGAGACCAGCACCGCGATGATCCGCAGCGCGTCCACCGCCGTGTACAGGCACCGGCCGAGGTCATCGGCCCGCCCCTCCTTGTTCAGCTTCCACGGCGCCCGCGCCTCGATGTAGCGGTTGACCCCCGACACGAAGACCCACAGGTCCTCGAGCGCCCTTTTGAAGTCCAGCTCGTCGATGCCCGCAAGACCGTCCAGCGCCGTGACCAGGTCGTCCTCCAGTGCGCGCTCGGCCTCGGTCGGGGCACCGGTCGGCTCGGGGACCTTCGCGTCGCAGTAGGACGTGACCATGTTCAGCGTGCGGTTGACCAGGTTGCCCAGGTCGTTGGCGAGGTCGGTGGTGTAGCGCTGCTCCATCGACTCCCACGAGAACGAGCCGTCCTGGCCGAAGCTGATCTCGCGCAGGAAGTAGTAGCGGTAGCAGTCGACGCCGAAGTGCTCGACCAGCTCCGCCGGCCGGATCCCTGTGGCGTTGGACTTGCCCATCTTCTCGCCGCCCACGAGCAGGAAGCCGTGGGCGTACACCTGCTTGGGGACGTCGACGCCGGCGGCCATGAGCATCGCCGGCCAGTACACGGCGTGGAAGCGGATGATGTCCTTGCCGATCAGATGGACGTCGGCGGGCCACCAGCGGGCGAACTGCTCGTCGTCGACGCCGAGGCCGACGGCCGTGGCGTAGTTCAGCAGCGCGTCGAACCACACGTAGAACACGTGGCCGGGCTCCCAGGGCACCGGCACACCCCACTCGAACGCGGACCGCGAGGCCGAGATGTCCTCCAGCCCCGCCTCCACGAACGACCGGACCTCGTTCATCCGGACCGCCGGCCGCACGAAGTCGGGGTGCTCGTCGTACAGGCGCAGCAGGTCCGGCCCGTACTTGGACAGCCGGAAGAACCAGTTCTCCTGTTCCAGCCGCTCGACGGGTTGCTTGTGGATGGGGCACAGCTCACCGCCGACGAGCTCCTCGACGGTGTAGTACGCCTCGCAGCGCACGCAGTACGGCCCGCTGTACGACGCGGTGTACAGGTCGCCGTTGTCGTACAGCCGCTGCATGAACTCCTGCACGCGCTGGGTGTGGCGCGGCTCGGTGGTGCGGATGAAGTCGTCGTTGGAGATATGGAGCAGGTCCAGCAGCTCGCGCCAGCGGGGGATGATGGCGTCCACGTGCTCCTGCGGGGTGCGGCCGGCCTCCTCGGCGGCGCGCGCGACCTTCTGACCGTGCTCGTCCGTCCCGGTGAGGAAGTGGACGTCATGACCGGTCAGGCGCTTCCAGCGGGCGAGGACGTCCGCCGCAACCGTCGTGTACGCGTGCCCGATGTGCGGCACGTCGTTGACGTAGTAGATCGGCGTGGTGAGGTAGAACGCGTCAGAGCCAGCCATGGAGCGCCGCATACTATCGGCGTGATGAAGCCCACCGGGATCCGCCGAAAGGTCGACGACCTGGGCCGTGTCGTCATCCCGGCGAGCATGCGCCGGTCGTTGGGCATCGGCGTCGGCGACGAAGTCGAGATCTCCATCGACGAGGGCCGACTGGTGCTGGTCAAGCCGTCCGAGCAGTGCACCTTCTGCGGTGCCACCGACAACCTCGGCGCTTTTCGGGAGAAGGTCGTCTGCTGGTCCTGCACGGCGGCGCTGCGGGCGCTGGACCGCGAGCGCACCAACGAGCCGGCGTCACCGTTCTTCTAAGCGCTACGACGCAAGCGCCACGCCGGCGATGATCGGCCGGACGACCGGCGGCGCGACCGGCATCTGGCCGTCGACGATGTTGGTGTCGTCGAACGCGGCAGCCCGAAGCGCCGACCGTGTGTCGCGGGTCAGGTGGCAGCCGCGACCCAGCACCCGCTGGACGGGCTCGAGCATCTGCTGTGCCCGGTAGGTCCTGCCCTCGGCTCGCACATGTTCGATGACGACCAGGCGGCCGCCCGGTCGCAACACCCGCCGCACTTCGGCGAGCGCACGCCCCACGTCCGGGACGGTGCACAGCACCAAGGTGCTCACCGCCGCGTCGAAGGTGGCGTCGTCGAACGGCAACCTGTCCGCCCCGGCGGTGACCACCGTCGCGTCCGGGCGGGTCTCCCCGACGCGGCGGCGCAGTCGCTGAACCATGGGCGGGCTCGGTTCGGTGAGGGTCAGGGAGCGGAGCCCGTCTGGGTACAGGTCGAGGTTCAAGCCGGTCCCGGCGCCGATCTCCAGCACGTCGCCGTCGAGGCCTGCGAGCAGCTGGCGGCGCTGCTCGCGGAGCCCGGCCGCCTCCACCTTGGTCATGATCGGGTCGTACAGCCTGGCGTGTGCCGCATCCAGCACGCTGCCGATGATGCTCACGGAGATGCTCCTTGGTCGGCGTCGATGACTGCCTGGTACAGCTGGCGTCTGGGAACCCCGGTCCGCGCGGCGACCTCGGCGACGGCGTCACGTCGCGACGACCCGGCGCCGACCAGCGCCTCGACCTGCGCGGTCAGGTCCTCGGCGCGCGGCGGTGCTGCGGGCGCGGCGCCGGCGACGACCACGGTCACCTCCCCCCGGATCCCGTGCTCGCTGACGTGCGCGGCCAGGGTGGGCAGATCCCCTCGCAGGACCTCTTCGTGCAGCTTGGTCAGCTCGCGCGCCACCGCCGCTGACCGGTCCCCGAACGCCTCGGCCATGGCGATCAGGTCTTCGGCGGCGCGGTGCGGCGCGACGTAGAAGACCAGGGTGCGCTGCTCCTCGGCAAGCTCCGCAAGCCGCCGGCGGCGTGCCCCGGTCTTTCGCGGCAGGAACCCCTCGAACACGAATCGCTCCATGGGCAGCCCCGACAGCACCAGCGCCTGCACCGCCGCATTCGGCCCGGGGATCGACTCCACGGGCAGGCCCCGCGCCACCGCCTTCTGCACCAGACGGAACCCCGGGTCGGCCATGCCCGGCGTTCCCGCGTCGCTGACGACCACCACCGTCTCGCCGGCAGCGACGCGGTCCAGCAGTGGGCCCGTCTTGGACACCTCGTTGTGCTCGTGGTAGCTGGTCGTGGGCGTCGCGGCACCGATGTGCTGCAGCAGCACCCGCGTCCGACGGGTGTCCTCCGCGGCGACCACATCGGCGTCTGCCAGTGCCGCGGCGGCGCGCGGCGACAGATCGCCCAGGTTGCCGATCGGGGTGCCGACGACCACGAGGCGGCCCGGCACGGAGGCGCCTTGAGCGGGTGGGTGTGGCGCCGGGGCTGTGCCGTCCATGGCCCGTACACTGCCGCGTCATGGCCACCGACACCACCGTTGCGGCGGAACCGGCCGGTACCACCCCCACCCCTTCTCCCGACGACGACAGCGGCCGCCGCGTCAGCAGCGCCGCCATCCTGGTGCCCGTGGTGGTCCTCCTGGTCGCCGGTGTGCTGCGCTTTTGGGGTCTGGGCCACCCGGAGCGGATCTACTTCGACGAGACCTACTACGCCCCGCAGGGTCAGGAGATGATCGCCCGCGGCGTGGAGGAGGGCTTCGCCGTCCACCCGCCGGTCGGCAAGTGGCTGATCGGCGGAGGAATCGCCACCTACGGCTACCACAGCTTCGGGTTCCGCGCGGCGGCCGCGGCGGCGGGGACCCTGCTGACGCTCGTGACGTATCTGATCGGCCTGCGCCTGTTCCGACGGCGGGGCGTGGCGGCCATGGCCGCGTTGTTCGTCGCGCTCGACGGGCTGACGTTGACGATGAGCCGCATCGCGATGCTCGACATCTTCCTGGCGCTGTTCGTGGCGCTGGGTGCCTGGCTGTTGCTCATCGACCGTGACCGCATGTGGGAGGGCCTTCCGGCCGAGGGTGCCGACGCGCCCGCGCTAAGCCGCCTGCGCGGACATCCGTGGCGGTGGTTCGCCGGCATCGCGTTCGGCCTGGCGCTGGCGACGAAGTGGTCCGCGGTGCTGGCGCTCGCCGGCGCCTGCCTGGTGGTGGGCTTCGGCGAGGCGCTGTGGCGCCGGCGTCTGACCGGTTCACCGTGGACCGGGTTGTGGCGCGGCGCCGTCAACGCCGTGATCACGTTGCTTGTCGTCCCCGTGCTGGTCTACCTGGTGTCCTACGCAGGTTGGTTCACCAACTTCGCCGAGACGCGGCTGGGGCTGGAGCAGTGCCCCAACGGCGTGTGCCGGGTGTCCACGCTCGACATCGTCGGCCAGTGGTGGGGCGAGCAGCAGGCCATCGCGCGCTTTCACGGCGGGCTGGAGGCGGAGCACCCATATCGCAGCCATCCGAGGACCTGGCCGTACCTGGGCCGGCCGGTGGCCTACTACTACGAGTCCTGCGACGACCAGAAGCTCGCCGACGGCGAGTGCGTCGTGGCGCAGGGCAACGTCGCGCACATCCTGGGCACCGGCAACCCGGCGATCTGGTGGCTGGGCCTTGGCGCCCTGGCCGCGGTGCTGTGGTACGCCATCGTCCGGCGCGACTGGCGCGCGTGGGTCATCCTGGCCTTCTACGGGATGCAGTACCTGCCGTGGCTGTTCGTGCAGCGGCCGAACTTCTTGTTCTACATGACCCCCGCGGTGGCGTTTCTGTGCTTGGCGCTGGCCTACGCGGTATGGCGCGTGGGCTCACTGCCGTATGCGCGCTGGGTGCCCGCCGTCGTCGCCGCCAGCGTCGTCGGCGCCTTCGTGTTCTGGTACCCGGTGTGGGTGGGGATGGAGATCCCCATCGAGCTGTGGCAGCTGCGGATGTGGTTCCCGTCGTGGATCTGAGGCGCAGCACGTGAGGGTGTGGCATGACCCCGAAACTCTGCAGACCGCACTGCTACGGGGTTCTGAACGACGGTGAGCAGAGGCTCCACACGATTCTGCGGGGGGTCTCCACACGGCCGCGTAAGGAAACGCCCTGTTGAGGCGTACCTATGTATATGACATGGCTGGCGGAGTGGTGGCGGACCGAGTCGGTGGTGAGCCGCGCATTCGGGTGGATCGCGTCCCTGGAAGTGGTGTGAAAGTTGGTCACCGTGGTCCTCAGCGTTGGGTTGCTGAGTCGCTGCTATGCGGTGAGCA
>DATLGM010000380.1:0-4930 GCA_035540515.1 Egibacteraceae bacterium | reverse complement strand
GGTGCAGTCGGCGGTGCGGGCGTCGGTTGGTGATGCCGTGGCGAAGCTCGATGGTGATGTGGCGGGGTTGGGTGAGCGGGTTGATCGGTTGTTGTTGGTCAGCGCGGAGCGGGATCCCGGTGAGCAGATCACGGCGTTGCGCCAAGAAGTCGCTGGCCTGATTCGTAAAGCGGTGGCGCAGCGCGATCAGCTGCAGGAGGCTGTGCGTGCTGCGGTTCGTGAGAACGCTGCGCTGAATGAGGCGCATCTGGAGGTTTTGCAGTCGGCGTTTCGGGCGTCGGTTGGTGATGCCATCTCGAAGGTTGATGGGGACGTGGCGGGGTTGGCTGAGCGTGTTGATCGGTTGTTGCTGGTCAGTGCGGAGCGGGATCCTGGTGAGCAGATCACGGCCTTACGAGCAGAGGTTCTCGGTCTGATTCAGGAATCGGCGCAGCAGCTCGAGCAGCGCGTGCACGCGGTGATCCACTCGACCGTGCAGCGGGACGCGATCGATCTCGACCTGCTGGCCACCACGGTCGATGAAGCCGTTGCGCGACAGATCGCACCGCTTCAGGAAGCGCTGACGGCACTCCGTGACCGCGCTGCCGACAGCCCCGCAGAGCCGTCCCACGCGTCCGACAAGAGCGGCGACCGGGCTGCGGCCGTCGAGGTCGCAGAGGCTGCACCCGTGCAGACAACGTCGCAGACGGTGGACGAGTGGCTCAACGCCGTCCTGCGGCCGCGCCGGCGCACGCAAGTGGAGTCCTGGTCGACGGCGCTGCCTGAGGAGAAGCGCCGGCCGCAGGACGGTGCCACCTGATGAAGGTTCGCTCTTGTGCGGGGGGTAGCACCACGATCGTCCGAGGGGGACACCATGCCTGAGGCACAGTCGATGGTGCCGTATGTGCTTCCGTCAACGAAGTGGCTGATGGCCCTGGTGGATTTCGTCGAGCAGGCTGACCGCCCGGAACGCCGCGACATCGCCCGTCAGCTCCGGGCGGAAGCCACCCGACTGTCCGCTCGGGCCCGCGCCACGAGCCGCAGCCAACCACCGACAGCACGATGGGCCCGACAGCTTGCCGTGTGGCTGCGGGCCGATCCTCGCCCGGAGGCGGCTGACCTCGCGAGACAGGTGGACGCATGGGCGCTGCGCCTGGCAGCCAAGGAGCGCAACCTGTCGCAAGCGTAGGGCTCGCCGGGGGGCTGACCTCGAGCCTCTCTTCCGCCATGTCTAAGAGGATTCCGTCAGGGGCGCAGGCGCCGGCGCAGCGCGAACCCCATCCCGCCTGCGAGCAGGCCGAGCCCGGGCAGCGCCGCGGCGGAACCGGTCGCCGGCAGGGTCGGGGCGTCGCTGGACCCACCCTCGGCCATGGTGGCAACCGCATCCGAACCGCCGTCGCCGCCGGCAGCCTGCGCCGACTCCGTCGACACGCTGGTGGCCTGCGATGCGCGGGCGCGGTTCGCGGTCGGCCGGTACGTCCGGCATGGCTGGTTGCGCAGGCTTGGGCACGGCGGGTAGTCGCTCGGAACGTCCACGCCGGGCACGACCGGCAGGGCCAGGAACGACCGCTTCTTGGGTGAGAACAGGACCCCAACGCGGGACGTGTCGCCGCGCTTCGGCTTGGTGTGGCTGAACGACCAGATCGGCTGCTGACCGTTGGGCGCGGCGATCGTTACGCGGATCCGCGAGCCCTTCCGGTACGCGTGGCCCTGGTAGTACAGCGGGATCGCCACGCGGGCGAACCGGTCCTCGGGCAGCGGCTTGACGTCGCGGGCCAGCATGCTCGGCTGCGGTTCGAGCAGGGTGCTCGGCGTCTTCATGACGTTGTTGGTGTCCCGGGACAACTTGCGCATGCTGCCGCGCAGGTAGCCGTTTTGAACGAAGACCTCATTGCCGTCCGGGCGCACCTCGGTGACCGTTGCCTGCAGGTCCACGTCAGGTGTCGACGACTTCACCCACGCGTACACCGCGCCGGCGCCGACCACGGTCCTGGTCGACTTCAGCGGCGGCGTCAGGTACGACAGCGCAGTGCCTCGGGGGTTCTGCTTCCAACGCCAATCCCATTGCGACGCGTTGCCCCACAGGCCGCCACCGCCGGTGTTGTCGCCGTAGTTCGTCAGCGGCAGCGCCGCCGGGTCGGCGGTGAAGCGGTCGACGTGTCGGCGTCGCGCCGGCTTGCCCCGCATAGTGCCGTCGGGTCGGAAGAACCAGCGGCGCGCCTTGGTCTCCGGCACCGGCCACTTGGCGAATGACGCCTCGAAGGCCGCGTACGGGTCACCCGGCTCGCCTTGGCGCAGCGGACCTTCCCCCGCACCGTTTTCGAACAGCACGCGCACGGACGGCAACTGCTCGAAGGCAGCCTTGGCCGTCTCGTACGTCGGATACGCCTGGATGGGGTCGGGCGGCAGGGTGATGACCTTGTCCTCTGGCAGCCCCATCGCTCCCTGATAGATGATCGGGCTCGCCGCCTGGCTGGGGACCGCGTGTGCGGCCGGTGGGTCGTTCGCCACGTAGATCGACAGGAAGTCGATCCAGCGTTGGTAGGTCTCCGGGTGCAGCGCGTCGATGTGCGGGCCGTTGGTGAACGTGAACCACTTCTTGTCGGTGCCGGTGAAGCGCTCCGCAAGCGTCGGGCAGTGACCGCCGGTCTGCTCGTCTTGCCACTGGCACGCCATGAACACCGGCACGTTGATCTTGTGCACGAACGTCACCGGGTCCAACGGGTCGGCCACCCGCGGCCGGTAGGTCCGGTTCTCGCGGATCTTCTGCATCAGATCCTCTGCCTCGGGGTGCAGCACCTGGTTCGCCTTGCAGACCTCGTCGCCTTCCTGGATCCGCTTCCACGCCCAGCGCTGACCCTGGTGGTCCTTCGGTCCCGCGGGGCGCGCTTCGTTCTGGCGCTCCTTCGCCCAGTTCACCGCGAACCCGTCGTTGCGGACGCCCCCCGGGTACAGCGTCGTCGCCGTCGCGTCGATCACCGACAGCGGCGAGATCGCCGCGAGCGACGGCGGGCGCAGCTGGGCGGTGAACAGCTGGCTGATGCCGCCGTACGAGATGCCCATCATCCCGACCTTGCCGCCCTTGACCCACGGCTGGCGAGCGACGGTCTCGACGATGTCGTAGCCGTCGAGGTTCTGCAGCGGCTCGAAGAAGTTGTACGCACCACCTGAGCAGCCGGTTCCGCGCATGTTGACGTTGACCACGGTGAACCCCATCAGGTTCGCGAGCACCGCGATCCCGCTGTTGGGACCGTCCGGGTTGGCGTAGCCGTAGCCGGAGTACTCGATCAACGTCGGGTACGGGGGTCCGGGGAACTCCGGCGCGCCCTGGCCGGCGGGGGCGGTCGGCGGGCGCACGTAGTACGCGAGCTTCGTGCCGTCGCGCATCGTCATGTAGCCATAGCCGTGGTCTGGCATCGACTGGTCGTAGACGGAAGGGTCCCACGGCTTTGCGGCAGCGGTGCGGACGGTGACGGGACCGGACGTCGGGCCGCCCTGCTGCCTGACGCGGTAGCCGTCACCCGGCTTGACGTCGTAGAAGATCGCGCCGCCGAGCCGGTTCACCGTGGTGGTGGCAACGCGGGTGCCCTCGGCGTCTCGGAGCACGAGGGTGGCGCCAGGTCGGGCACCCGTCACGTGGACCTGCCTCACGCTGCCGGTGACGCTGAAGTCCGCGGCGGCCTGGGCTGTCGTGCCGGTGACGCCGGCGAACAGCGTCGCGACGAGCGCGGTCGCAAGAAAGATGCGCACAGAGATGGCCGAAGTTCGCAAGAAGTCCCCCCTTGTGCGGGCCGCCGGCACATCGATACCCCGCAACCGCCGTTTTCGACCCTCCCGCTCTCAGCCCAGGGCGTAGCGCAACAGCGCGATGTTCGAATCGCCGAGCTGACGCGCACCGATCAACCGCAGCGGGCTCGGCGGGGGTGCCGAGAACGCCGGCACACCCTCGGCCAGCACACCCGCCCCGACCATCAGGTGCAGCTCGTCCACCAAGCCCGCAGCGAGCAGGCCGTTCCACACGGTGGTGCTGCCGAAGGTGACCAGGGCACCACCGTCGCCGTGCTTCATCTCGGCGATCGCGGCCCGCGCCTCGTGCCTGCGGACAATCGTGGTGTGGTCGCCCCAGGGGCCGGTCTCCTCCGGCGTGAGGGTGTCGGAGACCACCAGGTGCTGCAGCTCACGGTGTCGGCGGGAGATCGCCCGTTCCACCTCCGGCTGGGACGGATCGTCGGCCACCGAGGGCCAGTAGCTGACGAAACCGCGATACGTCGTGGCGCCCGACACCAGGATGTCGGCACTCTGCATCAGCTCGAGGTTGTACTCGCTGAACGTCGTGTCGAACGGCAGTGCCATGACGTCCCCGCCCGGCCCTGCCGCGTAGCCGTCCACCGAGATCAAGTTGCTCACGATCAGCTTGCGCATCGGAACTCCGATGTGTCCCGCGCCGGCCGGTCCGGCGCTGCTCACCCCTTAGGAGTCGCCGAACCAGGAGGATTCATCGGTCTGCGTGAGTTCTACTGCCACCTCTGGGAACGAAAGGAGACACCATGACCGATGACGCCGAAGCCTCCCGAGTGGTCAGCGCGACGCGCGACATCCTTGCTCCAGCGAGGGTCATCTTCGAGCTGATCGCCGACCCGGCGCAGCAGCCACGGTGGGACGGCAATGAAAACCTGTCCGAGGCGCCGCCCGGTCAGCGCGTCGGCAAGGTCGGGGACGTGTTCACCATGGTCCTGTCCAAGGGGGCCATGCGCGAGAACCACGTCGTGGAGTTCGAAGAAGGACGACGCATCGCCTGGCGGCCCGCCGAGCCGGGAAGCGCACCGCCCGGTCACCTGTGGCGCTGGGAGCTGGACCCTACTGGTGAGGCGGTCACCACGGTGACGCACACCTACGACTGGTCGCAGCTCACCGATCCCAACCGGTTCGAACGAGCCCGTGCCACGACTGC
>DATLGM010000379.1:0-7054 GCA_035540515.1 Egibacteraceae bacterium | reverse complement strand
TAGATGTAGAGGAACATGAAGCTGGTCCATGCTGCTGCGAGCTTAGCCTGGACCGGGACCTGCGGGTCCTTCAAGGCGGTGAGTTCTGCTCTCTGGGTCCTCACGTCGTTGCTCCTTCGTTTCGGTGGGATGGTTGGTTCCACCATGATGGCTGACCCCGTTGGCGGGCACATCAGCCCGAAGGCTCGGGTTGGCCTGTCCAAAAGCACGGTCTCTGGTTCATACTTTCGGTTGATGAGCACACCCGCTCGGCGCTGGCTCTGGCGCCCGGTGCGACGCGAGGGACGGACCAACCATCAACGGGCCGGTGGGGGTGATAGGCGTCGTTCATTTGCCTCGTCGCGCCTATGTCAACTAATTGAGAACAGCCGATCTCAGAAGGTTCCGGCCGTCTGACGCGTCGCGGGGCTACGGGGTTCGCGACAGGCTCAGGACCCTAATTCCCACGACGCGTGGAACACGGTGAGCGTGACCACGGCGACCCCCGCGATCGGAGCTCCGGCTGAGAACCGTGCGGGACGTTCAGCGGTGAGGAGCAGGGAGACCGGATGAAGGCGGTGGTCTACGACCGGTACGGTCCGCCCGACGTGCTTCGCGTCGAGCAGGCCCGGATGCCGGCCCCAGGCCACGAGCAGGTGCTCATCGAGGTCGTCGCCACCTCGATCAACCTCTCCGACTGGGAGTGCCTGCGGGGGGTCCCCCTCTACGCACGAATCGGCGGCTTGCGCAAGCCAGCGCGTCGGACCCTCGGCTCGGACATCGCGGGGCGCGTGAACGCGATCGGCCCGGGCGTCACCCGGTTCGCCGTAGGCGACGAGGTCTACGGCGACAACCTCGGCCTGATGGGCGGCTTCGCGGAGTACGCGGTGGCGCCCGAGTCGGTGCTGGCCCACAAGCCCGCGGCGTTGACCTTCGCCGAGGCTTCGACCCTTCCCCAGGCCGCGGCGATCGCTCTGCAGGGAACCGCCCAGGTGGGGAAAGGCCAGCGGCTGCTCATCAACGGGGCTGGCGGCGGCAGCGGGTCATTTGCGATCCAGCTCGCCAAGGGCGCCGGGGCGCACGTGACCGGTGTCGACAACGCCGGCAAGCTCGAGTTCATGCGGTCGCTGGGCGCCGACGAGGTGGTCGACTACCGCCGCACGGACTTCACGCAACTCGGACCGTTCGACCACGTGCTCGATCTCGTCGCGCACCGGTCGGTGTTCGCCTATCGACGGGCGTTGGCCCGCGGCGGGCGGTTCCGCTGCGTGGGTGGGCCGGTGCCGACCCTGTTGCGGATCCTGACGGTCGGCGCCGCGCTCGGCCGGCTCACCGGGCGCCGCATCGGGATGCTGGTGGTCAAGCAGGGCCCCGCGCACTTCGAGCCCCTCGCCGAGCGGTGCGTCGCCGGTGATGTCCAGATCCACATCGACCGTAGCTTCGGCCTGGACGACGTCCCGCAGGCGCTGGCATACGTCGGTGAGGGCCGCGCTCTGGGCAAGGTCGTCATCGAAACCTGACCGCCACCTCCGCAACTGCAGCCGGGGCGAAACCGCCGCCGTCCCTGTAGGGCCACAACGGCCCGCGCTGCTCGCGACGTCGGTGGCGATGCGCACCAGACCCCATGCGAGCGCGATCCATCGCCGGCGGTCAGCGCCCATCCCCCCTCCGGGTAGAAGTGGCGGGCCAAGCCGAGCGGCGTAGCAACGAGCCGGTCATCCCCAGCGGGTCGAACACACGGTCCCCGAGCTGGTCGGCGAAGGTTCGGCCGGTGACCTGCTCGGCCGTGGCGGCCAGGAGCATGAAGCCGGCGTTGCTGTAGTTGAAGCCTCACCCGGCGCAGCGGCGAGCCGTCGAGACACGGTCCAGACCGCCGTCGGGGTAGTCGATGGTCAGGCGCGCGGCGTGGGTGTCGCTGGATGCAGCCATGGGACGCTCTT
This sequence comes from Egibacteraceae bacterium, assembly GCA_035540515.1. Taxonomy (GTDB): domain Bacteria; phylum Actinomycetota; class Nitriliruptoria; order Euzebyales; family Egibacteraceae; genus WHTG01. Next base: position 5,135 of record DATLGM010000379.1, on the reverse strand, counting down.
GTCTGGAGTAGGAGGGCAACGGTTACTCGGCGGTGCGCAGCGCGACAGCGGGCTTGATGGCGGCTGCCCGGGAGGCGGGCCAGGCCGTCGCTGCCAGCGAGGCGAGCAGCGGCAGGCCCAGGATCACGAGCAGCCCCACCCACGGGACGACGAACGGTGGCGGCACGTCGCCGAACGAATCCGAGCCGGCCAGCAGCGTGCGGGTCGTGATCATGCCCAGGACGGCGCCGATCACCGTGCCCTGCAGCGCGATCAGCCCGGCCTCGGACAGCATGGCTGCCCGCACGATGCCCGTGCGGAAGCCCATCGCCCGCAGCATGCCGATCTCGTGACGACGCTCGCGGACCGCGCGGACCATGACGACACCCAGACCCGCGATACCAACGAGCAGGCCGAGTCCAAGGAAGGCGCGGATCAAGGCGATGAAGCCAAGGAGCTGACCCATCCCGGCGGTGCCGATCGTGGCGAAGGTGCGACCGTCCGCGCCGTGCACGAGGAACTCCGCGTTCACGGCTGCGGCCAGGCTGTCGGCGTCGGCCGTACCAGCCGCCGCGAGGTAGAAGCGGTCCACGACCTCCTGGTCACCGAACAGGGCCGCGGTGACCTCGCGGTTGACCAGCGCGCCGTTGGCAAGCCAGTCGACTTCCCCAACGCCGGCTATCGTCAGCTCCTGGGCCTGGCCCGTAGCCGGGTCGACGTAGCTGAAGGCGTCACCGATCGTCAGCACGGCGTCATCGTTGCCTGCCACCAGGAAGTCTGACGGCACGATGGCCAGCGAAGCGTCGTCGAGCACCGCTTGGTACGCGGCCTCGTCCGAGGCGTACTTGGGGTCGTGGCGGAACAGGCCGGGAACCCCGCGCGCCAGCAGACCTTCATCAAAGGAGGTGACGGGCGAGGGGCGGGCACCGTCGAGGTGCGCCGCTTCGAAGCTCGCCGTGCCGCGAACCAGGCCGGCGACGGCGGCCACGTCAGGACGCTCGGTCAGCGCGGCTGCGGCAACAGGGTTGGCCGGGTTCGTGTCGAGCACGACGTCGAAGCCCGCGGCCACCCGCTGCACGGCTGCGTCGGTGTTGCCGGCGAACGACGCCGACATCACGGTCATGATCGTCACGGTGAAGATGACGAGCGAGAACATGCCGAGCAGCATCGACGTGCGGAAGCGTCTGGCCAGCGGGTAGGCGATGCCCAGGCGTGGCGCCAGACCCCGACCGCCTCGTGCGAGGCGGTCGATGGCGAAGGCCCACACGCGGTCGATGCTCGACGCGAGCGACACGGCGCCGGCGGTCAGCACGACGCCCTGCACGACGAAGACCATCGTGTCGTCGGAGGCCATGACTCCCGGAAACAACGGGTAGACGGCGAGTCCCCAGCCCAGCACCGTGGTGGCAGTCAGCAGCCGCGCCGGCCGCTCCGGCAGCAGTCGGCGCAACAGCGGCGAAGCCGAGAAGGCTGCGACCGGTACGCCGAGGGACAACGCGGTGGCGTTGTCTCCCAGATAGCCGGCGAAGCCGGTGGCGGCACCCGCGAGGATGCCGACGGCTCCCAGCACGAGGGTGCGTCTCCGCACCCGGCTGACCTTGGGCTCGGGAAGATCGCGGATGGCCCGGATGATGTTCAGGCGCGCGATCCGCAGGCTCGTGGCCCAGATGGTCAGCAAGGAGATGACCAGTCCGGTGCCCGCCCCAATCGCAAGGCTGACCGGTTCGATCACCAGCGGAGGAGCCGTGCCCTGGCCAACCGTCCCGAAGAGTGGGCCGGCGGCCACTGCCACGAGCCATCCGATGCCGATGCCGGCTACTGCTCCGGCTGCAGCGGCCACCACGGCGTACAGCGAAGCTTCGATCGCGAATGCCCGGGTCAGACGCCGGCGGGTGAACCCGACGGCGCGCAACATCCCCAGCTCGGTCTTCCGCTCCTCGGCGAGCATGACGAACAGGTTGATCAGCAGCAGGATTCCGGCCATGACGCTGAACGACCCGATCATCGTGAAGATCTGGGTCAAGCCCGCCCCCTGGCTCTCAGCATCGTCGAGCAGGGTGGCCTTTACGGCGTCGATTCCGACGCCGGGCAGGCCGGCGACGGCAGCTTCGAGCTGGGTCACGACGCCGTCGGACGACGCTCGCGTGTCGAACACGGCCCCATCCACGGACACCAGGACCTGGGTGGTGGGCGGGGCCGCCGCAGCGGACGCCTGCGCGGCCAGGTCGTGCAAGGTTCCGGGAGCCACGAGGGCGCCGCCGTAGCCGGCGAGCCCGACCTCGGGGACGACCTGGACGACGCGGAGGGCGACGCTGGTGTCGTAGGCGTGGAGGCGGACCTCGTCGCCGGCCTGCACGCCGAGCTCCTCGGCCGTGGAGTGGTTGACGATGACACTGCCGGGGGTCAGCGGTTTGCTGTCGGCAACCCCCGTGATGCTTGGGTGCGCGCCGAAGCCGCGCGCCGCGGCAACATCGAGCTCCACTACGGCGACCTGTGGCACCGCGGCCGCCTGCTCGGCGGCTTCGAAGGTTCCGGTGCTCGCGGTCACGGTGAGCAGCCCGTCGATGCCCTCGACCCCGGCCGCCTGAACCGCCTCGGTGATCTGAGTGACGTCCATTCCTGCGGGGGCCGTCAGTGTGATGTCGACCGGTCCGTACTGTGTGCGTGCCGCGTCGGCGAACGATCCTTCGATGACGTCACCGACCACGAACGCCGAGGTGATGATGGCCGTGCCGAGCAGGGCACCGGCCACGACAAGGACGGCCTCTCCGCGCCGACGACTGATGTTGCGCCTGGCCATGGTGACCAGTGCGCGCTGACGCACCGCTGTCACCAGCAGCGGCAGCAGCAGCAGGCCAACGAGGGCGGCGAGGACGGCGACGGCGGTCACGAGGTCACCGCGGCGGCGGTCAGCTGATCGCGAGCCGTCTGGTCACCGACGATAAGGCCGTCGCGCACCTCGACCAGGCGCTGGCCGGAACGACCCAGCGACTCGTCGTGCGTCACGACGACCAGGGTCTGACCGGCGGCGTGCACCTCGTGCAGCAGCTCTACGATCTCACCCGCCGTCTTGCTGTCCAGCGCACCGGTCGGCTCGTCGGCCCAGATCAGAGCCGGCTGCGCTACCAGCGCTCGCGCCACGGTGACGCGTTGCTGCTCGCCGCCGGACAGCTCGCCTGGGCGGTGGTGCCCGCGGTTGGCCAGGCCGACCCGGTCCAACATGTCGTGCGAGCGTTCACGCGCCACCTTGGGCGCGACGCCCGTCACCAGCAGCGGCAGCTCCACGTTCTCGGCAGCCGAGAGAACCGGGATGAGGTTGAAGGCCTGGAAGATGAAACCCATGCGCTGCGCGCGGTGCCGGGTCCGCTCGGCATCCGACATGCCGAACAGATCCTTGCCGTCAACCATCACCGTACCAGCGTCGATGTCGTCGAGACCGGACAGGCAGTTGAGCAGTGTGGTCTTGCCGTTGCCCGAGGGCCCCATGACCATCACCAGCTCGCCGGCGTGCACATCCAGGTCCACACCACGCAGGGCCGCGACCTCGCGGCTGCCCGTCCGGTAGGTCTTGGTTACGCCGCGAGCTGACAGGATCGGCTGGAGTGAAACGGTGTCGTGGCCATGCATCTTGGTCGCTCCTTGAGTGCGGGGACCCTGCGTGGGTCCGGATCGGCCGACGTTCGTGCCGGCCAATGACGTCATGATGACGGCGCATAGCGAACGGCTCATCGGTCTGCAGGCTCGACTTGCCTGGCCGGGGGGACGAGTCGCGTCTCGTACTTTCGGCTGATCCGCCACGGCCGCGGTGTCCGTATTCTGTGGAGATGGTGAGAACCGTCCTCCGGGGGCTGTGGGCCGAACCCCGTCCGGCGCATGCACCCGTCCGGGTGTGGCGGGACTGGGCGCTGGTGGCCGTGCTCGGTTCGGGCTCGGTGCTCGAGATGCTGCTCCGCGAGGACCGGGCATGGGCCCCACTGGTGCTCGCCGTCAGCGTGGTGGTGGCACTCACTCTGTTGTGGCGCCGCGCCCATCCCCTGGCGGCGGCAGTCGTCGCCTTCGGCACGATGCTCGCGTGGGACGTGGCGAGGATCGTCGTCATCGACGCGACCAACCTGCTGACCATCGCGGGTTTGCTCATGCTGCCCTACGCGCTGTTCCGCTGGGGCTCCGGCCGTGAGGCCGCGGTCGGCCTCGGCATCATCCTGGGCTGGCTCCCGGTCACCCATATCGCCGATCCGACGGCCAGTGCTCAGGTGGGCCTGGCGCCAGCGGAGGTCGTGACGGTGGTCGGCGGGTACGGGTTCTTCCTGTTCTCCGCCGCCCTCGGCGCGGCGATCCGCTACCACGCAGCCGCCCGGATCCGCGACATCGAGCAGGCCAAGCTCCGTCAGCGCAACGAGCTCGCGCGCGAGCTCCACGACACTGTCGGCCACCACGTGTCGGCCATCGCCATCCAGGCCCAGGCCGGGCGTACCCTGGCGGCCTCGGATCCCGACCGTGCCCTGGCCACGTTGGAGACCATCGAAGAGGCCGCGGCGCGGACGCTGGAGGAGATGCGCGCCATGGTCGGCGTCCTGCGCGACGGGACAGAGCCCGACTTCGCCCCGCGACCGGGTGTGGAAGCCATCGAACAGCTGGCCCGCAGCGACGGCGGGTGGCCCCGCGTCGACGTGCAGCTGCCTGATGTCCCCGTCGACATCAACCCCTCGGTGGGGGCTGCCCTGTACCGGATCGCCCAGGAAGCGGTCACCAACGCGGTGCGCCACGCCCGCAACGCCACCCGGGTCGTCGTGCACGTAGCCGACGAGGGGGAACAGGTGCGTCTGACCGTGCGCGACGACGGCGACGCGATCACCACCGGGCACAGGCCGCCGGGCTATGGCCTGGTCGGCATGGCCGAGCGCGCGAGCCTGCTCGGCGGCACCCTCCAGGCCGGACCCAACCCCTCCGGCGGCTGGACGGTCGACGCCGTGATGCCGAAGGAGGTCACGACGACATGACCATCCGCGTGCTCGTCGCCGACGACCAGGACATCGTCCGGGCCGGACTGACGATGATCCTCGACGCCCAGCCCGGCATCGAGGTCGTCGGTGGGGCCGCCGACGGCCGCGAAGCGGTCGCCCTCGCCCGCACGCTGCGCCCCGACGTGTGCCTGT
>DATLGM010000378.1:0-6986 GCA_035540515.1 Egibacteraceae bacterium | reverse complement strand
GGCCGCGTCGCGGCCGCTCAGCGCGACGGTCGCGCCGGCGCGCGCCAGTCCGGCCGCCAGCTCGCGGCCGATGCCGCCGCTCGCGCCGGTGACGAGCGCGACCTTGCCCTGGATGTCCATCAGTGCTCCTCGTGTGAACCGGGCGAGGAGACTAGCGGGACAAGAAAAGGGGCCGGACCCAACGTGCGGGCCGCCACGACCTTTGCGCCGGCGGTGCGGCGGTGTGACCATTGGCCGCCGGATGAGCGCTGCGCCCCCCAACTGGTCACCGTCGTCGTGGACGCAGTTCGCTGCTGCCCAGCAACCGGAGTGGCCCGACGAGCAGGAGCTCAAGGCAGCCCTGACCACCGTCGGGGCGCTGCCCCCGCTGGTCTTCGCCGGCGAGTCACGGGACCTGCAGGGGCGCCTGGCGGACGTCGCCGCGGGCGAGGCCTTCCTGCTGCAGGGCGGGGACTGCGCGGAGACGTTCGCCGCGTTCGGCGCCGACGCCATCCGCGACAAGCTGAAGGTTTTGCTGCAGATGGCCGTGGTGCTCACCTACGGCGCCCAGCTGCCGGTCGTGAAGGTCGGCCGCATCGCCGGCCAGTTCGCCAAGCCGAGGTCATCTGCGACCGAGATGGTGGACGGCGTGGCACTGCCGGCATGGCGGGGCGACGCGGTCAACGCCCTGGAGCCCACGGCCGACGCGCGCCGCCCCGATCCGTCGCGGCTGGTGCGCTGCTACCACCAGTCCGCGGCCACCTTGAACCTGTTGCGAGCCTTCACCCGCGGCGGGTTCGCGGACCTGGAGAAGGTCCACGTGTGGAACCAGGAGTTCGTGGCGGAATCACGGCAAGGGCAGCGGTACGTCGCGGTCGCCGACGAGATCACGCGCGCGTTGCGGTTCCTGGCCGCGTGCGGGATCGACGTCAGCAATGACCCGGTGTTCCACACCGTCGACTTCTGGACCTCGCACGAGGCGCTGATCCTGGGCTACGAAGAGGCGCTGACCCGCCAGGACTCGCTGACCGGTGACTGGTACGACTGCAGCGCGCACATGCTGTGGATCGGTGAGCGCACCCGCGACCCCGACGGGGCGCACGTCCACTTCCTGTCAGGTGTGCGCAACCCCATCGGTGTGAAGCTGGGGCCGACGGCCACGGTCGACGAGGTCGAGGCGCTGGTCGCCCGGCTCAACCCGGACAACACCCCCGGCAGGCTGACGTTGATCAGCCGCATGGGCGCGGACAACGTCGAGCGCGTCCTGCCCGACATCGTGCGGGGCGTGAGGGAGCGGGGCTGGTCGGTGGTGTGGTCGTGCGATCCGATGCACGGCAACACGTTCGTGTCCGAGACGGGCTTCAAGACCCGTCGGTTCAGCGACGTCCTCGGCGAGCTCCGGGCGTTCTTCGGGATCCATCTCGCCGAGGGCTCCATACCGGGCGGGGTGCACATCGAGCTGACCGGCGAAGACGTCACCGAGTGCCTTGGCGGGGCGCAGGAGATCGCCGACATGGACCTGGCGTACCGCTACGAGACGGCCTGCGACCCACGGCTGAACAACCAGCAGTCTCTCGAGCTCGCCTTCCAGGTCGCCGAGATGCTCCGCGCCTGACCCGCGTCCGGACCGTTCAGAAGCGGCAGGACGCGGTCCCGACCACCTCGTTGCGCTCGATCGCCGCGACGACGTCGCCGCGGACCGACTCGGCGGTCAGCGCATACCCCGTGCCGGGCTCTGCGGCGGCAGCGGCGAACACCACGCCGCCGACGCGCCCGTCGCTGGTGACGAACGGCCCGCCCGAGTCGCCGCGCTGCACGCCGGCGGACAACGTCAGGATCTCGCGCCGGACGTTGCCACGGCCGTAGATGTCGCGGCCCATCGCCTCCGAGCGTCCCCGCACGGCCGCCGGCTTGACCTCCATCTGACGTTGACCGCCGGGGAACCCGAGCGTCGCGCCGGCGGTCCCGCGGTCCGAGGCGTCGCCGACCCAGCGGATCGGTGGCGCGTCGAGGTCAGGCACCCGCAGCACCGCCAGGTCGATGTCGGTGTCGATGGCGATCGTCTCGGCGTCGAACTCGCCGTCAGCGGACCGCACGCTCAGGCCCCGGCTCCCCGCGATGACGTGGGCGTTGGTGACCACGAACCCGGGCCGTGTGACGAAGCCGCTGCCCGAGGAGATCCCGCCGCAACCCGTCCCCACGACCTGGACCGTGCTCGCCTGCCCGGCGCGCTGCGCCGCCGCCACCGCGCCCCGGCCTGGTGGGTCCACCGGCGGGGCGATCGCGCCCCCGAAGCCGCTGAACACCGTCGGAAAGCCATGCCGGTCCAGGTAGTTGCCCACGCGGCCGAACAGGTCCGGCGGCTGCGGCATGACCTCGGCGACCACCCCGACGATCTCGGACTGGCGCACCTGCTTGGCCAGGGCCGGTACGGGCCCCTGGACGAGCACGGAACCCAGCAGCCACACCGCCAGCAGCACGCCGGTGAGGCCGACAGCGATCCCCGCCGTGCGGTCGACCGACGCGTGCCCGGCGCTGGCGGCGGCGTGTCGCAGCCGCCATCCGATCGCCAACCCGACGGTCTGCCCCAGTGCGATGCACAGCAGCAGCAGTCCCAGGGTCACCAGCGCCAAGGTGGCCCCGGGCTCCTGGACGATCTGCGGTGCCAGCCGCGGGGCGCTGACCGCCCCCACCACCAGCCCCAGGGCCGCGCCCCCGAACGCCGCGACCTGCGACAACGCACCTTGCCGGAACCCGCGCAGCGCAGCGAACAGCAGCGCCACGAGCAGCACGATGTCGACGAGGTTCATGCGCGGCATGCTACGGGCGTGATCGACATCGACGACATCAGGGCCGCCGCCGCTCGTCTGGAGGGCGTCGCCAACCGCACGCCGGTCCTGACCTCTCGCACGCTGGACCGGCTGACCTCGGCCACCGTGTACTTGAAAGCCGAGATGTTCCAGCGCGTCGGAGCGTTCAAGTTCCGCGGCGCCTACTCGATGATCTCGACGCTCGACCGGCCCTGGCTGGAGCTGGGTGTTGCGGCGTACTCGTCAGGCAACCACGCCCAGGCGGTCGCGCTGGCAGCGCAGCTGCTGGGGTCGTCGGCGACCATCGTCATGCCGGCCGACGCGCCGCCGGCCAAGCACGCGGCGACCCGTGCCTACGGCGCCGAGGTGGTGCTGTACGACCGAGCGACCGAGGACCGTGAGGCGGTCGGCACGGCCCTGGCCGAGGAGCGCGGGCTGACGCTGGTCCCTCCATACGACCACCCGCTGGTGATGGCCGGTCAGGGGACGGTCGCGACCGAGCTGATCGACGAGGTCGGCGACGTCGACGTGCTGCTGGTGCCCGTCAGCGGCGGTGGACTGATCGCCGGCTGCGCGACCGCGGCGAAGGCGATGGTCCCGGGCGTCGAGGTGTACGGGGTCGAGCCCGCCGGCGCCGACGACACCCTGCGGTCGTTGCAGGCCGGCCGCCGGCTGACCGAGCCGGCACCGAGGTCCATCGCCGACGGCCTGCTCTCGACCACCCCGGGTCGGTTGACCTTCCAGGTGGTGCGCCGGCTGGTCCACGGCGTCGTCACCGTGACCGACGACCAGATCCGTCAGGCGATGGCGTTCGCGTTCGACCGGCTCAAGGTCGTCACCGAGCCCAGCGGCGCCACGGCGCTGGCGGGGCTGCTCGACGGACAGGTCGACGTCGCCGGCCTGCGGGTCGGGGTGGTCCTGTCCGGCGGGAACGTCGGGCTGCGCCGCTTCGTCGAGCTCCTCGGCTGACCGCGCGGCCGGACCCGCGCTCAGATCAGGACGCGGATCTCGCCGCTGGTGATGTGCAGCACCGCGCGCGCCGCGTCGTGCAGCGCGGCGTGGTGACGGCGGAAGGTCTCGATCTCGTCGTCGTCGTCGTCCGGCTCGTCGCCGCCGTCCATCGCTTTGAGCTCCGCGTCCCAATCGGCGTCGGCGGCCGATTGCTTCAAGTGCATCGACGGCGCCTGCAGCAGCGCACGCTCGAGATCTTGGATCACGGTGAGGACGACGTCGGTGGTGGTGCGGACCCCCGGGGTGGTCAGCAGGTGCAGCGCCTGCAACTTGCGCATGGCCATGGCCATGATCAGCTGGGGGTCGCCCAGCTCGGTGACCGCGGAGTCGACCGCGCGCAGGTCCAGCGTCACCGACTCGGGCACGCCGAACCAGCGCCGGAGGAGCGTGAACAGATGCTCGGCGGACGACCGTGCGGCGAGCAGTTCCGAGGGCTTGGGAATCTCCTCCATCTACAGCGGAGGCTATACCGTTGCGCCGGGCGAACGCCGCCGCTGCAGAGGGGACATGGACGACGCGACCGCGCTGCTGATCACCGTGACCGGACGCGACCGGCCGGGTCTGACCACCGGACTGTGCGACGTCCTGGCCGACCACGGGGCACGGATCATCGACATGGAGCAGGTCGTGATCCGCGAACGGCTCGTGCTCGGCATCCTGGTGTCGCTGGGCTCAGACGAGGAACCCGTGCGCCAGGCGGTGACCGCAAAGGCAACAGCGCTGGGTGTCAACGCCGAGTTCGAGGCCATGACGGCGCGCCGCCCCGGCGGCGACCCACCCCGCAACTACGTGACGGTCCTGGGTCAGCCGCTTGGGGCCCGCGCGATCGGCGCGGTGACGGGGCGCATCGCCGGCTGCGGCGCCAACATCGAGCGGATCGTGCGCTTGTCGCGGTATCCGATCACCAGCTTCGAGCTACTGGTGTCCGGCGGTGACCAGTCGCGGCTGCGAGCCGAGCTGGCGACCGAGGCCGCCGCGCAGCGCGTGGATGTCGCCATCCAGCGGGCCACGCTGTACCGCCGGGCCAAGCGGCTGATCGTCATGGACGTCGACTCGACCCTAGTGCAAGGCGAGGTCATCGAGCTCCTGGCGGCGCAGGCCGGCTGCGGGCAGGAGGTCGCGGCCATCACCGAGCAGGCGATGGCCGGGGAGCTGGACTTCGAGCAGTCGCTGCGGCGTCGCGTCGCCCTGCTGGAAGGCTTGCCGGCGCAGGCGCTAGTCGACGTCCGCGACCACCTCGTGCTGACACCGGGAGCCCGGACGCTGGTGCGCACGCTCAAGCGCCTGGGTTTCGTCCTGGCGATCGTCAGCGGCGGCTTCACCCAGATCACCGACGACCTGCAGCAGCGCCTGGGCATCGACTACGCCCACGCCAACACCCTGGAGATCGTCGACGGACGGCTGACCGGGGGGCTGGTCGGGCCCGTCGTGGACCGCGCCGGCAAAGCGGCCGCGCTCGAGGGTTTCGCCGCGCAGGCGGGGGTGCCCCTTTCGCAGACGGTCGCGGTGGGCGACGGCGCCAACGATCTGGACATGCTCGACCGCGCGGGACTGGGCATCGCCTTCAACGCCAAGCCTGTGGTGAGGCAGGCCGCCGACACCGCCGTCAGCGTGCCCTATCTCGATGCCGTGCTGTTCCTTCTGGGCATCACCCGCGAGGAGATCGAGGCCGCCGACGCCGAGGACCCGTCGTACCGCTCCTCACCCCTGCAGCCCGTGCCCGATGCCTGAGGTCTGATCTGCGCGGCCATGCCCGTATCATCCGCGGGCGACGGGATCCCGACCGCAGGACGGCCATGCTCACCAGGAAGCGCACCAACCCGCTGTTCCACCCTGACGCGTTCCGGCTGATCGCCGGGGAGGAGCGGGCCGAACGCGCGCTCAACGACCCCGACAGCCTCGACCTGCTCGTGTGGAACGTGTTCGCCAGCCTGGAGACCCACGAGGACCAGCGGTGGCTGGCCGGGCGGATGCAGCTGCTCGGCGGTCCAGCGGTGCGCGAGCCCGTCCGCATGTCGTTGTGGGCCGGCGGCGCCCGAGAGCCGCGCCTGGAGCCGCCGGGGTCCTACCTCGCCCGCGTCCGGGAGCGCGCCCGCCAGACCGGCGCCGACGACGCGAGCGTCGCGTCGTTCGGGGCCCCGGTCACCGTGCCGGTGCTGATCGAGTCTCCCGATGTGGTGATCCTGGTCGACGCGGTCCTCGACCGGACGACGCTGGGCCACGGGGGCCGCGAACGCATCGTCGAGCTCATCGACGTCGGTCTGGAGCACGCCCGCCGGCTGGACAAGCAGCTGGCGGTCGCAACCATCTACCGCTCCGGGAGCCCCGCCGCGGCAGAGCTGTCGGCTCGCATCAACGCTTTGCGCACCGACAAGGGGCTCGCCGAGGCGCTGGACCACCGGCGCACGCTTCCCGCCGTCGTCCTGCGGGAGATCAGCTGGCAGCAGCTGCTGCGGATCTGGCAGACCGAGGCCGGCTACCTGCGGGTCCCCGGGCACCAGGTCAAGGCGTTCGTCGCCCACTGCCGCGAACGCGGGCTGCTGTGAACTTCGACCAGGCCGTGTCCCAGCGTGTTGCCGCTGTCTCCGAGTCCGCCACGCTCGCCATCGACGGCAAGGCCAAGGCGCTCAAGGCCGCCGGCGAGGACGTCATCGGGTTCGGCGCCGGCGAGCCGGACTTCCCCACCCCGGCGCACATCGTGGAGGCCGCGGCCAGGGCGTGCGCCGACCCGGCCATGCACCGCTATTCCCCCGCCGGCGGGCTGCCCGCGCTGCGCGCCGCCATCGCGGAGAAGACGGCTCGGGACTCCGGCCTGGCGGTCGAGGCGAACCAGGTGCTGGTGGCGAACGGCGGCAAGCACGCGCTGTTCAACGTCTTCCTCACCCTGCTCGACCCCGGCGACGAGGTGCTCCTGCCGGCGCCGTACTGGGTCAGCTACCCGGAGCAGATCCGCTTCGCCGGCGCGACGCCCGTGGAGCTGCCGACCGACGTCTCGACCAGCTTCCGGGTGACGGTCGAGCAGCTGGAAGCGGCACGGACACCGCAGACCAAAGCGATGGTCTTCGTGTCACCGTCGAACCCCACGGGCTCGGTCTACCTCCCCGAGCAGGTCGAGGCCATTGGCCGCTGGGCCGCCGACGCGGGCATCTGGGTCATCACCGACGAGATCTACGAGCACCTGGGCCA
>DATLGM010000377.1:0-14423 GCA_035540515.1 Egibacteraceae bacterium | reverse complement strand
GTGGATTCGGGCAGCGTGGCGGCGGTGGGGGGTTGGTTGCTGTCGTCGGGCTTGGTGGATCCGGTGGTGTTGCGGGCGTACAGCTGGGCTTTTTCGGAGTTGGTGGAGTGCGACGAGCGGGCGGTCAGCTCGATCATCACGGAGCAGTACGGGTTGCCGACGTCGTTGGTGCCCGCTGATGACGCGTGGCCGTTGCGGGACTACCCGGCACACGGCCCCGACCGCGACGAGCCCTTCATCGGGGCGTTCCAGGCACTGATCGAACGTTGCCTGGCGATCGCCCAGACCGAGGGCATGCGCGTGATGCTCGGCGGCGACCGCGGCGACCTCGTCGTGGGAACGACGGGGCTCGACTACCTGTGGCTGCTGCGCCGCCGCCGGCTACAGCGGCTGGTCCAGGAGATCCGTGAGCACTCGGCCGGGACCGGCGAGTCCGTGCCGACCATCCTGGGCCGGTACCTCTTGGCCCGCGCCGTCCAGACGGCCCGGTCGAGGTCGGTACCGCAATGGGGCCGATGGCTGACCGAACGCCGCCACCGAGACGTGAGCGAAGACCCGCCCTGGCCGTCGTGGATCTCAGGGGACGTCGCGACGGAAGCAGGACTTTGGCAGCGGCTCGAGGAGGCCGCGCCACGCCCGCCCGTCACTGGATCACGAGGGTTGCGCTATGGGCTGGTGTTCACCGGGATGCACATGCGCGGCGCGGTGTGGTCGAACCGCACGTACGCGCGGTTCGGGCTCGTCTTCGCCGACCCGTTCAGCGACCGCCGGCTGACCGAGCTGGTGATGGCCATGCCGCAGGCCGTGATCACCCGCCCCGGCGACGGCGAAAAGCGACTCGCCCGGAGCGCGTTGACCAGCCTGGTTCCCGAGCGGGGGCGCCAGGCACTGGGCAAGCGGCTGCCGCGACCGCTGTACGACAAGGGGCTGCTGCAGTCGGAAACGGTTACGGTGCAGCAGTTGCTGACCAACATGCGATCCGAGACCGCCGGTCTGGTCAGTGGAGGCCAACTCCGTCGCCACTACACCGCAGCGCTGGGGGGAGCGCCGTTGCGCCCGGAGTTCTGGCGGGCGTTGACTACGGAAATGTGGTTGCGCGACCACTTCGCGTAGTCGCGGTAACGGCGGTTGACTGTGAGTAGCGGGACCGGTAGGGTAGGTTGCCCAGCGGGGCCCACCGACGCGCCGACGGCACAAGGGGAAGATCATGGAGAAGAAGGCTTACACCGAGCCGGACATCACCGACCTTGGAACGGTCACCGACCTGACCGAGACCGGCAACACCCACCCGGGTGACGACATCAAGGGCGGCAGCCGCCCGAGCAACGCCAACCCGAACTAGATCCGCACCACAGAAGGCGGGTGGACCGACGGTCCACCCGTTTTTTCTTGCGTATCTTGAGGCCATGACCATGCCGTTGCGGGCGGTCTTCATGCCCGTACCCGCGGACACCGACGTATTGGCCACGGCCGAGGCGTTCACGGCGAGTCCGCCATGGGCGGGTATGCACGACGCCGTCGCCGTCGTCCGAACCGAACCGCAACAGGCATGGGGGGTCCTCGGCTGGCTCGACGACGCCGACGCCGAGCGTGTGCGGATCGCCTCGTGGCAGATCCCCGAGACGCTGGGTCGCCTGCGCTACATCGACTACGGGCACGCCGAAGCTGACGCCGGGTTGCTGGCAAGCCGGCTGCGTGAGCGGCTGGGGGATGACGTCACTCGGTACCCGTACCACCCACTGCCGCGTGGCGGGCACTTCGTGTACGGGATGCTGTCGTATGCCCTGGACCTGCCGAAGCACGCCACCACCCGTGACGACCCGACACGTCCGCTGGTGCTGGTCGACGACTGCGCGATCTCCGGTGACCGCGTCCGCCGGGCGTTGTCGGACCACCCGGGCCGCGAGTTGATCATCGCGACGCTGTACTCCCATCCGGACCTGCGAGCCGCAGTCTGTGCGCTGGAGCCGTACGTCGTCGACTTCATCAGCGCCCGCGACCTGGACGACCACGCGCCGCGCCAGCACGGAGACGACTACGACGCCTGGGTCGGGCGGTGGCGGGACCGGCTCGACGACTACTGGATCGGCAACCCCGACCACGTGGCCTTCGCCTGGTCGGAACCGGACATGACGATCTGGAACGACGTCACGGGACAGGCGGAGGTCGGCTGGCGCGTGGTGTCGCCGGCGCGTTGTCTGAAGAACCGTGCGGCCGGCACGCCGCGGTTGCAGCTGCAGGTGGTGCCACGTCCGGGTGAGTTCGTCATCCCGCCCGATGTGCTGTTCGCCGCGATCGGTGATGCAACGGTCGTCGCCTCGGCTTCCCACCGCAGCGTGGCTGCGTTGCGCCACTCGGCAGTCGACGTTTGGGAGGGGCTGCTGGCCGGCGAAGAGGAGAAGTCCATCGTGCGGGGGCTGACGGGTCGGTACGCGGTCTCCCAGGTCCAGGCCGCCGCCGACGTGCGCGCGGTCATCAACCGTTTGCTCTCCGGCGGCATGCTGCGCAGGGCGTGACGCGGGACCTCAGCCCAGGCTCAGGGCGTACTCCATCGTCTCCTCGAGGGTCATCGTCCGGCCCTGCGCGTACGCGGCGTCGTACTCCTCGGCGGACAGGTGCTGGCGGACATGGCCGACGAACCGCTCGTGCATCTCGGCATCCCGTGTGCTGCGGGCCGCGCCGATCGCATCGCGCAGCGTCTCCGACGCCCCGAAGATGCGCGCCGCCTGCAGCGCTTCGCCCCGCCCCCCGAGGTTGGCGGCAAGGAAGTCCAGGCAATCCACGAGGTCCCAGGTGATCCCCATCGCGTAGAAGCGTGACAGTGCGGCCTGCGCGTGCCTGGCGCCGCCGACGTAGTCCTGCCGCTCGTAGCCCATCTCGGCGAGGTTCATGTCGATGCGGGCGATGCCCTCCTCGTCACCCACCTCGGTGAAGATCGCCAGGGCCTGACGGTAGTAGTCATCGGCTTGCTCCAGGTCGCCACGGTCGCTGGCCGCGACCCCCAGGTTGTTCAGCGTCTCGCCACGGGCGCGCCGGTCGCCGTCGAGCGGGCGGACGTGCAGGCTCTCCAGCCACAGCGCCTCGCCGTCGCGGCGGTCCTCCAGCTCGTAGCGGATGTTGCCGAGCAGTCGCAGCGTCGTGGCGGTGTTGTTCGGGTCGCCGAGCTCCCGGCGGATCTCCAGCGCCTCGCGGTACAGGCGGTCGGCGCCCTCGTAGTCCCCCCGGGCTCGCGACATCCAGCCGGCGCCCTCCAGCAGCCTTGCGCGCAGCTCGGTGCGCTGGCCCAGCGACAGGCTCAGGGCGCGGTCCAGCCAGCGACGGCCCTCGGTGAAGTGCGCGTGGCCACGCCAGAAGGCGTGCAGTGCTGCGCACATGCGCAACAGGGTGTCGACCTCGAGTTCGCCGTCGGCCCACTGCAGGGCGGCGCGCAGGTTGTCGTGCTCGTGCTCGAGGCGGTCCAGCCACTCCGCCTGCCCCGGACCGCGCATCTGCGTGCGTCCCGTCTCGGCCAGCGCGAGGTAGTACGCACCGTGGCGGCGCTGCGTTGCGCCGGCGTCGCCGCCGTCCGCCAGCTTCTCGGCGGCGTACTCCCGGACGGTGTCGAGCATCCCGAACCGAGGCTCCGAGCTGTCGGCGGGAAGCTGGCGGATCAGGCTCTTGCCGAGCAGCGAGTCCAGCCCCTCGAGTGCGTCCATCCCCGTGTCGGCCATGAGGTTGCTGATCGCGTCGGCCGCCTCCAGCGTCCACCCGCGGCGGAACACGCTCAGCCGGCGGAACAGCACCTGCTCGTCGGGATCGAGCAGGTCGAAGTCCCAGTCGATGGCGGCGCGCAGCGTGCGCTGCCGCTCCGGCATGTCGGCCGCCCCACCGGTCAGGACCTGCAGCCGGTTGGTCAGGCGGGGTAGTAGCGCGGTGGGCGGCAGGAGCCGGGTCCGCGCGGCCGCCAGCTCGATGGCCAGGGGGACACCCTCCAACCGCCGGCAGATCTCGACGACGGCCGCCACGTTGTCGGGGGTGGCCTGGAAGTTGGGGTTCGCTGCGTGCGCGCGGTCCAGGAACAGCCGGACCGCCGCCACCGTCTCCGGTGCCTCGGTGGGGTCGACAGGCAGCGGCGTGACGGGGTACTCCCGCTCGCCGCGCACGCGCAGCAGCGCGCGGCTGG
Organism: Egibacteraceae bacterium; assembly: GCA_035540515.1. GTDB lineage: Bacteria > Actinomycetota > Nitriliruptoria > Euzebyales > Egibacteraceae > WHTG01. Next base: position 10,261 of record DATLGM010000377.1, on the reverse strand, counting down.
TGATCAGCACCTGCAGACCCGGTACGGCGGCGAGCAGGTCGGCGACCAGCGGCCCCGCCGAGGCGACGCGCTCGAAGCTGTCGAGCAGCAGCAGGACCTGCTGGTCGCGCAGGTAGCCCTTGAGACTTTCGAACGGCGACGTGCCGGCGCTCTCTCGGATGCCCAGGGCGAACGCGATCGTCGGGGCCACCAGCGCCGGGTCCTGTAGGGCGGCCAGCCCGACCGGCCACACGCCGTTCTCGTAGTGGTCGGCCAGCTCGGCCGCGACGCTCAATGCCAGCCGGGTCTTGCCGATGCCGCCCGGACCCGTCAGCGTGACCAGCCGGGCGTGTTCGTCGCGGAGCAGGCTGGTCAGCGCCGCCACGTCGTCGTCGCGTCCGACCAGCGGGGTGGGCGGCACCGGCAGCCGCGGCCGCGCGACTCGGGGGGGCTCGGCAGCCGGGGCGGCGGCGACGGGCGCGGTCTCGAACCGCTCGGTCAGCAGGATCGCCAGGTCGTCGGCCAGCAGGCCTGCAAGCTGCTCTGGGGTGGAGAACACCTTGTAGGACGCGCGGCCGTCCTCCTCGATCCGCGACAGGAACGCCGCCAGACGCGGGTCCCGTTCCGGTGCCGGCTCCTTGACGTAGATCAACCGGGGCCGGTCGGCGGCCAGGTGGTACTGGTCCTCGAGCTCGGAGACCTCCAGGCTGGGCGGCGTCCACCCGTAGCGCTGCCAGTAGACGCCCACGAAGACGTCGCTGTGCTCGACATACGCCTGGTACAGCGTCCGTGGCGAGCTGTCGCGCGAGCCGAGCTCGAACAGCACGGGTGACAGGAGCAGGCCGGCGATCGACTCCGCGGCGGCGCCCCGTTCCGCAGCGAGCTCGCCGACGGTGGTGCTGACGAAGACCCGCAGACGTCTGGCGGCAGCGGACGCCGGTCCGCCCGGCACCGCCTCAGCGACGCTCACCGGTCAGCTCACGCTGGCAACCGGCGCCGTGGCGGACAAGGCCAGGTCGACCAGCTGCGGGTGGGGCACAGTCCGCCCGCCCTCGCGGGCACGGGCGTACGCCTCGTCACCGAGACGCCGGCGGACAGCATCCGCGATCGCGTCGCGCGCCGCCCGCAGCAACGGCCACACGTGCGCGCCGATCGACTCGCGCAGCGCGTCGCTGCCGCCCAGCAGCACCGCCGCCCGCTCGGGGGCGCGCTCGTGCAGCGCGATGGCCGCGGCCGTGTCGAGGCAGTAGGCGAGGACCTCGCGGAACCGCAGCTCCATCGACATCGTGATGGAGCGCTCGAGCAGGTCACGGGCCTTCGCAGTGTCGTCTCCGCGCAGCAGCGCCAGGTAGGCCAGGTGCATCAGCGCGTGGCTGGCCAGCGGCTTGGCGCCGATGCGTTCGGAGATGTCCAGCGCCTCGGCTGCGGTCACCATCGCTGCGTCGAGGTCGTCACGCCCCACGAGCGCAGTGAGCAGGTTGAGCGCGAAGGCGATGCTCCACCACTCATCGATCTCCCGCAGGATCTCCAGCGCGTCGTGCAAGCAGCGCGCCGCCCGGTCGTCCTGGCCGAAGTGCGGGTAGGTGGCGCCGAGCATCGTCAACGCGCTGCCCTGCTCCCGGCGGTCGCCGGTGGCCCGGAATCCCTCCAGCGCCTGGGTCAGGAACGTGCGGGCGTGCTCGTAGTCGCCCTGCTCGTACGCGGTGGCCCCGACGAGGAAGTCCAGCCGCGCGCGCTGGCGTGCGTCCAGGGCATCGCGGTGCGCGACCGCCGCCTCAAGCCAGCGGCGCGACTCCACCAGGTGGTCGGCGGTCCACAGATGGATCGACAGCGCCCACACCAGATCGACGGCGCGCGGGACGTCGTGGGCCAGCAGCCAATCGACCGCGGCCCGGAAGTTGTCCATGTCTTGTTCCAGGACGGCGTCGAAGTGCCGGGCGCGGGGCCCGCGCAGGTGCGGCTCGGCGTCCTCGGCGATCTTCAGGGCGTACGCCGCGTGGCGCATCGCCATCTGGTCGGTCGCCTCGTGGTCAGCGAGCCGCTCACGGGCGTAGTCCGACAGCACGGCGAGCATCCGGAACCGCGGGCTCTCCGAGGCCGTGTCGGCCACGCTGATGAGGCTGCGCTCGAGAAGGATCGACATGGTTCCCAGCACGTCGTCGACACCGTCGCCGGTGCAGATCTCCTCGGCGGCTTCCAGCGTCCAGCCACCCCGGAACACGCTCAGACGCGCGAACAGCAGTCGCTCCTCGGGTTCGAGCAGGTCGTAGCTCCAGTCGATGGTGCTGCGCAGCGTCTGCTGGCGCTGGGGCAAGTCGGCCGGCCCGCCGGTGAGCATGTCCAGGCGGTTGCCCAAGCGTGCCAGTAGGGCGGCGGGCGGCAGCAGTCGCGATCGGGCGGCCGCCAGCTCGATGGCCAGCGGCAGGCCGTCAAGGCGCCGGCAGATCTCCGCGATCGCGTCACGGTCCGCGGCAGTCAACGGCCGGCCGGCCCGAGCCTCTGTCGCGCGGTCGGTGAACAGTGCGATCGCGTCGTCAGCGGGCAGCGGCGGCACCGGTCGCTCCCACTCGCCGTGCAGGCGCAGCACCGCTCGGCTGGTGACCAGCACCCGCAACGTCGAGCACGCCTCCAGCAGCTGCGTCACGACCGGGGCGGCCGTGAGCAGGTGCTCGAAGTTGTCCAGCACCAGCAGCGTCGGCTTGGCGGACAGCTCCTCGACGAGCGCGTCGAAGACTGAACGCGTGCCCTCGGTGTGCATGCCCGCGGCGGCCGCGATCGTCGACAGCAGCAGACCCGGATCGGTCAGCGAGCCGAGGCGGGCAAAGACCACCCCGCCGGTAAAGACCGTCTCCAAGCGCGTGGCGATCTCCACGGCGAGCCGGCTCTTGCCGATGCCCCCCGGGCCCGACAGCGTGACCAGACGGACGTCGTCGCGCAGCAGCAAGTCGATGGTGTCCGCGACCTCGCTGTCGCGCCCGATCAAGGGGGTGGGCGGCAGCGGGGGAGCGGACCGTCTGGGTTCGGGCTGTCCGGCCGGTGCCGCCTCGGCGGGATGAGCGCCAGCGAACCGTGCGCTGAGCAGCAGCGCCAGGTCGTTGGCCACCAGCTCCGCCAGCTCCTCGGGGGTGGTGAACGTCTTGGGCGGGGTGGGCAGCGCTTGCATCTCGTCGATGATGGCGGTCAGGCGCGGCTCACGCTGCGGCGACGGCTCCTTGCGGTACAGCAGCATCGGCTGGTCGCCGACCAGGCGGTACTCGTCCTCCAGCCCGGAGATCCCCATGTCCGGTGCGACCCAGCCGTACCGCTCCCAGTACAGGCCGACGAAGATGTGGCTTTGCTCGAGGTAGGCCCGGTACAGCGCGCGCGGCGGGTGCGGGCGCGCGCCGAGCTCGAACAGCACAGGAGAAAGCCGCAGCCGCTTGATGACCTCCGCGACTGCGGCGCGCTCGGGAGCGAGCTCGCCCATGGTGCTGCTGATGAACACCCGCACCCGATGGTCCGGCGTGCGGATGAGCGGTTGCGTCACGTCGCCCTCCGCGTCGTTCCCCGTCAGGCCCGAAGTGTCACGGAACGTCGCGTTAGCGTCTAGGGCCAACCTCACCCGCCCGAACGGACTAGTCGCATGGTGGCGGTGGCCGTTTGCCCCGCAGTCGGTGGCGTGGCAGGCGGGCAGGTGGGATTAGGCCCGCGCCGGCCGGGTGACGCTTTCCCGCGATGCCCCGTCTCCGCCGCTCAGACTGCTCCACGCCCGGGATCCGCCGGCGGCGCCGCGGTCGCGGGTTCTCCTATCACTGGGAGCCCACGGGGGAGCGGGTCGACGATCCGGCGGTGCTGGCGCGCATTGAGCAGCTCGTCGTGCCGCCGGCGTGGCAGGACGTGTGGATCTGCCCGTACGCCAACGGACACCTCCAAGCCGTCGGCACCGACGCCGCCGGTCGCAAGCAGTACCGCTACCACGACGCGTGGCGGACGCGTCGCGACGCGAGCAAGTTCGACTCCATGCTCGAGTTCGCCGCCGCGCTGCCGGATCTGCGTGCCGTCGTCGACGCGCAGCTGTCCCAGCGCGACGGCTTCGACCGCGACCGGGTACTGGCCTGCACCGTTCGCTTGCTGGACACCGGGTTCTTCCGCATCGGCACCGAGGTCGGGCGCTCGGGGGAGTTGGAGACGTTCGGCCTGACGACGATGCGCAAGGAGCACGTCCGGATCCAGGGCAACGAGCTGGCCTTCGAGTACCTGGGCAAGGGTGGGCAGCGGCGTGTCCACTCGCTGGTCGACCCGCCGGTGGCCGAGATCGTGCGAACTCTCAAGCGCCGGCGCAGCGGCGGCGTCGAGCTGCTGGCGTACCGCAGCGACGGGGATTGGGTCGACCTGACCGCGCGCGACGTCAACGCGTGGATCAAAGACGTGACCGGGGGCGACTTCTCGGCCAAGGACTTCCGGACCTGGGGGGCCACGGTCCTGGCCGCGGTGGCGCTGGCGGTCTCCGGGCCGGCGCAGTCCTCGGCCTCAGCCCGCAAGCGCGCCGAGGCGCGGGCCGCGCGCGAGGTGGCGCACTACCTGGGCAACACGCCGGCGGTGGCGCGCTCCTCCTACATCGACCCCCGCGTGTTCGACCGCTACCGCTCCGGCTGGGTCATCTCGGGCGTGCTGACGGAGCTCGGCGACGTCGAGGGTCACGAGCTGTCCCTGCACGCCCACGTCGAGCCGGCCGTGGTCGACCTGCTCACGGACAACACCGCCTCGGACGCCGTCGAACGGGTAAGCGGCATCGCCTCCTGACGGGCCGCGAGGCGCCCAGCGTCCCGTCGCGTCCGATTTGCCACCGATCTCCCCCGCAGTTCGTCCGAGTTTCGTCCGAAGTTGGACGAACGGCAGGAAAAAGAGGACGATAGGCCTATCGCAGTCACCCCGTCCCCAGGGACGGTTGCAAGGCGGGAATGCAGGAGAACGGCGCGCTGGTCGGCGTGCGGGCATACGGGTGAGGTGACTGGGATGCAACGCTACGTTGCTGCCGGCGTACTGCTGGTTGTCTTGTTGGCGGGTATCGCGTTCGTCGGTGGGCCGCTGGCCATCGACAGCGCGTGGCCGCTGCTGTTGGGGGCGGCGGTGGCACTGGTGCCCGGCCCGCGGGTGCTCGGCCGCGCGGTCGCGTTCGGCGTCGGCCTGGTCACCTGCTGGGTCGCCTTCGCGCTGCGCGCCGGCATGCTGCCCGACGTGCCCGGTGGCAGGGCGGTGTTCCTGATCCTGCCGGTCGCGGTGGTGACCGTGGCCGCCGTCGTGTCGGGCGGTCGTCTGGCGCTGTGGGCCGGCCTCGCGGGCGTCGCCACCTACGGCGCGGCGTACCAGGCGGCGTTCGTCGCCAGCCCGACCGACTTCGCCACCCAGTCCGTGGCGACCATGACCTCGGTGTTGCTCGCGACGGCCATGGGGGCGGTCGTGGCGATGCTCGTGCGGCCCAGCAGGGAACCCGGGGACGAACCAGTGACGCACCCGGCGATGCCCGTCGCAGTCGCCGGCGACGAGGTGACGTCGTGACCCGCCGCCGCATCGCTGCTGGCGCACTGGCGCTCGGGGTGCTGTCCGTCTTGTCGCTGGGGTCGGCTGGTGCCCAGACCCCCGCGCCCCCGTCGATGTCCGAGCGCGAGGTCCTGCAAGCAAAGCTGGGGCCTGACGGCGCGCCTCGCCAGACACGCCTGTACAGCCAGCTGACGCTGGAGGGCGACGGCACCTACACCGTCGCCGACCCGGCAGCGACCACCGGGCTGCGCAACCTTCACGGGTTCCGGCGCCCGCGGGTCGACGACGGCACCGCGACGTGGACGGTGGACGTCCGCGGCCAGGAGGCGCTGCGCACCGTCGCCGACTACGACGGCGACCTGCCGGTCGAGATCTCGGCGGCGTACGCGCTGGACGGCGAGCCCACCGAGCCCAGCGATCTGGTCGGCCGCAGCGGCCGGCTGACGGTCACCTACACCGTCCGCAACGTCTCCGGCGTCCCCACTGAACTGGAATACAAGGACGCGTTCGGCGTCCGCCAGACCGAGACGGTCGACATCCCCATCCCGCTCGCGGGGCAGTTCACGTCCACGCTCAACCGCGACTTCGCCGACGTCGTGGCCGAGGGCGGCGTCGTCGCCGGCGACGGCCGTGGCAACACCAGGCTGAGCTGGACGGTCATCCTGTTCGAGCCGCTGGGTGCGACCGAGCAGGAGCTGACCTACAGCGCGAACGTCCGCGACATGGTCCTGCCCCCCGCGACGCTGCAGGTGGTCCCGGTCACCCTCGACCAGCCGCCCCTGTCCTCGGGTAATGCGGCGTTCAGCGATGCGGCCGACTCCACCTACGAGCTGACGCAGGGCGCCACCGAGCTTGACCGCAACGTGTTGCGGTTGGCCACGGGTGCGTCGCAGCTGCTCGACGGGCTCGTGCGGCTGTCCGACGGCGCGCAGCGACTGTCCACCGGGCTGGGTGAGGCCAGCTCCGGGTCGCAGCAGCTGGCCGACGGCGCAGCCCGCGCCGACGACGGCGGCCGGCAGCTCGCCGACGGGGCGCGTCAGCTGTCCGATGGCCTGGGCGAGGCCCGTTCGAAGCTGGTCGGCGGCATCGGTGAGGCACGGACGAAGCTGGTGGACGGGACCGGCAAGCTGTCCGACGGTCTGAGCCGCGCCCGAGCCGGCGGCGCCCAGCTTGCCGAGGGCCTGCAGGAACGTGCGGTCCCGGGCACCCGCACGCTGGCCGATGTGATGCGTGACGCGATCACGCCCGGGGCTGAGGCGCTGGCCAAGGGCCTGAAGGAAACCGCGGCGCCCGGTGCGCAGCAGATCAACACGGGTCTGAAGTCCGCGCTGGGCGGTGTGGGCGGCGAGCGGGACACCGCCGCGAACAAGACGGTCATCGGCGGCCTGAACGACATCCTCGGCGGGCTGCAGGGCGACCTCGCCACCGGGACCGGCGCGCTGCAGCAGCTCAGCGCCGGGCTTGCCGGTTCCTTTGGCCCGGACGCGGCGGCCGGCGGTGCCAATGCCGGCCAGAAGGCGCAGGCGGCCGCCGACGGTGCGCAGCAGCTCGGCGCCGGCGCCGGCGACCTTGGGGCGGGCATCAACGCGATCAAGGGCCAGAGCGGCGCCATCCCGGGCATGCCGCATCTGGACTACTCGGCGATCCAGAACGACCTGCTGTGCCTGGACGACACCGGACCGGCGGTGGGACCGAACATCCTCGGCCCGGGGCACCCCGGGATCCCGATCCCCAAGGGCTGCTTCACCGACGGTGTCGCCGCCGCGATCGGCTTCGGTGACATGGCGACGCTGAACGCGGCGCTCAGCCCGCTGGGCGTGACGGTCAGCAGCGCCAAGCTCGCGCCGCTTGACACGTTCCTGACGCAGCTGCGGACGGGCGCGCTGACCATCCAGGGCGGTCTGTCCCAGCTGCAGGCCGGGCTCCAGGCGCAGGCCGACTCCCTGGGCCAGGTGTGGCCGACTTGCCCGCAGGCGATCGCCGCCGCCCAAGGTGGCTCGCCCAACGGCCTGGAGGTCATCAAGGCGCTGGAGTGCATCTCCGGGTCGGTCGACGACGGACTGAACAACCTCGTGATCCCGGGTCTGACGCAGATCCGCGGCGGCGTGAGCAACCCGCTGGCGTTCCGCCGCAGCAACCCGGGCTACAACCCCGACTGCAAGCCGGCGACCGCACAGAACGGGCTGCAACCGTGTGGCCTGCGGCAGGGATTGATGCTGCTCGAGGACGGCTCGGGGCGTCTGGCCGACGGGCTGCTGGGTGCGGCCGAAGGCGCGGGCACGCTCGCCGGCGGGTTGGGGCAGGCGACCAAGGGCGCCGGCGACATCGCCGACGGCATCGCGGCCGCCGGCGACGGCGCCGGCCAGCTGGCCGACGGCCTGGTCCAGCTCGACGACGGCGGCAAGGAGCTGGCCGCCGGCACGAAGGACGGGCTGGGCCAGCTGTACGACGGTGCCGCCGACGGCCTGGCGCAGTTGGACGAGGGCGGCAAGAAGGTCGCCAACGGCAACGCGGACCTGTCCGACGGCCTCGGCCAGCTCCGCGATGGGACGGCGAGGCTCAGCGACGGTCTGGGCACCGCTGCGGACGGCTCGACCCAGCTGTCCGACGGTCTCGGGATGGCAAAGCTCGGCGGTCAGCGGGTGGCCGACGGCTCGCAGCAGCTGTCCGAGAAGGGTACGAAGGTGCTGGCTGGTGCGGTCAACGAGGGCAACATCGCCCAGAACCGCAACGTCGCGCTGATCCGGGCGATGGACGAGCGCAGCCAGTCCGGCGGAATGCCAGTCGGGGCGCCCGAGGGGGCGCAGGCCAGCGCGGTCTACTCCTTCGAGCTCGCCGCAGCCGACAGCACCAACCGCGACAACGCCCTGCGACTGGGGCTGTTCGCGGTGGCGCTGCTGGCGATGGCCGGCGTCGGCCTGCTGCGCCGGCGCCTGCTGCCGGTCACCGCATAGGGAACGTCAGCGGGGGCGGTGCCAGTCCACCGCCTCCGCGACGACCCGCACGATGATCCGCTCCTCGCCGTCCTTGCGGAACGGATACTCGTCCTTGCCCAGGTACTTCTTCGCCATCTTGTCGATGTGCTCGTCGGCGCCGTCCTCGACGAACTCCACCCGGCCCCGAACCTGCAGGTAGACGTACGGGTTGTCGCTGTCGACCACGCTGACCGCGATGCGCGGGTCGCGCTCGAGGTTGCGGTGCTTCGCGCGCCCCTTGGCGGTGTTGAACACCACCACGTCGCCGTCGCGGTCAATCCACACCGGCGTGCTCTGCGGCATGCCGTCGGGCATCACCGTGGCGATGTGCGCGAAGTTCGGCTCGTCGAGCAGGCGGTAGGCGTCTTCAGGGATCGAGGTGGCCATCGGTTTGCCTTTCGCGGGGGCGTCGTGGACTGAATGCCCGTGGCGTCTGGGGACAAACGCAAAGCGGCCCGGGCCAAGGCCCGGGCCGCCCCCGTTCCTTGGAGCTATTTATCGACGGTCGTGGATCTTGGCGTTTCCGCGAGCCAGCCGGAGGTCACGAAGTTCGGTGACGTCGTCATCCCGCTCGCAGGGGTCTGCAGGGTCTTCGCTCGGCTCGTAGCGTCGGAAGGCAATCGTGTCCTGTCCCTGGTCCTGGTGGTCCTCCAGGTCGACGACGAAGTCCATGGCGGCGCCAGTCCGTGGGTCACGGCCCGTCCCACCGAAGCGGGTGGTGCTGTCATCCCGAGGAACGATGCACGTCACGTTGCCGTGGAAGAGATCTTGATCGCGACCCCGCCCCTCTGACCGGTTTACCACCTGCAGTTGTCCCCGCGCGGCGTAGATGTCCTCTTCGCCCTCGGTCTGGCCAATGACCTCACCGGCGAGGCGGGCGACGAACGCGATGGTGTCGCCAGGCCCCTGGGCCTCGCTACTGGCGATGACCTGGCCCCCACCGGTGGTCCAGTACTGCTGGCCCTGTGCGCTGGCGAACGCCGGCACCGCGAGCGCCAGGACGAACACCGCAACAAGAAGCTTGCGAATCCGCATGTCTTTCTCCCTTTTGAAAGTTGCTGGGACCTGAGTCCCGGGACAGAAACTTGGTGCGGGCGGCTCGCGACGGAGCCGCGGCTGCAGTGGGTACTTCGCCGCCCGGCCGGGCGATTCCTGCTGGGATCAGCCTGGGATCAGCGAGACGGTGGCGGCCCGAGAGCCGCCACCGTCACAGTCGCTGGGTTCTCGTCCTACCGGCCGCTACGAGCGGTGTCGACCTTCGCGTTGCCACGCGCCAGCGTCGTGCCCTTGAGCAGGGTCCCGCTGCCGTCGTCGTCGCACGGGTTCTCGCCTTCGTCCGGGTTGGTCTCACGGAACTCGATCAAGTCAGTGCCACGCTCGTCGTCGCCGGTGTCGACCACTCGCACGAAGAAGTACTCCGGCCCTTCGCCGGCCCGGCGCTGGCCACCGAAGATCGCCTCGTTCTCGCCTTCAGCGCGAAGGCAGGTCACCTGGCCGTTGTAGATGATGGAAGGACGCTGACCCTCACGGGCCTCGGACGTGTTGACCACCTGCAGTGAGCCGTCTGCAGCATCGCTCTCTGCGCTCCGCTGGCGGGCAACGAACGCAATCGTGTCTCCGGGGCCTTGAAGGCTCGACGCATCACTGCTGTCCGCCACGACCTGGCCGCCACCGGTGACGAGGTACGGCGCCTGCGCGCTGGCGAAGCCCGGCACTGCCAGGGCGAGGACGAACAAACTCACAAGGAACAGACGAAGCTTCATTGCTTCTACTCCCCAGGGTCTAGG
>DATLGM010000376.1:0-3879 GCA_035540515.1 Egibacteraceae bacterium | reverse complement strand
GATCAGACCCTCTAGGGTCAAAGGGGACGCCGATCGGAAGGTCCCCGCCATGCGGTCCCCCCTGTACCTGCTCCTCGTCCTCGCGCTCGTGATCGCCGCCGCCGCGTGTGATACGGGGGAGGGGGTCGACGTCGGCGACGCGGGCCCCGGCGAGACGCCCGGTGCTGACGGTGGCGACGGCGAGGCGGCCGGCGGCACCCTGATCGCGGCCATCTCCGGCGAGCCCGACCAGCTCGACCCGCACGCCACCAGCGCGTACCCGTCGTTCCAGGTGCTCGAGAACGTCTACGACACGCTCGTGCAGCCCAACGAGGACCTCGAGTTCGAGCCGGCGCTCGCCACCGACTGGGAGGTCAGCGACGACCAGCTGACGTGGACGTTCAACCTGCGCGAGGACGTGACGTTCCACGACGGCTCGGAGTTCACCGCCGACGACGTGGTGTTCTCCTACAACCGGATCATCGACGACGAGATGGCCAACGCCTACCGGTTCACCTCGGTCGAGGAGGTCCGCGCGGTCGACGACTACACCGTCGAGATCGAGGTCAACCGCCCCACGCCGAACATGCCCGCCAACATCGGGGCGTTCAAGGGCATGGCCATCGTGCCGGAGGAGTTCGACGACGACATGGCGTCCAACCCGGTTGGGACGGGCCCGTTCACCTTCGAGTCCTACGACCAGGGCCAGAGCATCAGCCTGGCGCGCAACGACGACTACTGGGGTGACCCGCCGGCGCTGGACGGCGTGGAGTTTCGGTTCATCTCCGAGGGCACCGTCGCACTGACCAACCTGCAGGGCGGTCAGGTCCACTGGACCGACAACATCCCGCCGCAGCAGGTCGAGCAGCTCGGCGGCGACGACAGCGTGAACCTCGAGCAGGTGCCCAGCACCGACTACTGGTACTTCGCCGCCAACATCAACGAAGAGCCGTACGACGACGAGCGCGTCCGCCAGGCGCTGGCCTACGCCGTCGACCGCGAGGCGATCACCCAGGCCGCCCACTTCGACGCCGCCACGGTGAACCAGACCGCGATCCCCGAGGGCAGCACCTTCCACACCGACCACGCCCCGTACGAGCACGACCCGGACCGCGCTCGCCAGCTGCTGGAAGAGGCCGGCGTGGAGAACCTCGAGCTCGAGATCATGGTCACCGACGAGTTCCCGGAGACGATCCAGGCCGCGCAGGTCATGGAGAGCAACTTCGGCGAGGCCGGCATCACCGCCACGATCAACACGCTGGACTTCGCGACCTGGCTGGAGCGCCAGGGCGAGGGCGACTTCGACGTGTTCATGCTCGGCTGGCTCGGCAACCTCGACCCGGACGACTACTACTACGCCCAGCACCGCACGGACGCCGGGTTCAACTTCCACGGCTACTCCAACGAGCGCGTCGACGAGCTGCTCGACGCCGCCCGCGAGGAGACCGACACCGACGCCCGCAAGGAGATGTACGACGAGGCGGTCCAGCTGATCGTCGACGAGGCCAGCTACATCTACCTGTACAACCCCGACGTGGTGCAGGCGTGGCGGCCCGAGGTCGAGGGGTACACCCCCCGCTCGGACCGCGCGATCCGCTTCGAGAACGTGTCCCTGACGCAGTAGGAGACGGCGGCGACGATGGCGGGGTTCGTCGTACGGCGCGTCGCGCAGGCGCTCATCGTCCTGCTCGGCGTCAGCGTCGTCGTCTTCGCCATCGTCCACCTCGTCCCCGGCGACCCGATCCGGGTCTCGATGGGGCCGAGGTTCAACCAGGCGACCTACGAACGGCTGCGCGAGCGGGCCGGCTTCGACCTGCCGCTGGTCGTGCAGTACGGCCGCTACCTCGCCAACGCGGTCACCGGTGACCTGGGCGTCAGCTTCTTCGACGGCGCCCCGGTCACGACCAAGCTGCTGCAGCGGTTGCCGGCGACGATGTCGCTGGCCGGCGCGGCACTGGTCGTGGCGCTGCTGATCGCCGTGCCGCTGGGCGTCACCTCGGCGATCCACTCGGGCTCCAAGCGCGACTACGCCGCCACGGTGTTCAGCCAGGCGGGCATCTCGATCCCCGACTTCTGGATGGGGATCATGTTCATCCTGCTGTTCGCCGGCGTGCTGGGGTGGCTGCCGCCGTCGGGGTACGTGTCGCCCTTCGACAGCCCACTGGGGTGGCTCAGCCACCTCGTCATGCCCGCCGTCACGGTGGGGCTGGTCTCGGGGTCGATCCTGACCAGGTTCGTGCGGTCGGCGGTGCTCGAGTCACTCGGCGAGGACTACACGCGCACCGCCCGCGCCAAGGGCCTGCGCGAGCGCGTCATCGTGTTCCGCCACGTGCTGCGCAACGCGCTGGTGCCGATCATCACGGTCACCGGGCTGCAGCTGGCCTATCTGCTCGGCGGGGTGATCATCGTCGAGGTGATCTTCGCGTGGCCGGGCCTGGGCCAGCTGGCGCTGCTGGCGGTGCAGAACCGCGACTACCCGGTCCTGCAGGGGGCGGTGCTGCTCATCGCCGTCGTGTTCTTGCTGATCAACCTGATCGTGGACCTGCTGTACGCGGCGGTCGACCCCAGGATCCGGTACCGGTGAGCGCCCAGGCTCCCCCCGTCAGCGAAGCCGGCGCCCCGGCCGCCCCGGCGAGCCGCTCGCGCTGGCGTGAGCTGGGCGGGGCGGTGCTCGCCAACCGCCTCGCGCTGTTCGGTCTTGTCGTCCTCGGGCTGCTGGTGGTCGCCGCGCTGTTCGGCCAGCGCCTCACGCCGCACCCGCCCAACGCCGTCAACGTGATGGAGCGGCTGCAACCGCCCTCGGCGACGTACTGGTTCGGCACCGACGAGCTGGGCCGCGACGTGTTCAGCCGCGTGCTGGTCGCGGCGCGCGTGTCGCTGCAGGTCGGGTTCATCGCGGTGGGGATCTCGCTGAGCGCCGGCGTGCTGCTCGGCCTGCTCGCCGGGTTCTACGGCCGCTGGATCGACGACGCGATCATGCGCATGACCGACATGCTGTTCGCGTTCCCCGCGATCCTGCTCGCCATCGCGATCCTGGCGGTGCTCGGCCCGGGCATCGCCAACGCGATGATCGCGATCGGCATCGTCTACACGCCAATCTTCGCGCGCATCACGCGCGGCAGCGTCCTGTCGGTCCGCGAGCAGGTCTTCGTCCGCGCCGCCCGCTCGATCGGCGCGTCGGACTTCCGCCTGCTGCGCGTGCACATCCTGCCCAACGTGCTCGCCCCGATCATCGTGCAGGCCTCGATCAGCCTGGCGTTCGCGATCCTGTCCGAGGCCGCGCTGTCGTTCCTGGGCCTGGGCGTGCAGCCGCCGGCGCCGTCGTGGGGGCGGATGCTGGCCGAGGGGCGGGGCTTCATCAACACCGCCTGGTGGATGGGCTTCTTCCCGGGGCTGGCGATCTTCGTGACGGTGCTGTCGTTCAACCTGCTCGGCGACGCGCTGCGCGATGCGCTGGACCCCCGCCAGCGCTCGGCGATCGAGTCGCGGGGGATGACCGCATGAGCGCCGTGCTCACCGTCGAAGACCTGCGCGTGCGGTTCGGCACCAAGCGGGGGGTGGCCGAGGTGGTGTCGGGCATCGGGTACACGCTGCACGAGGCCGAGACGCTGGCGATCGTCGGCGAGTCCGGTTCCGGCAAGAGCGTGTCGAGCCTGGCGCTGATGGGCCTGGTGCCCCAGCCCCCCGGCAAGGTCACGGGGACGGTGCACTTCGGGGGGCGCAACCTCGTCGAGTGCAGCCGCGAGCAGCTGCGCCACATTCGCGGCAACGACATCGCGATGATCTTCCAGGACGCGCTGTCCGCACTCAACCCGGTCTTCACCGTCGGATTCCAACTGGCCGAGCTGTTCCGCAAGCACCGGGGCATGTCCCGGGCGGACAGCAAGGTCCGGGCGGTGG
>DATLGM010000375.1:0-5698 GCA_035540515.1 Egibacteraceae bacterium | reverse complement strand
CGACTGCTCAGTCAGGCTGCCCGTCGTCGGCTGTGTCGAGCCATAGCGATCTAGTCGACGTCGCCGCGACCCTCCGGGTACAGATGTCGTAGCGACCCCGGCTCAACACGAGCCGACTTGATGAACGCCTCGACATCGGTTCGCTGCAGCCGCAGGACACGCCCGATCTTGTAGGCCGGCAACTGGCCCTCATCGACCAGCCGGTACAGCGTCCGCGTGGTGATCCCAAGATGGTCGGCGGCCGCCTGGCTGCTCATCCATTGGATTTCGCTGGCTCCCATGCTCAAGCATGGTACGACCCCTCACCTGGTGCCATCCCTCGATGTCCACAGAGGGCACACCGGGGCTCTCAGCCCTCGGGCAGGTCTCGGCCGAGCTTGTCCTGCACGATCCGGATGGCCCCGTCGACGTCGAACGCGACCGCCACGTCAGAGAGGGCGCCGGCGGCGGACTCCAACGCGTGGAGCACTTCGATGGCCTCGTCGCGGCTGAGGGTGACGGTCTCGGGGAGCTGGTGTCCGTTCATGCTGTCAAGGTTACCTTGACAAACGTGTGACGTCAAGAATATCTTTACGCCATGGATGAGATGAAAGCCGCGCTCGAGCAGCTCGCCGGCACGACCGATCCGGGGCAGCGCCTGGCGACCGCGATACAGCTGCGCCAGCAGGCCGAGGAGCTCGAGCGCAGCTGCGTCCACCTCGCCCGAGCCGCCGGCGCGTCCTGGGCGACGATCGGACAGATGTACGGCGTGTCACGCCAAGCGGTGTACCAGCGGTTCAGCGGTACCGCCTGAACAGACCATGCCGCACGGGATGCCGCACCAGGGTCGGATGCAGTCCGATCCAGTCGGGTGCAGCGCGATCAAATATGCCGTAGTTCGGGGCACATCGGAGCGCGGGTGGGTGTTCAAGTCCCACCCCCAGAGCCAGCAGGCGCGCGGCGCCAGGATTACCCCAAGCCACCCGAGGGGATACCCCTTTTGTCCGGTTGTGCGGGGCCTGGCTGGGGGAGTCCGTGAACGTCAGCAGCGAGTTCGAGACGCGGGGGCACTGCCCGCAGTGTGTCGCATGGTTCGTCATCCCGGACGACACGGTCCAGGCGCTGGTGCGGTCGAAGTGCCCGACGTGCAGCGCCGCGTTCGACGACTACGAGAACCGCTGCGGTGATCTCCGCATCGCGTTGTCCATCGCCACCCCGCCCGTCGCCGCGCCACTGGGAACCTCGACGCGGTAGGTTTTCGCCATGGCGCGAGCGATGTGGAGCGGGTCGATCAGCTTCGGCCTCGTCACGATCCCGGTGAAGCTGTACAGCGCGACGTCCTCGCACTCGATCGACTTCCACCAGTTCCAGAAGGACACCGGTGAACGGATTCGCTACAAGCGGGTCGCCGAGAACAGCGGCGAAGAGGTCGAGTACCGAGACATCGTCAAGGGCCACGAGGTCGGCGATGGCCAGTACGTGATCGTGACGCCGGAGGAGCTCGAGGCGGTCGAGCCGAGCAAGAGCCGCACGATCGACATCGAGGACTTCGTCGACCTCGACGACATCGACCCCATCTACTGGAACAACACCTACTACCTGGGGCCAGCCGAGGACGTCGGCGCAGAAAAGCCGTACGCACTGCTGCTCGATGCGATGCGGCAGACCAACAAGGTGGCGATCGCGCGCTTCGTGATGCGCGACAAGCAGTACCTCGCGACCATCCGGCCGATCGGTGATCTGCTCGGGCTGTCCACCATGTACTTCGCCGACGAGGTCCGCGGCGCCGACGACGTCGGGAACGCGCCGGTCGACGTCAAGGTCAGCGACCGCGAGCTGGCGATGGCCGAGCAGCTGATCGAGTCGCTGTCCGCCGAGTGGGATCCCGGGAAGTACGAAGACACCTACCGGGACCGGGTGCTCGAGCTGATCAAGCGCAAGGCGGAAGGCGAGGACATCGTCGTCGAGGAGCGCGAGGAGACACCGCAGGTCGCCGACCTCATGGAGGCGCTGCGGGCCAGCGTGGAGGCGTCGAAGTCCGGCGGTGGCAAGGTGGGCGGGTCGTCCGCCGGCGGCGACGATCTGGGGTCGCTGAGCAAGGACGAGCTGTACGAGCGCGCCGGCGAGGCGGACATCCCGGGGCGGTCGAAGATGACCAAGGACGAGCTCATCGACGCGCTGGAGGAGGCGTCGTAGCGGTTGGCCGGCCGGTACCCTGCCGGGTCACGGGCCCGTAGCTCAGCTGGTTAGAGCAGGGGACTCATAATCCCTTGGCCGCAGGTTCGAGACCTGCCGGGCCCACTCGTCATGTTCCTCGCGGCAATGAGCTTGGTCTTGGCCATCGGCGCTACGGACACGGGTCCGTTGGAGAAGGGCGTCCTCGCGGTCGCATTGACGCTCCTCCTCGCGTTGGTAAGACCCGTCCACAGGATCGGCTGAACGCCGGCAGCCTCCTGCGGCTGGACTGGCAGCTGGGACGACTGCTGCCATGTGGCCGCAGCAACCGCAACGCCGACACCGCCTGCCGCCGTGAGTGTGACCGCATGGTGGACGCTCATGGTGCCTCCATTGGCGGTGGTGGTGGTCCGGCCTGCCGCACGGCGATGACGATCTTGGCACGGGCGCGTTGCTCGGAGAGGTGACGGAGGGCCTCGGCGGTCTTGCTCAACGCGTACGTCTGCTCGATCACGGGCCTGACGCGCCTCGCCTCGATCAGGGCGCTGAGCGTCTCGAGGTCGTGTCGGGATGGTTTCGCGACGAGCACGCGCAGGTGCTGGGACGTCAACAGCGACGAGGCGAGTGTCCGCAGGTACCGGCCGAGCGGCCCGAGGACCGGCCCGCCGTGTCCGCTGGCGGAGACGAGGGTGCCGGTCCGGGTGAGCGCGCGTCTGCAGGCGGCACCGGTGTGTCGCCCGGCGAGGTCAAAGATCACGTCGAAGCGCTGGCCGCTGCGGGTGAAGTCCTCGTGGGTGTAGTCGATGACGTGATCCGCACCGAGGGAGCGGACAAGCTCGACGTTGCGGGTGCTGCACACGCCGGTCACGTCGGCGCCGAGCGCCTTGGCGATCTGCACGGCGAAGGTGCCGACACCACCCGACGCGCCGTTGACGAGCACCGCGTCGCCGGGTTGCACCTCGCCGACGTCGCGCAGGCCCTGCAGGGCGGCGACCCCCGCGAGCGGCACGGCCGCAGCCTGCTCGAAGTTCAGGTTGGCGGGCTTGAGCGCCAGCAGGTGCTCGGGGACGCAGGCGTACTCGGCGAAGGTGCCGGTGGTGGTCTCGGCGTAGACGTGATCGCCGGGACCGAACCGGGTGACTGCTTCGCCGACCGTCACGACCTCGCCGGCAAGATCACGTCCCCGGATGGCGACGCGCGGCCGGCGCAGCCCGACGGCGACGCGCATGACGTAGGGCCGTCCCGCGGCGAGGAACAGATCCGCGTGGTTGATTGAGGCGGCGTGCACGCCGACGAGCACCTCGTGCGGTCCCGGTGTGGGCTGCTCCACGTCCTCGAGGAGCAGGGCTTCTGCGGTTCCGTACGCATGTTGGACGATGGCCTGCATCGGTCAGGCCGCCGCAGGGACCGGACGGTCGGCTCGGTGCGCGCGCACGCCCTTGGTGATCAGGTAGGCGACCATCCAGAACTCCGCGAACTTGGGGGCTTCGATGATCGTGTGGACGGCGGTGGGAAGGTCAGGCCAGGCGAACACGGCAAGCGTGCCAACGATCCATGCGCCGCCTGCGGCGACGAGCAGGACCCCGAGCAGCTTCGGGAACAACCCGGACGTATGGGCTAGGTAGCCCAGGGGCAGCAGCCACAGGCCGAAGAAGATCCCGGCGAGGGCGTAGCCGTGGTGGTGCAAGTCCAGCAGGAGCAGCACGAGACCGTCGCCGCCGGGTTGGCCGTAGGCGGGGTTGGTGGCGACGAGCAGCGCGGCGAGGTGGAACCCCAAGTTGGTCAGCATCAAGCCGGCGCCGACGGTGACAAACACCACGAGCGCCCCGGCGGCGTGCCGGTCGACGTGTCGCAGCAGCCGGTGCAACGCGACGCCGAGGAGCACGAAGACCGTGGCCATCGCGATGTCAGCGACCAGGGCGAACCGGAACAGGGTCGGGTTCGCGATGATGTTTGCCGCGGTGGCGGCTGCGTCATCCGGCACGCGAACGCCTGCGCGGATACCCAGGTGAGCGCCGGCGCCCAGGATGCACATGGCCAGGTAGAGGCCCCCGGCGATCCGGGCGAGATGCTTTGGCTTGGTCATGATCCCTCCGTTGTCGATCGGCATGGGTGCCACGATGACCAGGTCGGGCCTGCGACACATCCGTCTGCGGGCTCGAGTTCGCCTGACCGCAAGGACGGCGCACCACTGGTCCTTTCGGCTGATCCGCAGCGCACGCCGCTTCCCTACGCTGGAGCGATGGTCGGTCACTCCTTGCGGGCGCTGTGGGCTGAGCCGCGCCCGGCAGGACCACCCGCGCGGGTGTGGCGGGACTGGGCGCTGGTCGCTGTGCTCGTCTCAGGCTCGGTGCTCGAGCTGCTGTTGCGGGAGGACCGAGGGTGGGGCCCGCTGGTAATGGCCGTCAGCGGCGTGGTCGCCCTCTCACTGCTGTGGCGCCGCACCCACCCGCTGGCCGCGGTCGCGATCGCCTTCGGCACCCTCATCGGGTTCGACGTGGCACGGATCTTCGTCATCGACGCGATCGGGCTGCTGACCATCGCCGGGTTGCTGCTGCTGCCCTACGCACTGTTCCGCTGGGGCTCCGGCCGCGAGGCCGCAGTCGGCCTCGGGATCATCTTGGTGTGGCTCCCCATCACGTTCGTCGCCGAAGCTCCGATGACCGCGGCCGAGGTCGTCGCCGGGTACGGGTTCTTCCTGTTCTCCGCCGCGCTCGGCGCGTCGATTCGCTTCCACGCGAACACCCGGATCCGCGACATCGAGCAGGCCAAGCTCCTCCAGCGCAACGAGCTGGCCCGCGAGCTTCACGACGCGGTCGGGCATCACGTCTCCGCCATCGCCATCCAGGCGCAGGCCGGTCGCACCGTCGCCGCCGCCCATCCTGACCGCGCAGCGGCGGCGCTGGCGACCATCGAGGAGACGGCGTCGCGCACACTCGAGGAGATGCGCGCCATGGTCGGGGTCCTGCGGGAGGGGGCCGAGGCCGACCTCGCCCCGCAACCGGGGCTGGCCGACATCGAACGGCTCGCCCGCAACGTCGGTGGCTGGCCGCGCGTGGATGTGCAGGTGGCCGGTGACTTCGCCGAGTTGAACCCCGGGGTCGGGGTCGCCCTCTACCGCATCGCGCAGGAGGCGGTGACCAACGCCGTGCGCCACGCCCGGGACGCGACCCGGATCACCGTCGAGGTCACCGATGAGGGCGAGCAGGTGCGCCTGAGCGTCCGCGACGACGGCGACATCCCGACCGGGAAGCCTGCCACGGGCTACGGCATCGTCGGCATGACCGAGCGTGCGAGCCTGCTGGGCGGGACGCTTCAGGCCAGGCCGGGGACCGGCGGAGGGTGGACGGTCGAAGCGGTGCTGCCCAAGAGCAGGATGCCTCGATGACCATCCGGGTGCTCATCGCCGACGACCAGGACATCGTCCGGGCCGGACTGACGATGATCCTCGACGCCCAGCCCGGCATCGAGGTCGTCGGTGGGGCCGCCGACGGCCGCGAAGCGGTCGCCCTCGCCCGCACGCTGCGCCCCGACGTGTGCCTGT
>DATLGM010000374.1:0-14033 GCA_035540515.1 Egibacteraceae bacterium | reverse complement strand
AAGAAGTCCACGGCGAAGAAGTCCACGGCCACCAAGAAATCGACGGTGAAGAAGTCGACGGCGAAGAAGTCCACGGCCACCAAGTCCACGGCCACCAAGTCGACGGCGAAGAAGTCGACGGCGAAGAAGTCGACGGCGAAGAAGTCGACCGCGAAGAAGTCCACGGCGCGCAAGAGCGCGGCGAAGAAGTCCACGGCGAAGAAGTCCACGGCGAAGAAGTCCACGGCGCGCAAGAGCGCGGCGAAGAAGTCGACGGCCAAGAAGTCGACGGCCAAGAAGTCGACCGCGCGCAAGAGCACGGCGAAGAAGTCGACCGCGAAGAAGTCGGCGGCGAAGAAGTCAACGGCGCGCAAGAGCACCGCGAAGAAGTCGACCGCGAAGAAGTCGACGCCGCGGAAGTCGACGGCGAAGAAGTCGACCGCACGCAAGACCACGGCGAAGAAGACGACCGCACGCAAGACGGCGCCGCGGAAGTCCACCGCCAAGAAGACGACGGCGCGCAAGACGACGCCGCGCAAGCGCAGCTAGGGACCTTCCGGTCGGGCGCACCGCGAACGGCGGTGCGCCCGGCTCGCGTCAGAAGCTGACGAGCGTCAGCCGTCGGACCCGGCGGTCGTCGCCGTCGCCCTCCAGGTCGAACCGCACGCGCTGACCCAGGCGCAGCTCGAGGAGGCCGGAGGCGGCGAAGGTCTCGGCGTCCACCGGCAGCTCCTGCTGATCGTCCAGCAGGATCGTCCCCGTCTTTGTCGAGATGTCGAAGTCCTTCACGGTGCCCTGCGGCATGCCCGCTCCTGTGTCGGTCGTCAGTGCCGCGGGCAGGGTACGTCGGCGTCGTCGCCCAGAGCCAACGCGGCCAGCTGGTCGGGTTGGTCGAGGTCGAAGGCAAGTCCGCGTCGCTGCACGACGACACACGCGACGCCGGCCTGCTCGGCGAGCTGGCGGTGCGCCCGGCCAGAGCCGGGCCCGTACGCGCTGGCGATGACCTGTGGTGGCCGGCGCAGGAGTGCACCGGTCCCGCCGTCCTCGGTCGGCGCCACCGCCACCACCGGCCCGTCATCCGGCACCGCGGCGAACACGGCGTCGAGGTCGGCCGACGTCAACGCCGCGAGGTCTGCCGCCACGACGATCGTGGCGGCGGCGTCCGTCGTGCAGTCCTCGGCGGCCGCGAGGGCCACGCCGAGGCCGGGCACGTCGACGACCATCGTCCGCACACCCGCGTCCTGCCCGATGGCGGCCGCCGCCTGGTCACCCGCCACGACCAGGATGTCATCGATCGCAGCGCAATCCCGGCATGCGGCGATCACGCGGTGCGCCATCCAGGTCACCAGCTCACGCCGCTGCGGCGGGGTCAGCGTCGCTGCCAGGCGGCCCTTGGCCGACCCCAGCGCCTTGATCGGGATGATCGCCGTGGTGGTCACTGCCGCAGGGTAGTCCGGTTCGCCGGCGCGGGAGCCTGATTCCCTACACTGCAGCGGGCCGGGAGGAGGCAGCGATGGGCAAAGTGGCCGTCATGGGCGCGGGATCGTGGGGCTCGGCGTTTTCCACCATCTGTGCCGATGCGGACGAGGATGTCGTGATCTGGGCCCGTGAGCCTGCGGTGGCCAAGGCGATCAACAGCGACCATCGCAACCCGGACTACCTCGGCGAGATCGACCTGCATCCCAGGGTGCGCGCGACCACCGACCCGCACGAGGCCCTGTCCGACGCCGAGATCATCGTGCTCGCGATCCCCAGCCACGCGCTGCGCCCCTGTCTGGAGGACTGGCGGGACATCGTTCCGCGGTCGGGGATCTTCGTCAGCCTGATCAAGGGCATCGAGCTGTCGTCGAACCAGCGCGCCAGCCAGATCGTGCGCAGCACGCTTGACGTGCCCCTCGGACACGTCGTCGTGGTCTCCGGACCGAACCTGGCAAAGGAGTGCGCCCGCCGGCTACCCGGCGCAACTGTGGCGGCCGGTCCGGAGACCACCATCGTCGAGCGCGTCCAGGCGATGAGTCACACGCCCTACTTCCGCGTCTACACCAACCCCGACGTGGTGGGCGTGGAGCTCGGCGGCGCCGTGAAGAACGCGATCGCCCTGGCGGCCGGCATGGCCGACGGCATGGGGTTCGGCGACAACAGCAAGGCAATGCTCATCACCCGTGGGCTGGCGGAGATGACCCGACTGGGGCTGGCATACGGCGGGAACCCCCTGACGTTCTCCGGCTTGGCCGGCATGGGCGACCTCGTCGCGACGTGCATGAGCCGGCAGTCGCGCAACCGTCACGTGGGGGAGGAGCTGGGCAAGGGCCGCACGATCGACGAGATCATCGCCGAGATGAACATGGTCGCCGAAGGCGTGAAGTCCTCTCGCGCGATCCTGGACATGGCCACGGCGCGTGATGTGGAGATGCCGATCGTCGAGCACGTCGTCAAGGTCGTGCACGATGGGATGGATCCACGCGACATGGTGATCTCGCTGATGTCCCGGCAGCCCAAGCCTGAGTTCCACGGGCTGGAGCGGCAGTGACGGCGACCGAGCGCGTGCGCGTGCTGGTCCTGTTCGGTGGCCGCTCGGCCGAGCACGAGATCTCGTGCCTGTCGGCGCGCTCGGTCCTGGCCGCGCTCGATCCAGAGCGCTACGTGGTCACGACGGTCGGCATCACCCGCGACGGCCGCTGGACACTGGTCGACGGGGTGCCCGACACGCCTGCAGGAGTGCTGCCGTCGGTGCCTGAGGACGGTGACACCGTCGCGCTGGTCCAGACCCGCAAGGGACCGCGCCTCGTGCGCTTCGGTGACACCTTCGAGGGCATCGAGATCGGCCCCGTCGACGTGTGCTTCCCAGTCCTGCACGGTCCGTACGGGGAGGACGGGACCGTGCAGGGGCTGCTCGCGTCGTATCAGATCCCCTACGTCGGCGCCGACGTGGCGTCGTCGGCCGTGGGGATCGACAAGCGCCAGATGAAGAACGTGTTCAAAGCGCGCGGCCTGCCGCAGGTCCCGTACGAGACGATCCGGCGGTCGGTGTGGGACGCGGATCGCGAGGCTGTGGTGCGCAGTCTGGAGTCAGCGCTGCGGTTCCCCATGTTCACCAAGCCCGCCCGGCAGGGGTCGTCCATCGGCATCCATCTGTGCCGGGACCGCGAGGCGCTGCTGGCGGGCATCGAGGACGCCTTCACCTACGGGCGGGTCGTCATCGTCGAGCAGGGACTACAGCGGCCCCGCGAGATCGAGTGCGGCGTCATCGGCAACGTCGAGACGGAGCTGGAGGTGACGCCGCCTGGTGAGGTCCGCACGGAGCACGAGTTCTACGACTTCGAGGGCAAGTACCTCGACGACTCGCTGCAGCTGCAGTGCCCCGCCGACGTGCCCGACGACATCGTTCAGACATGCCGGGCCTACGCCCGCGAGGCCTACCTGAGCATCGGCGCGCGGGGTATGGCGCGGGTGGACTTCTTCTACCTGCCCGAGTCCGGTCAGGTGCTGGTCAACGAGATCAACACGATCCCCGGGTTCACGCCGGTCTCGATGTTCCCGTACGTGTGGCAGACCCAGGGACTGACCTATCCCCAGCTGATCGACCGGCTCCTGCAGCTGGCGCTGGAGGCCGGCGCGGCCGAAGGCCTCCACGGCCCATAGGGAGAAAGCCGCTCAAGCAGCCGAAGGCGGTAGCGGCCCGAAAAAGCCGCTCAAGCAGCCGAAGGCGGTAGCGGCCGAAAAAAGCCGCTCAAGCAGCCGAAGGCGGTAGCGGCCCGAAAAGCCGCTCAAGCAGCCGAAGGCGGTAGCGGCCCGAAAAGCCGCTCAAGCAGCCGAAGGCGGTAGCGGCCCTATTCAGAGGTGGACGACGGGGCAGGTGAGCGTGCGGTCGATGCCATCCACCGCCTGGATGCGCGCGACGACCATGCGGCCGAGCTCGTCGACGTCGTTGGCCTTGGCACGCACGATGACGTCGTACGGGCCGGTGACGTCCTCCGCGGCCTCGACGCCCTCGATCTCTGCGACGGCGGCGGCGACCTGTGCGGCCTTGCCGACCTCGGTCAGGATGAGGATGTACGCCGAAACCATGGGTGTGCTCCTTGTCGCGGGGTCGGGATCTTAGCCAGCGACCGCGCCGGCGCGGTTGCGGTCCACCTCGAAGAACAAGCGAACCCGCGTCCGGTACTCGATGACCCCCTCGCCGTCGACGACCGCGCTGGTCCCGAGGATGTCCATGCGGTGGATGTTGCGCAGCGTCTTCGCGGCCTCCCGCAATGCCTCCTGGGCGGCGGCTTTCCAGCTGTCGTCCGACACGCCCTCGAGCTCGATGGTGTTCAACACGGCCACGTCGGTCTCCACTCGTCGTCGTCCACGCGGTTCGGCCGCGCGCATCGTAGGGGGCGATACTGAGGGGGTGTCCAACCTCGGCGAGTTCGAGCTGATCGCGCGCCTGTCGCCGTTCCTGGCGTCGGCGGGCGACGACCTCGTGGTCGGCCACGGCGACGATGCCGCGGTGATCGACCTGGACGGCCGGGGTGTCTGCCTGGCCGTGGATGTGCTCGTCGACGAGGTGCACTTCCGCCGCGACCTGTCGTCGATGGCCGACGTCGGCTGGAAGGCGGTCGCGGTCAACGTCAGCGACATGGCGGCTATGGGGGCGCGGCCCACGGTCGCTGTGGTTGGGCTGTGTCGCCCCCCCTCACTGGACGCGGCGGCGGTCGAGCAGCTGTATGAGGGCATGTCCGAGGCCTGTCGTGAGTGGGGGCTGCGGCTGGTCGGTGGCGACACCGTCGCTGCGCAGGCACTGGCCGTGTCGGTCACCGTGCTGGGCGATGTGCAGCCTGACGCCGCCGTGCGCCGGTCCGGCGCCCGACCCGGTGACCGGATCGTCGTGGTCGGCGAGCTGGGTGGCGCGTCGGCGGCCCTGGCACAGCTGCGAGCCGGCGTCGACGCCGACGAGCGCTTGCTGCAGGCGCACCGCCGGCCGGTCGCGCGGGTCGACGCCGGCGCCGCGCTGGCAGCCGCCGGTGCGACGGCGATGATCGACGTCTCCGACGGCTTCGGCGCCGACCTGCTGCATGTGTGCGAGGCCTCGGGCGTCGCCGCCGTTGTCGACGCCGAGCGGTTGCCGGCGGCTGCAGGGGTGCACGAGGCGGCGCGGGCGCTCGACGTGGATCCGATGGTGTTCGTCGCCGGCGGGGGCGACGATTACGCATTGGTCGCCACCGTCGCCGCGGATGGGGTGCCGGCCGCGGAGGCTGCTGGCGCTGTCGAGGTCGGTGAGGTCATCCAGGGGTCGCCGGCGGCCACGCTGCGGTTGCCCGACGGATCGACCCGCGACCTCGCCGGCATGGGTTGGGACCACTATCGACAGGAGGGGCCATGACGCTGCCCCGCGTGCTGACCGTCGCCGGCTCGGACTCGGGCGGCGGCGCCGGCATCCAGGCGGACCTGAAGACGTTCCAGGAGCTGGACGTGTTCGGCATGAGTGCGCTGACCGCGCTGACCGCGCAGAACACCGTCGGCGTCCACGGTGTGCATGAGGTCCCCCCCGAGTTCGTCACGCAGCAGCTGGATGTGGTGCTCGGCGACATCGGCGCGGACGCCGTCAAGACCGGCATGCTGGCGACCGCCACCATCATCGACGCGGTGGTCAAGGGGCTGACCGCGCACGACGTCACTCGTTTGGTGGTCGACCCGGTCTGCGCCTCCAAGCACGGCGACCCCCTGCTGGCGCCCGAGGCCGTGGAGGCGCTGCGCACCCGGATCCTGCCGCTGGCGGAGGTGGTCACGCCCAACCTCGGGGAGGTGACGGTGCTGACCGGCATGGTGGTGCGCACCCGCGCGGACATGGCCGAGGCGGCACGCGCCGTCAAGGCGCTCGGGGCCGGGTGGGTGCTCATCAAGGGCGGTCACCTGCCCGACGACGAGGCCTCGGCCGACCTGCTGTTCGACGGCGCCACGGAGACCTGGGTCACCGGCCCCCGTCATGACACGCGCGACACGCACGGGACGGGGTGCACCCTCGCGTCGGCGATCGCTGCGTACCGCGCGCACGGTCTGGACGTCCCCGACGCGGTACGCGCCGCCAAGGACTACGTGTCAGGCGCGATCGCGAACGGTCTGCGCCTGGGAGAGGGCATCGGACCCGTCGACCACGGCTGGCGACGGCGCGGCTGAGGTCAGCGCGAACGCTGCGGGGGGCGCTGCACCTTGCCGGCCTTCAGGCACGACGTGCAGACGTCAGCGCGCCGCACGCCGCCGTTCTCCCAGATGCGGACCCGCTGCACGTTGGGCTTCCACCACCGGTGCGACCGGCGGTGGGAGAAGCTGACCTGGTAGCTGGCGTTCGGCTTCTTGGCGCAGATCTCGCACACGGCAGCCATGGTTCGTCCTCGAGTTCAACGGTAGATGTGGTGTCGCGCCCCAAACGCGCGAAAGACGCCGACGATGCCGGCGGTGACGTCACAGGCTACCGCCGTGCCGGTGCCGGCACCACTTCGGCGGCGCACCCCGCTTCTACACTGCGCCGCATGGACGCCCGGGCCTGGCTGGACGCCGAGATCGCCGCCGTGCCGGGGGTCTCGCCCCGGCTGGCGGGGGCGCTGGGCCGGTCGCTGGACCTGCACACCGTCCGCGACCTGCTCGAGCACTACCCGCACCAGGGCAAGTACCGCGACATCGGCGAACAGGTGCCGGTCGCTCAGGCGCCGCTGGGCGAGCCGGTCACCATCGTCGGCACGATCGGCAGCTGGAACATCGTGCGGCCTCGTGGCCGGCGGATGACGATCGCCAAGGCCAAGGTGGTCGACGACGCCGGCGGCCGGGTCGAGGTGAGCTTCTTCAACCAGGAGTGGATGCCCAAGCGGCTGCCCGCGGGAAGCCGCGTCGCCGCCAGCGGGACCCTCGAGCAGTTCAAGTCCACCCTGCAGCTGCGCAACGCGAAGGTCGTCGTCCTGGGGGAGGGCGAGACCGTCGACGACACCGACCGCATCCAACCGACCTATCCCGCCACCGAGAAGGTGCCGTCGAGCACGATCGCCGAGGTGGTGCGCGCCGCGCTGGACGCGCTGCCTCCGCTGCCCGAGCACCTGCCCGAGGACCTGCGGCAGGACCGCGACCTGCTCGACTACGACACGGCGCTGCGGCGGATCCACCGGCCTGCGGACCTCGCCGACGTGCCCCAGGCGCGGCGCCGTCTGGTCTACGACGAGCTGCTGACGCTGCAGGTCGGCCTGCAGCAGCGCCGGCGGCGGTTGGAGTCCGAGGCCGTCGGCCTGGCGCAGGCGCCGCCGCCCGACGGCGTCGCGGCGCGGTTCGTCGAGGTGCTGCCGTTCCGACCGACCGGCGCGCAGTCCAAGGCCTTCGAGGAGATCGCCGCGGACCTCGCCGCGCCCAAGCCGATGCACCGGCTGCTGCAGGGCGACGTCGGGGCCGGCAAGACGCTGGTCGCCGCCTGGGCGATGCTCGCGGCGCTCGACGCGGGACGCCAGGCCGTGCTGATGGCCCCCACCGAGGTCCTGGCCGAACAGCACCTGCGCACCTTCACCGCGCTGCTGTCGCCGCTGGGCGTCAACGCACCGGGGGGACCACGGCTGGAGCTGTTGACCGGTGCGACGTCGACCACGCGCCGGCGGGGACTGCTGGCGCAGCTGGTCAGCGGTGACATCGACCTGCTCGTCGGCACCCACGCGCTGCTCGAGGAGCAGGTGGCCTTCCACGATCTGGGCGTCGTGGTGATCGACGAGCAGCATCGCTTCGGGGTGGAGCACCGCACCCGCCTGCGCGACAAGCGGTCTGACGGGCGCAGCCCCGACGTGCTGGTCATGACCGCAACACCGATCCCACGGTCGCTGGCCTTGACGCTGTACGGCGACCTGGATGTCACCGTGCTCGACGAGCTTCCCCCCGGCCGTCAGGAGATCGTCACGCAGGTCATCGCCTCGGATTCGCCCCGCCGGCAGGGTCTGTACGACTTCATCCGGGAGCGCGCGGGCGCCGGGGAGCGGGCCTACGTGGTGTGCCCGCTGGTCGAGGAGTCCGACGCGCTGCGCGTCGGGGACGCCACCGCCGGCGACCGCAGCGTCGCGGCTGCGGTGGAGGTGCACCGCCGGCTGGCCGACGAGGTCTTTGGCGACCTGGGCGTCGTGCTCGTGCACGGCCGGCTGTCCGCGGCCGAGCGCGACGCCGCGATGGAGGCGTTCCGGGAGGGCTCGGCGCAGGTCCTGGTCGCGACCACGGTCATCGAGGTCGGCGTCGACGTGCCAGAGGCGACGGTGATGATCATCGAGGACGCCGACCGGTTCGGGATCAGCCAGCTTCACCAGCTGCGCGGGCGGGTGGGACGCGGCTCGGCCCGCAGCTACTGCGTGCTGTTCTCCACCCGGGTCGGTGATGAGGACGGGGGTGCCGCTCGGCTGGAAGCGCTCGCGTCCACGACCGACGGGTTCCGCCTGGCCGAGATCGACCTGGAGCAGCGCGGCGAGGGCAGCCTGTTCGACACCCGCCAGTCCGGTCTTCCCGACCTGAAGCTGGCGAAGCTGATCCGCGACTACGACCTGGTTGTCGCGTCCCGGGCAGACGCGACGCGGCTGGTCCAGGCTGACCACGACCTGACCGGGCACCCCGCGCTGGCCGACGAGGTCCGCCGGCGGTACGGCGACGAGCGGCTCGCGGCCCTCGAGACCGGCTGATGCGGGTCATCGCCGGCACCGCGGGCGGCCGGCGGCTCAAGGCGCCGCCGGGGCGAGGGACGCGTCCGACCGCTGACCGCGTCCGCGAGGCGCTGTTCAGCTCGATCGGCGCCGAGATCGACGGTGTGGACGTCCTGGACCTGTTCGCCGGGTCGGGGGCGCTGGGCATCGAGGCGCTGTCCCGGGGCGCCCGCTGGGCGACGTTCGTCGAACGCGACGAGCGCGCCGCCGCGGTCGTCCGTGACAACCTGGCCGCGGCCGGCCTGTCCGAGCGCGCGACGGTCGTGCGCGGCGACGCCGCCGCGTTCGTGTCCCGATCGGCGGGTCGCCGCTACGCCGTGGTGTTCTGCGACCCTCCGTACGACACCTCGCTGGCGGCGGTGACCGCCCTGGTCGAGCAGCTGCACGCCGGCGACGCGCTGGCGCCCGGCGGGCTGGTGGTGGTCGAACGCGACCGGCGCGACCCGCAGCTGGGGGGCGGTCTCCCGTCGCAGTTGCTGGCAGTCGACCGTCAACGCTCCTACGGTGACACCGTCCTGCTGTATCTGCGCGCGAAAGACCGCTGAATGGTTGTCACCGCCGTGTACCCCGGCAGCTTCGACCCTGTGACCTACGGGCACCTGGACGTCATCCAGCGCGCGGCGGGGCGGTTCGACCGGTTGATCGTCGCCTGCCTGCGCAACGCGGCGAAGGCGCCGATGTTCGGGCTGGACGAGCGCGTCGAGCTGCTCGAGGCGGTCACGGCCGACCTGGCCAACGTCGACGTGGAGGTGTTCGAAGGGCTGCTGGTCGACTTCTGCCGGGAGCGGGGGGTGGGCATCATCGTCAAGGGTCTGCGGGCTGTCAGCGACTTCGAGTACGAGCTGCAGATGGCGCAGATGAACGGCCGTCTGGGCGATGTCGAGACCCTGTTTCTGACGACCAGCCCCGTATACTCGTTTCTCTCCTCATCCCTGGTGAAAGAAGTCGCCAGGTTCGGTGGTGACGTGTCGGACTTCGTCCCACCGGTCGTGGCCGATCACCTGGCCCGCCACCTGCGCACCTGACCGCACCGACAAAGGAACCGGACAAGTGGACGTCGAGGGCTACCTGGCCCAGATGGAGCAGCTGCTCGCCGAGGCGCGCCCCGTGCCGCTGTCCGCGTCGGTCATGGTCAACCGCAAGGACTTCGAGGACGTGATCGACGACATCCGCGCGTCGATGCCCGAGGAGATCCGCCAGTCGCGCTGGGTGCTCAAGGAGCGCGACGAGGTGCTCGAGCAGGCCGAACGGGAGGCCGAGCAGATCGTCGCCGACGCCAAGAACGAAGCCGCCCGTCTGATCAGCGAGACCGAAGTCGTCCGACAGTCCCAGCGTCAGGCCGAGCGCATCCTGGAAGAGGCCCGCGAGCAGGCGCGGGTCCTGCGGCTTGAGGCCGAGGACTACGTCGACAGCAAGCTGGCGAACTTCGAGATCGTGCTCGCCAAGACCATGCGATCGGTGGAGAAGGGCAGGGAACGGCTGCGGGGGCGGCTGGTCAGCGACGAGCTGTCCGGCGAGATCCCCGTGCAGGAGGCGCCGGCGGCCCCCGCGTCGTCGCAGCTGTACGACTACGAGCAGGGCTGACCGCCGGGTCGCCTGCCCTCGTGGCGCTGTTACCATGGGCCTTCGCGCCTGTCGCGGCGCGCCCACCCACCTCGTTCGACGCCACTGCTTTGTGATGCCTTCCGATGCACGTGACCGGATCATCCGGGTCACCGATCTCATCGACCGGCCCGGCGCATCTCGCCGGGTCGACCTCGTCGTGCCGCCGGCCGAGGACCTGGACTTCGAGGTGGCCGAGATCGACGGCGACATCCGCTTTTTCGGCGTGATCGAGAGCGTCGTCGACGGGCTACTCGTGCGCGGCACCGTGTCGGCGGACCTGCGGGTCAGCTGCGCGAGGTGCTTGCAGGACCTCGTCCGCAACGTGTCGGCCGAGGTGACCGAGCTGTTCTCCGACCCCGCGCGCGCCGACTCCCCCGAGGACGTCGAGGCCGGCTACGAGCTGGGCGAAGACACCATCGACCTCGATACGCT
This sequence comes from Egibacteraceae bacterium, assembly GCA_035540515.1. GTDB lineage: Bacteria > Actinomycetota > Nitriliruptoria > Euzebyales > Egibacteraceae > WHTG01. Next base: position 3,324 of record DATLGM010000374.1, on the reverse strand, counting down.
CATCCGTGACGCGCTCGTTCCCGCGGTGCCGTACCGGCCGCTGTGCGACGAAGACTGCAAGGGGCTGTGCGCCCAGTGCGGGAAGAACCACAACGAAGAGGACTGTGACTGCGTCGACGTGACCGTCGACGCCCGCTGGGCCGCCCTCGAGGGGTTGCGCCTGAGCGACTCCGACAACTGACCCAGGAGCGATCTGATGGCTGTCCCCAAGAGGAAGAAGTCCCGCGCACGCACCCGCCACCGCAAGTCGCAGTGGCTGCGGACGGCGCCGCCCGCGAGCGCGTCGTGCGCACGGTGCAAGTCGCCGCTGCAGCCGCACACGGTCTGCTCGGTGTGCGGGTACTACGCCGGCCGCCAGGTCGTCCAGGTCGAGGAGTAGCTCCCACGGCGTGACGGGCCCCGGGCGGCAGCGATGAGGGTCGCACTCGACGTCATGGGCGGGGACCACGCCCCCGCCGCACCCGTGGAGGCGGCGCTGCGCGCCGCGGCCGATCACGGGGTCGACGTCGTGTGTGTCGGCGCCGCCGACCTCGTCGCCGAGCACCTGCGCCGCGCTGGCGGTGACCTGCCCGTGGTCGACGCGCCCGACGTCGTGGGGATGGACGAGGATCCCGTCGCGGCGCTGCGCGCCAAACCACGCGCGAGCGTGCGCGTCGCCTGTGAGCTCGTGGCCGCCGGTGAGGCGGCGGCGGTGGTGTCCGCCGGCTCCACGGGCGCGACGCTGACCGCGGCGCTGCTGGCGCTGGGCCGCGCGCCCGGCGTGCGACGGCCGGTCGTCGCGGCGGCGATCCCGGTCGAGGGGGGCCGGACCGTGGTGCTGGCCGACGCCGGCGGCAGCATGGACGTGCACCCGGACGTGGTCGGGGGCTACGCGGCGATGGCGCGGGCCTACGCGCAGGTGCTGGGTGCGCCCGAGCCGCGCGTCGGGCTGCTCAACGTCGGCCACGAGCCGGGCAAGGGCCACGCGTGGGCGAAGGAGGCCTTCGACGTGCTCTCGGCGACCTCGGGCTTCGCCGGCAACATCGAGCCGGCGGCGGTGCTCGCCGGTGATGTCGACGTCGTGGTGACCGACGGGTTCACCGGGAACATCTTCCTGAAGACCTTGGAGGCCGCGGCTGTCCCTGGCGACGGTGAGGCCGATACGGTGGCGTCGCTGCTGGGCGTCAACGGCGAGGTCCTCGTCGCGCACGGCGCGGCATCCGCCGGCGATATCGCGGCGGCGCTGCGACGGGCGCAGCAGGTGGCAGTGGCGGGGTTGGCGCAGCGCATCAGCGGGCAGATGTCACAGGCGCAGGAAAGGCGGGACGATGGCTGAACAGATGACGACCGACGAGGTCGTGGCGCTGCTGACCGACCGGCTCGCCACGGTGTTGGGCATCGACGGCCCCGTCACCGCTGACAGCCGCTTCGACGAGGACTTGCACGCCGACTCCCTGGACTTGGTCGAGGTCGTCGAGAGCGTCGAGCAGGAGCTGCGGACCCGCGGTCACACCCCGAACGTCGACGACGACGCGCTGCTGGCCGCCGAGACGGTCGGCGACGCCGCCGCGCTGATCCAGGCGGGCCTCGGCCGTTGACCGCCCAGCCCGACGTCGGGGGCGTCGCGCAGGTACTGGGGATCACGCTCGACGACGAGCTGGGCGTCCTGGCGCTGACCCACCGCAGCTACGCCTTCGAGGCCGGCGGCCTGCCCACCAACGAGCGGCTGGAGTTCCTGGGCGACGCGGTGCTCGGGCTGGTGGTGACCGACGAGATCTACCGGCGGTTCCCCGACGCGCCGGAGGGGCGGCTGGCCAAGATCCGGGCGGCCGCGGTCAACACCCAAAGCCTTGCCGAGCTCGCCCGGTCGCTGGGGCTTGGCGACCACGTCCTGCTGGGGCGCGGCGAGGAGCAGTCCGGTGGCCGCGACAAGGACTCGATCCTGGCCGACACGCTCGAGGCGGTGTTCGGCGCCGTCTACCTCGACCAGGGGATCGCGGCCGCCACCGAGCTGATCCGCCGGCTGTTCGGCGACCTGCTCGACGACCTGTCCAAGCGCCGGGCCTCCCTGGACTACAAGACGTCGCTGCAGGAGCTGACGGCCGCACAGCTGTCCTCGCTCCCCGTGTATGAGCTGACCGAGGAGGGACCCGACCACGAGAAGCGGTTCACCGCAGTGGTCGTGGTGGAAGACGAGCCGGTCGGCCGCGGGGAGGGGCGATCGAAGAAGGAGGCCGAGCAGGCCGCCGCCCGGCAGGCATATGACGAACTTGTCGCCCGTTTGGCGGTAGTGTCCCCGCCGCACGACCGCAGCGACTGACGCGGCGTCGGGCGGGGGCGGCACGACCCGCCGGCGCAGACCCGCGGTCGGCGTGGTTTTTCGGGCTCGGAGGACGTGGGTGACGCTGCTGCCGGAGATCGAGGTTCTGCGCAAGAACCTCGAGAAGGACGTCGTCGGAAAGAAGATCAAGGACGTCACCGTCAAGGTCGCCAGTCTGGTGGCCCGACACCGCAACCGTCCTGAGTTCGTCAAGGCCCTCAGCGGCCACAAGATCCGCAGCCTCGAGCGGCGCGGCTCCCACCTGGTGTTCGAGCTCGACGAGGGGGCGGCCCTCGTGGTGCGCCTGGGTTCCCAGGGCACGATGTCCCGCGAGACGGCCACGGCGCCGCTGGGCAAGCACACCCAGGTGGCGGCGACGTTCACCGCCGGTGGCGCGCTGCACGTCGTCGATCCGACCAAGGACGGCGAGCTGTTCGTCGTGGCGTCCGAGGAGCTGGCCGAGCTGCCGGAGCTGACGCCCACCGGCATCGACCCGTTGACCGACACGTTCACCTGGCCGGCGTTCAGCCAGGAGCTGCGGCGACGCAACGCCCCGTTGCGCCACGTGCTCAAGGACGACACCTTCATCGTCGGGCTGGGCGACGTCTACGCCGACGAGATCCTGTGGGCGGCCGGGCTGTCGGGGATGCGGCTGTCCTCGGCGCTGTCCAGCCAGGAGTTCCGCCGGCTGTACCGCGCGGTCCAGGAAGTCCTGCAGGAGGCGGTCAAGCAGGGCGGGACCGACGAACGGGCCGACTACGACGACGAGGACGAGGTCGAGTCAGGCGAGTTCCTCAAGGTGTACGGGCGCACCGGTGAGGCGTGCCCGCGGTGCCGCCAGCCGATCCGCCAGGTCACCGACGACGACGGCAGCGAGGCGTACTTCTGCGGTAGCTGCCAGACCTAGCTGGCTGTAGGTCCTGTCAAGGGTGTTTGGGCGCGCGGCGGCTTGGCCCTCGTGTGAGCGCGGGCGGGTGGGTCGTGTCGGCCACGGTGCTCGAGCGCGTGTGCGGGTGCCGCAGGCT
>DATLGM010000373.1:0-1638 GCA_035540515.1 Egibacteraceae bacterium | reverse complement strand
GGCGCGCGCGGACTGCGCGAACAACCGGTTGAACACCGTCCAGGCGTGCTCCTTGACGCGCGCCCGCTCCATGCGGGGGCCGTGGCGCTGCAACTCCGTGGCGGCGTAACCCGGATGCGCCGCGACCGACAGCGCCGTGCTGCCGGACGCGGCCAGACGGCGTTGCAGCTCGAAGGCGAACCGGAGGTTGCACAGCTTCGAGGTGGAGTACGCGCGCCACTTGTCGTAGCCGTTCTCGGCGTTGAGGTTGGCCAGGCCGGCGTCAGCGAAGCGGTGCATGCCGCTGGAGACGGTCACCACCCGCGGGGCGGGTGCCGCGGTGAGCAGGTCGAGGACCTGCCCGGTCAGCGCGAAGTGCCCCAGGTGGTTGGTCGCGAAGTGCAGCTCGAAGCCGTCGGCGCTGTGGCGCAGCGGTACCGCCATGACGCCGGCGTTGTTGATCAGCACGTCGATGCGGTCAAAGCGGTCGTGCAGCTCATCGGCCGCCGCAGCGACCGCCGTGAGGTCCGCGAGGTCGACCGTGACCGTCGCCAGACGTGCGCCGGGGACGAATCCGGCGACCTCCTCGACGGCAGCGGCCACCTTTTCCGGGTTGCGTCCGGCGATGACCACTTCGGCGCCGGCGGCGGCCAGCGCACGCGCAGCCTCGAGACCGATGCCGCTGTTGCCGCCGGTGATGACGACCCGGCGATCGCGCAGGGGACCACCCATCTAGTCCGGTGCTCCTCGTGGGGGGACAGGGATGCGCAGGAAGTCTTCGGCCAGCACGACGTCGCTGAAACCTGATTCCTCGGCGAACCGCTGGGGGTCGGCGTACCGCTGGGAGAAGTGGGTCAGCACCAGTCGTCGGGCTCCGGCCTCGGTCGCGATGCGCCCGGCCTGGCGCGCCGTGAGGTGGGCGTACCGCTCGGCGAGGTCCGCGTCCGCATCCAGGTAGGTCGCCTCGCACACCAGCAGGTCGGCGTCCGCAGCGAGCGCCACCGCGGCATCGCACACACGGGTGTCCATGACGAAGGCGAAGCGCTGCCCGCGCCGCGGCTCGCTGACCTCCTCCTCGGTGATCACCCGGCCGTCGACCGTGACGCTGCCGTCCCGCCTCAGCTGCCCGACGACCGGCCCGGACAGCCCCGCCTCGGCCAGCTTGCGGGGGACCAGTCGGCGGCTGTCGGGCTCGACCAGCCGGTAGCCCAGCGTCGGCACGCGGTGGTCCAACGCCATCGCCGACAGGGTGAAGGCGTCGGTCTCTGCGATCGTTCCGGCAACGTCGGGGTGGGGGCGCAGCGGTGTGGTCTCGTGAAAGGCGGCGGCGCCCCGCAGCCGCTCGAAGTACACCTCGCCCTCGGCGGGATAGTGCACGTCGACGGGACCGCGGGCCTGGTCGAGCGACAGCCGCTGGATCACGCCCGGCAGGCCCAGGCAGTGGTCGCCGTGGAAGTGCGTGATGCAGATGCGCGTCAGCTTCGCGGCGGAGATGCCGGCCAGCAGCAGCTGCCGCTGCGTGCCCTCGCCCGGGTCGAACAGCAGGATCTCGCCGTCCCAACGCAGGGCGTAGCCGTTGTGGTTGCGCGTGCGGGTGGGCGTCTGCGCCGACGAGCCCAGGACGACCAGCTCCCGTTGCGTCATGCCCGGGACGCTACC
>DATLGM010000372.1:0-12817 GCA_035540515.1 Egibacteraceae bacterium | reverse complement strand
CCCCCAGCCGGTACTCCCCCCACGCGGCGACGTTGCCGTCGTTGTCCACCGCGACCTCGCGTCCCAGGGTCTCGCCCAGCGAGTCGGCGAGGCCGAAGTCCGCCAGCGGCAGGTTCGGTGCGTAGCGCACGACGCCGGTGCGGTCGATCAGCCCGGCAATCCCGACCCCGACCGGCAGGTCGTCCAGACCGCGGCCGTCGCCGACGCGGCGGACCCCCTGCGTGATCAGGTCGACGATGCCCCGTGCGGTCCGCGGCGTGTCGTGACGGACACGATCCAGGATCGACCCGTCGGCGGCCACCAGCGCGACCAGCAGCTTGGTGCCGCCGACGTCGACGCCGACGGCGACGGACTGGTCCAACGGCTAGAACCGCAGCAGCGCGGCCACCGGGTGCCCGTCGAGCCGGACCTCGTCGCGGAACAGCTCGATGTGGGCCCCGGAGCGGACCGCCTCCTCGATGATCTCGTCGATCAGGTCGTCGACCGGCTCGACCGGCTCGCCGTACGCGGCCGCCTCGTTCTCGTGCAGCGCCAACATCCCTGTCGACGACCGGTAGCCGGGCTGACCGGCACCTTCCACCACGAACAGGACCTCGATGCGCTTGGTGTTGGTGGCTTCGACCACGTGGCGGATGCCGCGGGCGGCCTTCTCGGCGCTGCCCTGGGCTGCCGCGAGACGCTGCAGCAGATGGCTGCGTCGGCCCGACACCATCGCCTGCTCGACTTCCTGCAGCCGCTCCTTGAGCTCGGCGACGGAGATGTTCGGCGGCACCGACAGCGTCTGGTCGTGGACGATCTGCTGCAGGTAGGGGTGCAGCTTCTTGGAGAACTCCGCAACCTCGGCCTGTGGGCCGGCGAGCACCAGCGCGTCGAGGGGGTTCTCGGCGTGCAGCAGCCGCAACGCCTCCACCGTGTCCTTGAAGTGGTGCAGGACCTCGTGCTCGATGTTCTTCTCGTAGCGCAGCTGCGACCAGCCGCCCTTCTTGTGCTGCCCGTGCACGTCCGAGGCGATGCCGAGGTACTCCCAGGCGCGGCCCATCCGGTAGCGGACGATGCGCGCCTTGTCGCGCTCGACGACGACCAGCGCGATGTGGTGGTGCCGGCCGAGCAGAGCCTCGAGCGGCACGACGTAGGGACGAGAGTTCAGCCGGGCGACGTTGCGGACACCGATCGCCACCTGGACCGTCTCGAAGATCTCCCCCTCCGACGCGAACAGTGCCAGTCCGCGGACGTCGGCGCGCTCGAACTCGTTGCGCACCCAGCGGCTGATCGCCTCCGTGTCGGCGGTGACTGCGTCGCGTTGGGGCGCATCCAGCCTCTCCGCCTGCTTGCGCAGGTCCCGCAGCAGCCCGTCAAGCCGCGCCTCGTAGTCCCCGGCCTTGGGGAACCGCGCCCCGTCGGTGTTGAGATAGACGCTGGTGACCGGGAAGTCGGTCTCGGCGCGGTCGATGAGCTTGCGGATCTCGGCTGCGGTGATGTCCACGGCCTGCTCCTTGTCGTCGGGGGCGGTCAGTCGACGGGAATGCGTTCGACGCGTTCGCGTCCTCGGGGTTCGTTGCGGTCCCGCTGGTGTGTGGCGGCGTGGTCGTAGGCCTCGGCCTGCGCCTCCAGCACCGCGGTCAGCGCCAGCGTCAGCTCGCGGCCGGCGTTGAGCAGGTGCTGGGTGACCTCCGGCCGCAGTGACGTCATGGCCTGCAGCAACACGCAGATGGGGCACAGGGTGCACTCGGTGCCACCGCCGATGCCGAAGCCAGTGGCGCCTCGGCCGTGGTGGTGCTGCTCGTCATCCATCTGCGGTGCGGTCCAGTCGTCGCGGGAACGACAAAGTCTAAGCGTGGGCCTGATGCCCTCCGGTGGGCACCGCAAACCGCACCTCGAGGACACCGCCGCGCATGCCGGCGCCGGTCACCTCGCATCGTGCGAGCGCCGCCGGCAGCAAGACGCTGCGGTGATGGGCGTCGACCTTGACGTGGACCTCGTCGCCGGCGCGGAACACGTCGACGTCGGTGCGGTCGACGAACGGCAGCGTCATCTGCATGGCGTATCCGCCGTCGTCGGTGCGTTCGAAGCGCAGCGGCTCGGTGTGGCGAAAGACCTGCGTCGCGTCCCGGTCGCCGTAGACGGCGGCGCCCAAGCGCTCCAGGGCGTCGGTCCCGACCAGCTCTTCGTCGAACAACGGAGCGCGCAGCACCGGCACCCCCGCGAAGCCCGCCTCGACCGTCGCCACGTGCTCGCTCTGCAGCGCCTTCCAGCGTTCGAACCACGGGTCGGTGACGGCATCGGGAAGCAGGCGGTTGATGACCACGGCGTCGACGTGATAGCCGAACAGGTTCAGATACGTGTACGTGCGCCGGGCCTCGGCGATGACCATCTTCTCGGCGTTGACGACCAGCCGCACCGACGTCCTGGTCTGATCGCGCAGGATCTCGCGGACGGCCTCGAGGTTGCGGTACAGCGCGTCGACCGCCCCGAACAGCCGGTCCTGGGGCAACGGCATGGTCGTCATCCGTCCCAGGACGGGACGGACAACCCGTGCGACCTTGCGCTCCACGGGGAAGATCCGTTCCAGGTACCAGCCCAAAGCGTCGGGAAGCGACAGCAGTCGCAGCGTCTCCGCCGTGGGTGCGCAGTCGACGACGAGCAGGTCGTACGCTCCGGCGGCGACGTGCTCGCGGACGTCGATGAGGCTGAAGATCTCCTCCAGCCCGGGGATGACCGACAGCTCTTCGGCCTCGACGGTGTCCACGCCGCCCCACGACAGCAGACTGACCAGGTACGAGCGGATCTCCCGCCAGTTGTCCTCCAGGCGCCGCTGCGCGTCGATCTGCTCGGCGGCGAGGTTCTCCGCGACCGGTGTGGGGTGCGGACCCAACGGCACCCCGAAGCTGTCGGCCAGCGAGTGCGCCGGGTCGGTGGACATCACCAGGGTGCGGTGCCCCGCCCGGGCCGCACGCAAGGCGGTGGCAGCGGCGACAGACGTCTTGCCGACGCCCCCCTTGCCGGTGAACAGCAGGACCCGGGTCATCGGGTCACGAGGACTCGACGCGCTTCTTGAGGGCTCCCAACGCGGTGTTGATGACGCGCTTCTCCAGCTGCCGCTTGACGACTCCGGGCACCTTGATCGGCGACTCGAGCGTCAGGTCGTAGTGCACCTCGGTGGTCCCGTCGCCGTTGTCGACCAGCCGGTACTCGCCGTCGTTGCGCTTGACGTTGTGTCCCTCGACCAGGGTCCACCGCATGGCGTCGTCGGTGTAGGTGTAGTCCAGGACGTACCGAGCGGTGGCGATCTTGGTCGTGATGACGAATCGGACCCGGGTCCCCCACCCGTCGTCGTCGGTCTCGAGGATCTCGACTTCCTTCACCTCGTCCTGCCACTGCGGGTAGGCGTCGAAGTCGGCGATGACCTCCATGATCTCGTCGGGGGTCGCGTTGACGACGATGCTGTCGCTGACGGAGTCAGCCAACGGTCGCTCTCCTGCTCGTGGTGTGCGGGCGCCACATCGTAGGTCACTGCCGGGTGACGGCGGCCAGCGAGGCGACCAGCCCGACGCCCATCAGCAGCAGCACGCCGGCGACCAGCCACAGCATGGGCCGCCCGGCGAGCAGCTCCCGCTGTCCCTGCGACAGCCGGTAGACATCGACGATGCTGCCTGCCCACAGCACCAGCGCCCCGAGCAGCAGCGGGCCGACCACCATCGCGGCGCGGCCGCCTGCGGCCGGCCCCAGCAGCACCGCGGCAAGGATCCATGACACGAACAGCGCGGCCCGCGCGATGCCCGTGCCGTAGCGGTCGACGGCGATGTGGCCGGCGCCGGGGACGACGGCAGTCAGCAGGAGCGCCTGGTTCCAGTTGCGGGGTGGCTCGGGCTCCTCGGTCCGAAACCGCTCCAGGAAGCTGGTCTGGCACCGCTCGCAGTGCTGCAGGTCCATGGGGCTGTAGTGCCCACACGTGGGGCACTCCCACTCGACGCGGTCGCCTTCTCGCCGGAAGCCGCTGTCGGCCGTAGCGGCTCCCACCCGGGCCGGCCCGACCGCGGCGTCGTGCGGTTGGTCGTGGCCGTGACCGTTGAGGCGGGGCGCGACATCAGGGTGGTCGAAACGGCGGTAGCACTGGCCGCACCAGGCGGCGGACTCCGGGTTGGTGGCGCCGCAGTGGGGGCAGCGCATCTACCGGTCCTTGCGGGCGGCCGCCGCTGCCTTGGCCTCCCAGGCGGCGACGTTCGCCGCGAACTCGGCCATCGCTCGCTCCTGCTCGGACAGCAGCGTCGCGTCGGGCTCGTCGCCGGGCAGTCGGTCGCGCTCGAAGCGGTCTTTGAGGTGGTCCATCGCCGCGCGCGCGCCGGCGCGGTGCGCGGCGACCAGCGGACGCCACCCGCGGTCGGCGACCCGCGCCCGGACCAGGTAGTGCACGACGGTCCCCCACGGTTCGTCGAGGTAGTAGAACTCGGCCTCGCCGTCGATGTCGCCGCGGTAGCGCAGGTCCACCCCCAGTCCGGGGCGCCGCTTGACGACCGTTGCCGACCAACGGTGTGCGCGCAGCCGCCCGGGGGGGCGCAGTGTGAGATCCAGCTCCTCACCGTCGCCCGAGGCCGCCAGGCCCGGCCACCACGTCGCCCAACCACGGACATCGGCGATGACGGGGTGCAGTTCGCGGCGGGCGGCGCGGATGAACACCGCGTCCCAGGTGTGCACGTCCATCCGCGGCAGCGTAACGCCGCCGGCCGTGCCGTCAGGTCAGAGAACGGTCGCCAGCGCCACGACGGCCACCGCGAGCGCGAACGCCGTGCGCAGGGCGGTCTGGCGTCGGAACGGCGCGAGGCTCCAGACGAACGCGATGACGAACCCGGCCACCAGGCCGCCGGCGTGGGCCTGCCAGGCGATGTTCAGCCCGGGCGTGAAGCCGATGACGGCGTTGATCGCCAGCAGCACCAGCAGCGAGCGCAGGCTGGCGCGTCCCTGCTCGGTGTGACGGCCGCGGTACGACGCGGCGAGCCAGGCGCCGAACAACCCGAAGATCGCCCCCGATGCGCCGACGGCTGTCGCGAACGGCTCGGCGGCGTAGAACGCCGCCCCGCCGGCCAGCGCCGACGCCAGATACAGGCCGGCGAACGGCAGCGAACCGACCTCGCGCTCGAGCTGCGGGCCGAACAGGTACAGCGCGTACATGTTGAACGCGATGTGGGTGATGCCGCCGTGCAGGAAGGCGGCGGAGAACAACCGCCACCACTGGCCTTCGGCGACGGCGACGTTGCTCTGCTCCCCCAGCGCCCGCACGACGCCGCTGAATCCCGGTACGAGCAGCTCCAGCGCGAACACCGCCACGCTGATGCCCAGCGCGGTGAAGGTGACCAGGGCGGGGCGGGTCGACCGCCGCCGCACGTCCTCCATGTCCATGACGCCGGCGCCGGGGGCCGGCGCAGCGCACTCCAGGCACCGCTGGCCGACGGCGGCCGTGCGCACGCAGTCCACACAGACGGGACGCTCGCAGTTCGAGCACGCCAGCCGCGTCTCGCGGTCGGGGTGCCGGTAGCAGGTCGGAAGCACGTGCTGCTCGGTCACCCCGCCACGCTACTCGTCGCAGGTGGGCATCGCCTCGAGCCGGTCGCGGAACCGCTGGCGCAGCGCGTCGAGCTCGGCGTCGCTGCCCTCAAAGCCGAAATTGCGGGCCATCTCGTTGTCGTCGGGCAGCCGCAGCAGCGTATCGATCGCCTCCTCGTCCCAGCCGTTCGCTGCCGCCCGGGCACGCGAGCGCCGCAGTCGCTTGCCAGACGGCATGCCCAACTCGCCGTCGTTGTTGCCGTGCCGAACGGTCGACATGCTGCTGCCGTCCTTGCGGTGCTCGACGTATCTCCACCCCCCGCCGAGCAGCCGGCACTCCGCGAGGTCCTGGGCGCCAAAGTCGCCGGTGCTGACGCTGTCCGACCCCACGCAGCCGGTGAGCGCAAGGGCGCCGGCGCTGCAGACGGCCACGACCAGCCGCGTGATTCCGCTGTTCATCCGCACGACATTCGACGCTGCCTCGACCGGTTCCTGCGCCGGGGCCTCGCGCCCCTCACGGACAGCGCAGGGGGTGCGACTCAGGGACGGTGCGACGTCTCGGCGTCGTCGAGGAACGACGTCACCGCCTTCAGCCAGTACTCGGCGTTCTCCAGCTGCGGGGAGTGCACGGCGTCGGGGACCACGACGTAGCGCGCCCCGCGGGTGATCCGCGCCAGCTCTGCCTGCTCGGAGGGCAGCCAGGCGTCGTCGTGCTCGCCGTGGATGACCAGCACCGGGACGTCGATGCCCCGCAGGAACGCCCCCAGGGGCGCGGCGCCGACCAGGTTGCGCGCGCCGCCGACCAGCGCGGCGGGCGACAGTGCCCGGAAGCGCCGGCGGACGAACGCGTCGCGTGCGGGATCGGTCGGCGGCTCGATCGCACGGGGCGGCCGCTGCTGACCCGCCGCCCAGGCTGCCTCCACGCCGTGGTCACGGGCGGCGAGCGCCATGCGGGTCAGGTGCTCGGCGGCCTCGTCCCGGACGGCCCCCATGCCGGTTGCCATCAGCGTCAGCGACAGCAGCCGCTGGCTGGCGGCCGCGGCGACCCGCTGGACGACCAGACCGCCCATCGAGTGACCGAGCAGGTGGAAGTCGTCCAGGCCGACGCTGTCGGCGAACGCCAGGACCCACGCGCTGGTGGGGCCCAGCGCGTAGGCGCCCGGATCGTCCGAGCCCGGCGACCCTCCGTGGCCGGGCAGGTCGACGGCGATGACCCGCCGGCGCTCGCCCAGGCCACGCAGCACCGGCTCGAAGTCCTCCTTGGAGCCGGTGTAGCCGTGCACCAGCAGCAGGGGGCGGCCGGGACCGCTGCCCGCTTCCAGGTAGGTCGCCGCGCGGCCGTCGACGGTCGTGGTGGAAGTCATGGCCGCCGAGGGTAGCCGCCGCGGTGTCTACGCTGGTCGCATGACCACTTCACCTGTCGTGCCGTCCGAGGGCTGGGGCGTGCTGCACCTGTTCTTCCATCTGCGCCGCGATCTCCTGGAGGACTCGACCGAGGCGGCGAAGGACTTCGCCCGCCGCCTGCAGGCCTTCGACGCCCGCGACGACTACCAGGTCCTGACGTTCAGCGTGCTGGGTCAGAAGGCCGACATCGGGCTGATGGTGCTCGGGCCGGACCTGGCCGAGCTGGACCTGCTGGCCACCGAGCTGACCGCCTCGCCCTTGGGCGCCGCGCTGCTGCCCGCGGCGTCGTATGTCTCCATGACGGAGCTGAGCGAGTACACGTCGACACGGGAGGACGAGTCCCGCCGGCTGGTCGAGCAGGAGGGCCTGACCGACGGATCCGACGAGCACGCCGCCGCCCTGGCCGCCTTCGACGAGCGGATGGCCGAGTACAACGAGCACCGCCTCCACCCCCGCCTGCCGGCCAAGCCGGTGATCAGCTTCTACCCGATGAGCAAGCGCCGGTCAGGCGAGGACAACTGGTACGCGCTGGACTTCGCCCAGCGCAAGGAGCTGATGGGCGGCCACGCCCGGGTGGGACGCACCTACCGGGGCCGGGTGCTGCAGCTGATCACGGGATCGGTCGGCCTCGACGACTGGGAATGGGGCGTGACGCTGCTGGCCGACGACCCCAAGGCCATCAAGGACATCGTCTACGAGATGCGCTTCGACGAGGTGAGCGCGCGCTACGGCGAGTTCGGCCCGTTCGTCCTCGGGCTGGTGCTCGAACCCGACGCGCTCATGTCGCACCTGGGCCTGCTGTAGCCGCCCCGCCCCGCCCGGGACGGCTGCACCCAGACCGCCGTCAGGCAGAGGTGGTTGAAAATCACAGGCCCCAGCCGAGGCGGTTGAAATCACGGGCCGGAGCCGCCCTAAATTTCAACCACCTCGCGCCGGTGGGAGACGGCTGTCGGTAGGAGACGGTGAGGGCGCCGCCAGCGGTGTGCTGGGGCGCCCTCACGGTGGTCCTGGTGGTGCGGTCAGGGGTGACGGATCGACCCCCTCGGCTCCGTCAGCGGTTGATCGCGTCCTTGAAGCCCTTGCCGGCCTTGAACGCCGGCGCCTTGGACGCCGCAACCTGCATCTCCTCACCCGTCTGGGGGTTGCGGGCGGTGCGGGCCGCGCGGTCGCGGACCTCGAAGGTGCCGAAGCCGGTCAGCGAGACCTTCTCGCCGTCCTGCAGCGCCGACGTGATGGTGTCGAGCACCGCGTCGAGGGCCTTGCTGGCGTCGCCCTTGGAAATTCCGGCGCGCTCAGCGGCGGCCTCGGCGAGCTGACTCTTGTTCATCGTGCATGCTCCTTGCTGGTTACTGGGACCGGGATCGCGCGCACGGGTCACCGGTGTGGGCCGCTGTCACGGCTGCCTCGGGTTCATTCGTTCCGGCCCGTTTTCGCGCGACACGAGGGGCTACGTTGCACCGTCGAGCGGCCCTTGGCAAGCACCGCCCGCGCCGTCGCGGCCGCGACAACCCCCGCAACAGCCGCGTTTTCCGAGGTCATTAGCCTGTTCGGGTATGCGTCGGGTTGTTGTGATCGGGGACTCGCTGACCTTCCACGGACCGGTCGGTCCGCTGCCCTTGCACGATCCGCGGCTGTTTCCCAACCTGCTCGCCACAGCGCTGACCGAGGCCACCGGGGACCCGTGGCAGGCGCAGGTCGTTGCGCGCGCCGGCTGGGGTGTGCGGGAGGCGTGGCTGGCGCTGCAACGCGACGTTCACCTGCAGCAGGACCTGCTCATCGGAGCGGACGCGGCGGTGTTCGCCGTCGGCTCGTCGGACACGCTGCCGGTCGGCATCCCCCGGGGCCTGCTCGCGACGCTGCCGTTCGTCCGGCCGACGTCGCTGCGTCGGCGCCTGCGCCGCGGGATCGACCGCGTCCACCCGCACCTGGTCCGGGCGACCGGCGGCCGGCTGCGGTACACGCCGCTGTCGGTGTACCGCCACGGTTGGCGCAAGAGCATCGACGCCGTGCGCTTGTTCACCCGGGACGCGCCGCTGTGCGCGGTCCTGCCGGCGACCCACCGCGGCCCGTACTACGCCGGCAACCTGCGCCACCACCCGCAGGTCCGCGCCGCGACGCTGACGATGGCCGACGACGCCGGTGTCGCCCTGGTGGATCTCGCCGCGCTGGCGGCGCCGCATCTGGACGCCTACAACCCCGACGGGCTGCACTGGCCGTTTGTGGTCCACCAGCGCGTCGCCGAGGCGATGGCCAAGGCGCTACTCGACCAGCTGTGACGGCTCCAGCCCGAGCAGCGGCGCCACCGCTGCCACCGTGGTCGAGGCGTCGCGGTGCAGCACGCCCGCCATCCCGAGGTTCTCGGCGGCGGTGATGTTGGCGTCGAGATCGTCGACGAACACACAGGCGTCAGGCGCGACACCGAGCCGGTCGGCGGCAAGCCGGAAGATCGCCGGATCAGGCTTGCGCAGTCTCACCTCGCCGGAGATGACGACGTCGTCGAACAGATCGGCGAAGCGCTCACGCGGGTAGGCGTCCGAGCCCCAGCTGTTCGACAACAACCCCGTCCGCACCCCGTGGCGCTTCGCCGCGGCCACGGCGGTGAACATCGTCTCGTCGTGTTCCATCAGCGCGAACAGCCTGCCGATGAGGCCGTCCGCGGGCACGGCGACCCCCGACCGCTCGGTGAGCACCTGCGCCAGACCGACACTGAACTCCTCGACGCTGATCTCCCCGGTCTCCATGCGGTGGACGGGGCCGTCACCGTCATGGGCGGTGTAGGCCTCGACGAACGCCTCCTTGGCCAGGTCCGGTGGCAGGCCCAGCTCGCGGCAGAACGCCCGGAACGACCGGGTGACCGACGTGGTCAGCACGCCGCCGTAGTCGACCAGCAGTGCAGTCCGGACGTCAGGCACCGGACCACTCCCGCGCCCGCGCCGCCATCTGCGGAACGGCGGTCTCCAGGATCGCGAACCAGTCGCTGTCCGCCTTGCCGGCCAGGTAGCGCTTGTACAGACCCTCGGTCAGGATCGCGAGCTTCCACAGCGCCAGCGTCCGGTAGAAGGTCAGGTCGGTCATCGAGAAACCGGTCCGCTGCTCGTAGCGGTCGATGAGCTCGGCGCGGCGGGAGAACCCCTCCATCTGCGTGGGCTGGGGCAGCCCGCCGATGTTCGGCTCACCTGGTTCGGGCCAGAACAGCATGAGGTAGCCGAGGTCCGCCAACGGGTCGCCAAGTGTCGCCATCTCCCAGTCGAAGATGGCGGTCAGCCGCGGTGGCGGGTCGGCGGCGAACGTGACGTTGTCCAGCTTGTAGTCGCCGTGGACGATGGCCGCCGGCGAGTCGGTCGGTACGTTCGCCTCGAGCCAAGCGCGCACGGCCTCGACGTCGGGAAGGTCCCGGGTGGCCATGACGCCCCACTGCTTGGTCCAACGGGCGACCTGGCGGGCGGTGTAGCCCGCGGGGCGGCCGAGGTCGCCAAGGCCGACGGCCTCGTGGTCGACGGTGTGCAGCTCGGCCAGCGCGTCGACCATCTCCAGGCCGATGCGGGCCCGGTGCTCCACACCGAACTGCTCGGGCGGCGCATGGCGGATCACGGCACCGTCGACGACCTCCATCAGATAGAACGGCACGCCGATCACGTCGCCGTCAGGGCACGCGACGACCGGGCGTGGGGCCCGCACGGGGGTGTCGGCCAGCGCGGCCAGAACGCGGTACTCGCGCATCATGTCGTGCGCCGTCTCGGGCAGGTCGCCCAGCGGCGGCCGGCGCAGCACCCACGACTGACCGTCGCGGCTCACGCGGAAGGTCAGGTTGGAGCGGCCCTCGCCGATCTTGGTGACCTCCACGGACCCACCGCCACCAAGGTGCGCGTTGAGGAACTCACCCAGCGGTCCGACGGGGACCAGGGCCTGCACGTCCAGCATCTGATGACTCCTACGTCTGGGACAGGCGCGCCCACGCCTGCTCGTCGTCTCCGACCGCAAGCTCGTTGCCGTTGCGCACCAGCGGCAGCCTCAAAACGGTCGGATCGTCGACCATCCTGGTGATCCAGTCGTCGTCGGACGCCGAGACGTACCGCAGGCCTTTGTCCTGGTAGGTCTTCGACTCCGGGTCGAGCACGCCCTCGGCACCGAACTTCTGCACGAAACGGCGCAGCTCGCCGGGTGACGGGGGCCGCTTGGTCACGTCGACGTAGCTGAACGGGATCCGCCGCTCTTTCAGCCAGCGCTGCACCTTGCGACTGGCCTTTGACTTGGGGTGTCCGAACACCTGCAGAGGCATTGCGGCATGGTATGGGCCATGTCCAACACAACGCTCGCCGGCGCGACCGTCGTCGTGACCGGCGCGTCCAGCGGCATCGGAGCCGCGTGCGCGTCGGCGTTCGCCGCCGCCGGCGCCCGCCTGGTGCTGTGCGCCCGGCGTCGCGACCGGCTCGAACAGGTCGCGGCGTCGCTTGACGCCGACGTCACCCTCATCCCGCTCGATGTCCGCGATCGTGACGCCGTCGACGCGGCGCTCACCGGCGTCGGTGACGTCGACGTGCTGGTCAACAACGCCGGGCTGGGCGCCGGCTGGGCACCCCTGCACGAGGGCGATCCCGACGACTGGGACCGGATGATCGACACGAACGTGCGGGGTCTGCTCACCGTGACGCGCGCGCTGTTGCCGGCGATGGTCCGGCGTGGACATGGCCACGTGATCAACATCGGCTCGATCGCCGGCCGCGAGACCTACGCCAACGGCACCGTGTACTGCGCGACGAAGGCGGCGGTGAAGGCGATCACCGACGGGATGCGCATGGACGTGCTGGGCTCCGGCGTGCGCGTGTCCACCGTCGACCCAGGCATGGTCGAGACCGAGTTCTCCGTCATTCGCTTCGGCGGCGATCGACAGCGGGCCGCACAGGTCTACGAGGGCGTCACCCCACTCAGCGCCGACGACATCGCCGAGGCCGTCGTCTGGGTGGCGCAGCGTCCACCACACGTCGTCGTCGCCGACATGGTGCTGCTGGCGACCGCGCAGTCGGGCGCCACGCGCGTGGCGCGTCGCACGCCGTGACGCAGCAGCAGACCCGACCGGCGCCGGACCCCCGCCCGATCCCTGGGGCCGCACCGAGCATCGCCGCCGCCGGCGCCGGCCTGGTCCTCGCGGCGCTGCCCGTGTTCTTGGTGGGCGGCCTGGCCGTGCAGATCCGCGCCGAGCTTGGGTTCTCCGAGGCTGCGCTCGGCGCGGCGGTCTCTGCGGCGTTTCTGACCGGCGCGTGCGCCGGTCCCCTGGGCGGACGCCTCGCCGATCGCGTCGGCGCTCGCATCGCGGTCCTCGCCGGCGGGGCCTGCAGCGTGGTCGCGCTGCTGGGGATCGCGCTGCTCGCCGAGCGCTTCTGGCATGTCGCGGTGCTGCTGGCGGTGTCCGGCGCCGGTTTCGCGGTCACCGACCCCGGGCTGGCGATCCTGCTGCAGGGCGGCGTGCCACAGCGGCTGCAGGGGTTGGCCTTCGGCGTGAAGGAAGCCTCGATCCCGACCGCGACGCTCGCCGCTGGTCTGGCGGTTCCGGCGATCGCACTGACGCTGGGCTGGCGGTATGCCTTCGCGATCGGCGTGGTGCCGGTCGTGGCGCTCGCGGCGCTGCTGCCGCGCGTCACGGCCCGGCGCCCCGTGCGAACGCAGACCCACGGCGAAACTGACGTCGCCCCCCTGCCCCGCCCGGTGGTCTTGCTGGTGGTGGTCGGCGCGGCGCTGGGAATCGCTGCCGCCAGCGGGGTCGGGGTGTTCCTGACCCAAAGTGCCGTCGCGATGGGGGTCTCCCCCGGCGGGGCGGGGCTGCTGCTGGCGGTCGCCAGCGCGGCGGGCATCGCGGCGAGGATGGGCACGGGACTCC
>DATLGM010000371.1:0-3503 GCA_035540515.1 Egibacteraceae bacterium | reverse complement strand
CGGCGTGAACGCCACATCAGGATTGTGCTTGTGCAACACATTCGTGATCGCCGCCGTCAACGTCGTCTTCCCATGATCGATATGGCCGATCGTGCCAATGTTCAGGTGCGGCTTGGTCCGCTCGAACTTGCTCTTGGCCATCAGTCATGTCTCCTTAGCAACCAGCGCCACGGGGCGCTGCGATCGTAGACGCACGGGGGGCGGGCGTTTGCGGGCCGGTGCTGCCGGGCCGGAGTGGGCTTCTTCCGAGCGGAGCGACCCCGGAGGACCGGCATCACCGGCCCGGTCCAACCTCCACGCGGATCGTAGCGGCGGGTGGATTCGAACCACCGACAACTCGATTATGAGCCGAGTGCTCTAACCCCTGAGCTACGCCGCCGTGACGTTTGTCACCCCGGTCCTCTCGGGCGGGGGGAGAGCCCCCCAACGGAATCGAACCGTTGACCTTCTCCTTACCATGGAGACGCTCTGCCGACTGAGCTAGGGGGGCACAGACAGGCAAGTATGAAGGCCGCCCCATACCCCTGCAACCGGGCCCGTCTGGCCGGGACGGGCCAGGGCGGAATGGACCGTATTGGCCATGGTCGCCCGGGACGCTCCCTGCTTCCATAGCGGCATGACATCGGGGGATGACATGCGCACCGTGGGCGACGGCATCAGGCTGTTGCGCGAGCTGCGGGGCCGCCAGGCGGTGACCTTCTCCGAGGTCGCCGACCACCTGTTCGACTTCTGCGACCTCCACCCCGACGCCGCATCGGCGCTCCACGACTTCGCGGCGTTCCTGTCGGCCGTCGAGTACATCCCCCACGACCACGCGGCGGACCCCGACCGGGGGCTGCCGGCGCCGGCAGCAGCCCGCTCGCGCTGAGTCAGCGGCGTCCGGCCCTCCGAGGCGCCGTCACCTGCACGACCGCTGGATCGGCCTTCTCGTCCCGACCGCCCACGTTGATCACCAGCTCACCGACGGCCGACGCCCGCACGATCATCTTGGCCGATTGCTCGCCGCCCGCGGGTACGGGGCTGATGAGGCATTGCAGCAAGGTCGGGCTCGCGGGTGTGCAACCGCCGGTCGCTGCGAGGATGCGCACCGCGTTGTCGACCTTGGCGCCCTTGACGTGCAGGGCCACGCTGAGGTCGACCGAGGCGGTCACATCCTCGTGGGTGAGGTTCTCGACGGTGACGGTCACCGGGGTCGCCGAGTTGACCCGCATCCAGCTGCTCAGGGTGTCGACGTGAACGGTGTACTGCGAGCCTTCGTCGAACGACGTCCGAGGGGCCATCGTCAACGGCAGCAGCAGCAACAGCAGCAGTGAGGTCCAGCGCTTCATCCCCGCCTCCTACAGGCCGGGGATCGGCGCCCGGCCGCGGCGTGCCCGCGCACGCTGGCGCCAGGGTACGACCGGTCGGACCTCCCGGCCATAGCCAAAACGCATGAAAACGGGGCCGCCGGCGTGGTGCCGGCGGCCCCCGTTCTCAGCGGATGTCTAGTCCAGCAGGGTCAGACGGCACGCCCAGGAGGCCAGGCCGTCACGCAGGCCGACCTTGGGCCGCGCAGCGAGGTGCAGCGCCTGCTCGGCCGTCGGCGTGTTGAAGAACCGGCCCGACCGCCACGTCGACTTCGGCGTGCTGGGCAGGGACCGAGCGAACGCGGTCACGCTCTCCGGGTCGGTCTCGCCGCCGGCGCCCACGTACTCCTCGTACGCCGTCCACTTCAGGGCGTCGAAGCCGCGGACGCGGTCGTTGGCGTAGATGCGGCCGTCGTGCCAGTAGCCGGACCAGTAGTTGGTGATCTCGCCGCTCTTGTAGTCGGCGCCGTCGGTCCGGTAGTGCGCGATCTCCCGCGGGGCGGTCGGGTCGCTCCAGTCGATGATGTTCAGCCCGCCCGAGTACCAGACGGCGACCATGATCGAGGTGCCCGGGATGAAGTTGTAGATGTGCGCCGTGCACCACGTGTCGCGGCCGGAGCCAGGCTGGCCCGCAGTGGAGGAGTTCAACGGGGCGCCATTGTGCGAGCGGTCGATGCCGAAGTAGCCCTGCGGGATCGGCAGCGCCGGGTTGGAGATGTCGTAGGAGTACATCGCGCCGGTTGGTCCGCCGACGCACTCGTTGGCTCCGATGGCCTCATCACCGATCACCAGGGTCTTGCCGTCGTCGGTGACCATCGCCGTGTGGTGGAACTGGATCAGCGGGTTGACGATGTGCGAGGTGATCTTGGGGGCGGTGATGTCGGTCAGGTCCCAGATCTGGCTCTCGGTCAGCCCCACGCAGACACCCATGGGCGTGTCGTCGGTTGCCGTGAAGAAGGTGAAGTCGTGGCAACCGGCCTCGTTCGGCTTGAACGTGTGGACCTTGAACGGCCCCTCCCGGTTGGTCACGTCGATGATCTGCTGCACGCCGCCGCCATTGGCGATGCCGCCCGGACTGGCGTAGATGAAGTTGCCGGTCGGGTCGACGGTCAGGGTGTGCGTCCCGCCCGGAAGGGCCGGTGACACACCAAGAGCGACCGGGTTGTCCGGGTCGGAGACGTCGAACAGCCGCACGCCCGTTGTGCTGCGGGTGCTCGACCCGCTGGCGTCCGGCACGTCCCGGCAGCCACGGCCCGTCTCCGAGTGGTACCCCATGGCGATGATGCCCGGCTCCACGACGGCGACGTCGTTTTGATAGCCGGGACAGTTGACGAACCCGAGCTTGACCGGGTTGTCCGGGTCGCTGACGTCGTAGATGTGCACGCCACCGGTCGTGTTGCCGCTGCCGGCCTGCTCGGCGGCGTAGACGTAGTCGCCATCAAAGGCGAGGTCGGTCCCGGACGCGAAGAACGGGGTTGTGCCCGGCGCGTTGGGGTCGCCGTAGGTGTCGTGGTACACGCGCTCGATGTCACTGGCGTCCACGGTCGGCGCGGCGGTGGCGCTCGTGGGTACCAGCAGCGCCATGGCGGCAATGGCGGTCAACAGGCGTCGCATTGGGTTCTCTCCAGGGCTTGACGGCGTCTGGTGGTGGTCTCCCGGGTGACTTTCGTCGCCGGCGCGGAGAACTCCTGCCTGGTCGTCCGTTCTGTGCACAACGGCGCCATTTCGCCACCACGGCGTCACTGTCGGCTCCTACGGTCCCCGGATGACGATTCGCCGCCGCAATCCGCGACTGCAGGGCCTGCTCGGCCTTTCCGCAGCAATCGACTGGTTCACCCGCGCCGGCTATTTCGTCGCCATCCCGCTCAACGACAGCCAGCCGTGGGACCTGGTGGTCGAGGACCAGTCAGGCGTGGTCAGCCGAGTACAGGTCAAGACGACGGTGTACCGCAACGCCCGTGGGCGGTTCGTGGTGACGCTGGCAACGGCGGGTGGCAATCAGAGCTTCCACACGCGCAAGCCGTTCGACCGTTCAAAGAGCGAGCTGCTCTTCGTGATGACCGACGAGCGGGACGTGTATGTCATCCCCTGCGCGAAGCTCGATCCGCGGGCGTCGCTGTCGCTCGGCGAGAAGTACGAGCGGTACCGCGTCACGCG
>DATLGM010000370.1:0-3227 GCA_035540515.1 Egibacteraceae bacterium | reverse complement strand
CCTGGGTCTCCGCCGCCAGGGCGCCCAGCGCCGCGCCCTTGTCGCGGACGATCTTGCGGAAGAACAGGTCCAGGCCCTGGATCGACGTCGTCCCCTCGTACAAGGTGTCGATCTTGGCGTCGCGGATGTACTGCTCGATCGGGTAGTCCTGGGTGAAGCCGGAGCCGCCGAAGACCTGCAGCGACGTCGCGAGCAGCTCGTAGGACTTCTCCGAGCCGTATCCCTTGACGATCGGCAGCAGCAGGTCGTTCAGGCGCACCGCCGCCTCGTCGGTGCTGCCCTCGTGCGCCGACACCTCGATCCGGTCCTGCACCGTCGCGGTGTAGAGCACCAGCGCCCGCATGCCCTCGGCCCAGGCCTTCTGCCGCATCAGCATGATGCGGACGTCGGGGTGGTGGCTGATCGTGACCCGCGGGGCGGTCTTGTCGGTCATCTGGGTCATGTCGGCGCCCTGCACGCGCTCCTTGGCGTACTGCAGGCTGTTGAGGTAGCCGGTCGACAGGGTGGCGATGGCCTTGGTGCCGACCATCATCCGGGCGTACTCGATGACCTGGAACATCTGCGCGATGCCGTCGTGCACGTCGCCGACGAGCGTGCCGACCGCCGGCTCCTTCTCACCGAAGGTCACCTCGCAGGTGGTGGAGACCTTCAGGCCCATCTTCTTCTCCACGCCGGTGACGTACGCGCCGTTGCGCTCGCCCAGCTGCCCGGTCTCGAGGTCGACGTGGAACTTCGGGACGAGGAACAGCGACAGGCCCTTGGTGCCCGGGCCGTGGCCCTCCGGGCGGGCCAGCACGAGGTGGAAGATGTTCTCCGGCACGTCCCACTCGGCGCTGGTGATGAAGCGCTTGGTGCCCTCGATGTGCCAGGTGCCGTCGGCCTGCTGGCGGGCGACGGCGCGGCCGGCGCCGACGTCGGAGCCGGCGTCGGGCTCGGTGAGCACCATGGTCGCCCCCCACTGGCGCTCGATCGCGAGCTCGGCGAACTTCTTCTGCTCCGGCGTGCCGTTGCGGTGCAGGATCTGGGAGAAGGCCGGTCCGGCGGCGAACATGTAGATCGCCGGGTTCGCGCCGAGCACCATCTCGCTGACGGCCCAGACCAGCGACGGCGGCGCGCCGACGCCGCCGAGGTCCTCACCGAGCGGGAAGCGGTCCCAGCCGCCGTCGGTGTAGGCCTGGTAGCTCTTCTTGAACGACTCCGGGACGGTGACGGTGCTCGTCTCCGGGTCGAAGACCGGCGGGTTGCGGTCGGCGTCGATGAAGGACGCGGCGAGGTCGTTGCTCGCCAGCCGCTCCACCTCGCGCAGGACGTCCCTGGCGGACTCGACGTCGAGCTGCGAGAACGGGCCGCTCCCGAGCGCGCGGTCGGCGCCGAAGACCTCGAAGAGGTTGAACTCGATGTCGCGCAGGTTGCTCTTGTAGTGGCCCATGCTGCTGGTGGCTCCCGGAGAAGTCGGCGGCTCGCCGGTTACCGACGAGTAGTCCCAGGATGCTACCGACCGGTAACTGTGGCAAGCGCCCGTCTGCAGCAGCCGTGTCTCCTGACGCGGTGCAAGGGCGATTCCGCGCGGTGCAGGCCGGAAGCGCGGTGGTGCACGCAGGAATCGGGAGTTCAGTGCAGGCAGGAAACGGCCGCACCAAGCCTAATGGGAGGGCAGCAAGCTGCAGGGTCTCCGTTGATCTTGCGGTTGTCTGCGTCTCGAGCCGCCGGCAGGTGACCACTGGCTGAGCCTGCGACCACCTTGATCGCTAGTCCTAGAGGGTGGCCCTGCCGGTCGCTGGAGGCTGCTGTCGGCTGGTGGGGTGTCGCGCCTGTGAGCGCTGTCCATTAGGTCGCCGCTGCGGCCTTCGTGGCTCGATCTCGAGGAATCACGAAGGAGGAGGGGCTTGGAGGAGATCTACTGCGGCATCGACTGGGCCGAGAAGCACCACGACGTCGCGATCGTCGACGCTGCGGGGCGGCTGCTGGCCAAGCGGCGGATCCCGGATGACCTGGCCGGGTTCACCGCGCTGTCAGCGCTGCTGGCCGAGCACAGCGGCGCGGAGCAGTTCACGCCGGTCGACATCGGCATCGAGACCGACCGTGGCCTGGTGGTCGCGGCGCTGCGCGCCGCGGGACACCGGGTCTACCCGATCAACCCGCGGGCGGTCAGCCGCTATCGGGACCGGCACGGCGTCTCGGGCGCGAAGTCCGACCCGGCCGACGCGCTGCTGCTCGCGCAGATCATGCGCACCGACCGCGAGGCGCACCGGCCAATGCCGCACGACAGCGAGCAGGTCGGCGCGGTGCGGGTGCTTGCCCGCGCCCATCAGGATGCCGTGCACGCACGGCAGCAGACCGCGAACCGGCTGCGGTCGTTGCTGCGGGAGTTCTTTCCCTCGGCGTTGCAGGCGTTTCCGGACCTGACTACCCGCACCGCGCTGGCGGTGCTGGCGGCCGCGCCAACGCCGACCGCGGCCGCGGCGCTGAGCCGTGCGGCGCTGACGGACCTGCTGCACGCCGCCGGCCGCGGCACCCGCCCGGCCGAGGCGAGCCGGCTCGCTGAGGTCTTCGCCGCGCCGCAGCTGCATCAGCAGCCAGCAGTCGAGCAGGCCATGGGCGCGGCAGTCAGCGCGCTCGTGACCAGCCTGCACGGGGCCGACCAGGCCGTGCGCGAGCTGGAGAAGGCGCTCGCGCCGTCTTTTGAGCAGCACCCGGACGCCGAGATCCTCGACAGCCTGCCCGGGCTCGGTCTCGTCCTCGGCGCCCGGGTGCTCGGCGAGTTCGGTGACGACCGCTCCCGCTGGCCCGATGCTGCCAGCCGCCGCTGCTACGCCGGCAGCGCCCCGATCACCCGCGCCTCGGGCAAGGGCCGGGTCGTGCTGTCCCGGCACGTCCGCAACCGCCGGCTGGCCGATGCCTGCTACCTGTGGGCCTTCAGCGCCCTGACCAAGAGCCCCGGCGCCCGCGCCTACTACGACCGACGCCGCAAGGCCGGCGACACCCACAGCAAGGCCCTGCGCCGCCTGAGCAACAAGCTCCTCGGCCAGCTCCACCACTGCCTGGCCACCGGCCAGACCTACGACGAGAACGCCGCCTGGACCGTCGTCGAGCAACCAGACCGCGCCGCAGCTTGACGCGCTACCGGCGTGGGGTGTCTAGGACGGCGACGGCGACGGCGTGTGCCGCGCCGCGTCGGTCGCAGGCGGTTTGCGGGGGCGGGTCCCCGGCCAGGACTGTGCGCGAGG
>DATLGM010000369.1:0-8277 GCA_035540515.1 Egibacteraceae bacterium | reverse complement strand
GCCCGGTGCGACCGGCAGGGGCGCGACGTCCCACTCGAACCCGGTGATCGTCCGCAGGGTGGGAACGACCCTGCGGCTGTCCAGCAGCATCCCGAGGCCGCCGTTGACGAACCGCGACTCGGCGTCCAGTGACAGCTCCTCGCGTTCCGGCGGGACCACCCCGTGCTCGGACTGCAGGTCCAGGAAGAAGTCGACGGCGGCGCGTGCGCGCCCGTCCAGGATGGTCAGGCGGGTCGGGTCCTCGTGGTCGTCGACCAGGTCGCCGCCCGCCGACCACACGAACGGTGCGAGGCGGATCAGCGACGGCTCGACGCCCACGCCGTACCGTCCGTCACCGGTCAGTGCCTGCGCCGCGGCCAGGAAGTCATCCCACGACCAACCGGGCGTCGGGGGGTCGACACCAGCGTCGGCGAAGGCGTCGGCGTTGTAGTACACGACCAGCGACGAGACGTTCTGCGGCAGGCAGGTCAGCTCCTCGCCGTCGAAGCGGAACGCGTCCATCGACGTCTGCGCGAAGTCGCCCTCATCAAGGTTGTCGCTGGCGTCGAGATACGGCTGCACGGGCGCCAGGACACCCTGCGCGGCGAACTGCCCGTACTTGCGGTAGTTGATCAAGAACACGTCCGGGGGGCTGCCCCCCGCGAAGCCGGTCGTGAGCTTCGCCAGCAGGTCGTCTTGCTTGGCGACCGGCGACATGGTGACCCGCACGCCGGGCGTGGTCTCGTGGAACTCGTCGATCATCCGCTGGTAGCCGGCGGTCTCCGTCGCATCGCCGAACAGCACGAACTGGATCTCCGCCAAGTCCGCGGACTGCGGAGCGGCGGTGGCGCACGCCGCGAGCACGACGGCAGCCATCGCCGACACGAGGCGCATCACGAACGGCCCCCGCGCAGGCCGCGCAACGGGTCGTCGAGGAACAGCCGCTGGGCGAACAGGAAGACAACCACGGCCGGCAGCGTCATGACCAGCGCCCCGGCCATCAGCAGCGGCCAGTCCGTGGGGTTGAGCAGCTGCAGGAACCGCACGCCAAGGGGAAGTGTGAACCTGGCCTGGCTGTTCAGATACAGCAGGGCGTCGATGAAGTTCGCCCAGTGGAACGCGAAGCTGAGCACGACCACGGCGAGGGTGGCGGTGCGCGCCTGGGGCATCACGATGCTGCGCCAGATGCGCCACGTCGACACGCCTTCCAGCCGTGCCGCGTGCAGCTGCGAGTCGCCGACGCCACCGAAGGCCCATGCGTAGATCAGCACGTAGAACGGCGAGGTCGCCGCCAGCGCGGGTGCGACCAGCGGGATGTACGTGTCGATCGCACCGGCCAGTCGGAACACCTCGAATCGCGTCGCCCAGACGGCGGTGACAGGGATCATGAGGATCACCAGCGAGGCGCCGATGACCCACCGGCGCGCACGAGGGGCCAGCAGGCGGATCCCGAAGCCGGCCCATGACGCGACCAGGACGGTCAACGGCACCGCGATCGCCGTCACCAGCGCCGAGTTGGCCAGGTACGTCCACAGCGGCAGCAGCTGGGGGAGACGCCGGAAGCTGTCCAGCGTCGGGTCCCGCGGCCACAGCTCAACACCCGCCGGCGGGGGGAGGCCGACGGGGCGCAGGCTGCCCGCGAGCATGAACCACAGCGGCAGCAGTCCGAACGCTGCGGCGAGCACGGCAGGCAGATGACGCCCCGCGGTAGATCCCCTCATGTCGCCGGGGAGTCTAGAAACCGTCGAGTGGTGCAAGGATCTGCGGACGCGACGACAGGGATGGGGATGACCGACATCGACGACGAGACCGTGCGCGGCGTGGTGGACCGGGCGCGCGCCGGCGACCGCGAGGCGCTGGCAGACGCGGTGCGCGAGGCGTCTGCCGACGAGCGCAGCCGGGCCGCCAAGGAGCTGGTCGGTGACCGGTCCGCGTACGAGGCGCTGCACGACGCCCTCCGCGAGCTGGGAATCTCTCGCTGACCCGTCGACTGCTCCCGGTGGGCGCCGTCCTCGCGGGACTGGCGCTGCTCGCCGGCTGCGGTGGTGACCCAGCCCCGCTGGTCGACGAGGACCTCGACGGGCCGCTCGAGGCGCTGCCGGCCTGCACCGAGCCGCCGGTGGCGGTGGATGAGGACGTGCAAGGGCTGATCGCCCCCGATGGCACCGTCGTGACCAGCGCGAACGAGCAGGGGCCGCTCGTCCACGTCACCGGGTATGCGCCTATGACGCCGGTGCAGTTCGAGCGCGCTTACGCCGAACTCGACGGCATCGAGGTCCTGCTGACGGAGAACGAGGTGTACGAAGCCGAGCTGCTCGTCTCCGACGGGACGCATCGCAACTTCGTCAAGGCGTCGGCGACGTGCAGTGAAGGTTCGCAAATCCTGTTCGTCGTCGCGCCGGAGGTCGACGCGGAAGGCCTGCCGCTGCCGCAGCAGGCCACCGCTCCGCCGACGCCTTAGCCGTCGGTCGCCGCTGATGGCCGCAGCAGCGGGCCGGACAGCTGCCGCACGGCGATGCCCTGACCGACGCTCTCGCGGTAGTTGTTGCCGCGGGTCACGCAGGTGCGGACACATCCGTCGGCGACGGCGGCCCAGAACTCGCCCCCTGCCGCGGACACCTGGATGTCCTGGAAGTCCCACAGGGGCCCGCACCGACCGGGGCCGCAGTCGCCGCGCAGGATCGGGTCGTCCAGCGGGTTCGCGGTGGTCGACAGGAACACCGGCTCCTCGGCCAGCGCGTTGTCCGTCACGACCATGTAGTGGTTCCACGGGCGCAGCTTGTCGGCACGGTCGCCGACCGTCGTGCCGGGGAACGCGATCGCGACCCGTCCTTCCTCGCCGGCCGTGACGATGGGGAAGTTGACCTCGGCGACACCGGGCGGGGCGATCATCAGCGGCTCGCCGAACGTCTTGCCGCCGTCTCGCGAGACCGCCATGTACGGCAGGCGGTCCTCACGTCCCCACCACACGAAGTACACGTTGCCGGCGTCGTCTGCCTCGACCGCCAGGTGCGTGCTCGCCGCCGGGACCTTGTCACTGACCAACGTGCGGGTCCAGGTCGTGCCACCGTCGGTGGACACGCCCAGCATCGGCTTGTTGCAGTGACCCTTGGGCAGATACAGGTTGCCCTCCGGCCCCACGTCGATGTGGCCGTGCAACCCGCCGCACAGGCCGCCGTTGGCCGGGTCGAAGCCCAGGAACGCCGGGCTGCCGGTCGGGTGGAACGTCAGACCGCCGTCGATGCTGCGGCTGCAGCTGGCGTCCGCCACGCGGTTGAAGCAGTAGTACAGGACGTTGGGATAGACCTGCATCAGCGGCTTGAGGTTGGCCGGCGGCGGGCCGGTGGCGATCGTCTGGTGGTCGTTGACGAAGCTTCCGCAGGCGACCGGGTTGGGCACCCACGTCGCGCCGGCGTCGTCGGAGAAGTTCATGTAGGTGCAACCGAGGTACAGCTCCGGGTTGAACACCCGCCCCGTCGTGTCGTCGGTGTACACGTACGGGTCCAGCGTCACCGGGGGGCTGGCGTTGCCGTTGGGCAGGGTGGGGGAGGTCTTCTCCCACGTCAGACCGCCGTCGGTCGACTTCATCACGAAGGTCTGCGGCACGACGATGCCGGGGCCGTCGAACGTGCCGGCGGCGAAGAACGCGTTGCCGTCGGCGTCCACGCCGACCGTGGGCTCGGCCGCCTGGCGGCCGACGTCGACCGCCTGAACGGTCAGCATCTCGCCGTCGTAGGCGGTCGCATGGCTGGGACCACCGTCGCGTCCGGCCGTGTACGCCTGGCTGTCACCACCGACCACGGCGGTGCTGGCGGTCGCGCGGTTGCCGGCCTGGAGTCCGCCCACGAGGGCGAGGACCAGGGCGAGCAACAGCCAGCGGGCACGGAGGTTGGAACTGGCGAGGGTTCCCACGAGGTGTCTCCAGACGGCGCAGTGAAGGGGACTCAGAGGGTGCTTCGCCACGAGGCCGTCGTTGTCCTGCCATAGGCTGCGGCTCATGGAACCGGTGCGGCCGCAGTACGACGGGGCATGGATCGGCGGCATCGTGCCGGCCGTGCTCGACGGCGCGTCAGCGTCGTGGCTGCCCGACGCCGTCGACGGGGCCCGCGGGGCGTTGCTGCTCACGATCGACGGCCTGGGCTGGGAGATGGTGACCTGCCATCGTGAGCACCTGCCGCACATCAGCGCCATGGCCGGTGGCCCCATCACCAGCGCGGTGCCGTCGACGACCTCGGCGGGCCTGACGTCCATCGCCACCGGCGCGCCACCGGCCGTGCACGGGCTGGCCGGCTACCGCATCCGAGTCGCGGGGGAGCCGCTGAACGTGCTCGGGTGGAGTGCTCACCATGGTCCGGACCCCCGCTCCGTCCAGCCGGTGCCCCCCTTCCTGGGACGCGACGTTCCCGTGGTCACGCGCGCGGAGTTCCGCCACAGCGGGTTCACCGAAGCCCACCTGCGTGACGTGCCGCTGATCGGGTGGACGACCACCGCGGCGCTGGTCGAGCACTGCCGGCGGCTGGTCTCAGGAGACCGCCCCCTGGTGTACGCCTACTACGACGGGGTGGACAAGGTGGCCCACGAGTACGGGCTGCACGACGACTTCCTGGCCGCCGAGCTGCGCAGCACCGACCGGCTCGTCGGTGACCTGTTGGACGCGCTGCCGTCCGACTGGGTGCTCCTGGTCACCGCCGACCACGGCCAGGTGCACGTCGAACCCGGTGACGCCCTGACCATGGGTGCCGTGCACCCCATGGTCCACGCCTACTCGGGGGAGGGGCGCTTTCGGACGCTGCACGCCCGGCACGGGGCCGCAGCGGAACTCGCTGCAGCGTGCCAGGAGTCCTTCGGTGACCGCGCTTGGGTGTTCACCCGCGACCAGCTGTTCGACGAGGGCTGGCTTGGACCCGGGGGGTCGCTGACCGTCCGCGGGCGCGTCGGCGACGTCGTCTGCGCCGCGCGGGACGCCGTCATCTTCTTAGACCCCGACGCCCCGCACGAGGCGGGGATGCGGTCCCATCACGGCAGCCTCACCCCTGCCGAGATGCTCGTCCCGCTGCTCGCCGGGCGCGGGCGCCGGTAAGCGGCGGGGTCACGGCCACAGGCGTTCGAGCGCCCAGCCGTCGTCCGTGCGCCGGTACCGCAGCCGGTCGTGGAGCCGGTCCGGTCGGCCCTGCCAGAACTCGACCTCGTCGGGCCCCAGCACGTAGCCGCCCCAGTGGGGCGGGCGCGGGACTGGGGCGTCGCCGAACCGGCGGACGGCCTCGGCCATCGCCTGGTCCAGCGCTGCGCGGTCGAGAAGCGGCCGGCTTTGGGTCGAGGCCCACGCGGCGAGCTGGCTGCCGCGGGGACGGGTCGCGAAGTACGCGTCTGACTCCGCATCCTCCACGACGGTGACGTGTCCGCGGATGGTGACCTGGCGGCGCATCGCGATCCACGGGAACACGGCGGCGGCCGTTGACCGCCCGGCCAGCTCCCGGCCCTTGCGGCTGTCGTGGTTGGTGAAGAACGCGAACCCCCGGTCGTCCAAGCCCTTGAGCAGCACGGTCCGCGCCGACGGCGTCCCGTGCTCGTCAGCGGTGGCCAGGACCATGGCGTTGGGCTCCGGGATGCCCGCCGCCACGGCTTCGTCCAGCCAGGAGCGGAACTGCGTGATGGGGTCGGCCGCGGCCTGTGCTTCGTCGAAGTCGACCGCCGAGTACTCCTGGCGCAGCGCCGCGAGGTCGAGCAGGGGCCGGTCCGCCATCGCCGTGACCCTACCCGTGGGCTCTAGGGTTCGCCCATGTCCGCCTCCACGCTGACGCACCTCGACGGTTCCCTGTCCGGGGCGCTGTACGACGCCGACCGCCTGTGGGGCGTGGATCCCGCCGACGGCAGGCCCCTGCTCGCGCACTACGACCTCGCCGCCGCGGCGCGGACGCTGACCCGCGCGTCGATGTCGACGCGGCGGACGGGCGGCATGTGGCGCTGGTCGGAGCTGCTGCCGGTGCGAGACCCCCGCCACCGGGTCCACCTGGGCGAAGGCGCAACGCCGCTGCTGCCGGCGCCGCGTCTTGGCCGCTGGCTGGGAGTCCCCCGCCTGCGGGTCAAAGCCGAGGGTCTGAACCCGACCGGCTCGTTCAAGGCACGCGGCATGGCGGCCGCGGTGAGCCGTGCCGTCGAGCTGGGGGTCGAGGCGTTCATCGCCCCCTCGGCCGGCAACGCGGCCGGTGCGCTCGCGGCGTACGGCGCCGCCGCCGGCGTGGCGGTCACCGTGGTGATGCCCGCCGACGTGCCGGCCGTGCACCTCGTCGAGTGCCAGGTCAACGGCGCCGCTGTGCTGCTGGTGGAGGGGCTGATCGACGACTGTGGCGCGATCGCCCGCCGGATCGCCCACGCCACCGGCGCGTTCGATGTCAGCACCCTGCGGGAGCCGTATCGCGTCGAGGGCAAGAAGACGATGGGACTCGAGCTCGCCGAGGACCTGGGCTGGCGGCTTCCCGACGTGGTGGTCTACCCGACCGGTGGCGGCACCGGGCTGGTCGGGATGTGGAAGGCGTTCGACGAGCTGGAACGGCTTGGGTTGATCGACGGGCGCCGCCCGCGCATGGTCAGCGTCCAGACCACGGGCTGCGCGCCGATCGTCCGCGCGTTCCTGGACGGCCAGCGCTTCGCCGCGCCGTGGGCCAGGGCGGCCACTCGGGCGGCCGGCATCCGGGTTCCCGGGGCCGTCGGCGACTTCTTGATCCTCGATGCGCTGCGCGCCTCGGACGGCACGGCGGTCGCTGTCGAGGAGGCCGACATGGACGCCGGGCAGCGTGCGGCTGGCAAGTACGGCCTGGGGTACGTCAGCCCGGAAACCGGTGCCGCCGTCGCCGCCGTGGCGCAGCTGGTGCACGACGGCGAGGTCGAACAAGACGACGAGGTCGTGATCTTCGACACCGGCGTGGGCCACAAGTACCCGCCGCCTCCGGGCCTGCCCGTGCCGCCGACTGTGGCGGCCGACGAGACCGACGTCGACCGGCTGGTCGCCCTGACGTCGGCGTGAGTTCGCCAGGGGGTGGTGATGCGGTCCCCCTGTCGCACCTCACAGCGACAAGCTCTCGGCAAGCTCGTCGAAGACGCCCGGTCTGCCCTGCGGGTTGGGCGGTTGTCGCTACGACGTGCGACGGCACGACACGGAGGGAGGAGTCGATCCGACGCTGACAGGGTGACCGGCCTCGGATGGCCGATCGCCGCGCCGGCGCGGAGCGGCGCGGGGGCCTGGCCGCTAGAGCCGACCCACCAGCGCCCGGGGGTCGTCGACGACGTCCGAGGCACCAGCGTCCAGCAGGCGACCGTCGCCGAAACCGCCGCAGCGCACCGCCAGCATGCGCACACCGATGCGGTCGGCCGCCTCGGCGTCCCAGGGGCTGTCACCGACCATGGTGGCGTCGTCGGCCGACGTGCCGAGCTCGTCCAGCGCCGCGGCGAGCAGGTCGGGCGCCGGCTTGGGCGACCCGACGCTGTCGGCGTTGAACACGTCGACCTCGGGATTGCCCAGAGCGCCCAGCAGCGCCTCGGCGGTCTCCCCCCCGGCTGACGTCGCAACGATGAACGGCACCTCGCGCCGGCGCAGGTCGTCGAGCAGCGCGTGTGCCCCCGGCGTCGGGACCAGCTCCTCGGCGTGGTCCAGGAACAGCTTCTTGTGCGCGTCCTTGAGCTCGTCGGCCTCCTCGACGTGGCGGCCGAGCAGCCACGGCACGAGGCGCTCGCCCCCCATGCCGATGCCCTCGTGGATCCGCCAAGCCGGGACTTGGTGGCCGGCGTCGAGCAGCGCGCGGTGCCAGGTGACGACGTGCAGGAAGACCGAGTCGACGAGGGTGCCGTCGAGGTCGAGTAGGACCGCGGGGGTGGGCTGTGATGGCATGGCACGGTTCCTGCCCAGCCGCGGGGCGGTGCTAACCGGCGGTCGAGTCCAGCGCGACGATCACCTCGTCGTCCTCCATCGCGCCCGTGGGCGATAGCGTGGCGCCCCCGCCGACGCCGCCGACAAGGAGCACCCGCTTGAACGTCGAGGACGACGCCCGCCGCTGGCTGGCTGCCGATCCGGACCCGGACACCCGCGCTGAGCTCGAAGGCGTGCTCGACTCAGGCGACGAGGCGGCTCTCGCCGCGATGTTCGGCGCACGCCTGGAGTTCGGAACGGCCGGCATCCGCGGGCCGCTGGGCGCCGGCCCCGCGGCGATGAACCGGATGGTCGTCCGGCGAGTGACCGCAGGGCTGGCGGCACGGCTGCTCGAGTCCGACGTGGACGCCGGCCGGGGGGTCGTGCTCGGCCAC
>DATLGM010000368.1:0-16341 GCA_035540515.1 Egibacteraceae bacterium | reverse complement strand
GAGCACTTCGTCCCCGGCAGCCGGGCGGCGGACGGTCAGCGCATCTCGGTCGAGGTCGGTCTTGTCGAGGCCCTGGGGTCCGACGTCCTCGTCCACTTCAAGACCGCGGCGCCGCCCATCGTCTCGGAGGACATGCGCGAGGCCATCGACGACGCCGACGCCTTCGAGGAGCTGCAGCGCTCCGCGGACCGGGGCGGGCAGACCTTCACAGCGCGCCTGGAGCCCAAGGACCGGCCGAAGGTCGGCGAGCACATCGAGCTGGGCTTCCGCACCGAGTACCTCCACTTCTTCGACATCGACTCCGGGCTCGCCCTGCGCGAGCTGTAGCCGCCGAAACAACAGAAGGGCACGTAATGCGCACGCACGTATGGACGACCCGCCTGGCCTTCTTGGTCGTGGCGGCCATGTTGGCCGCGGCCTGCGGGAACGGAGGCAACGGCGAAGGCAATGGCGGTGGTGCAGGCGGTGACGGCGAGGGCGGCGGCACGGTCTCGCTGCTCCACGGCATTTCCGGTGAGGAGGAGCAAGCGGCGCTGCAGCAAGCCGTCGACGCCTTCCAGGAGCAGACGGGCAACACCGTCGAGGTCGAGGCCTCGCCGAACTTCGAGACGGTCGTCGTCACGCGCGTCCAGGGTGGCAACCCGCCAGACGTCGCGCTGTACCCGCAGCCCGGTCTCCTCGAACGGGTCTCTCAGGACGCGACACCGCTGTCCGAAGCCGGCGTGGACGTCGGGGCGCTGAATGACCAGCTGGTTCCTGGCATGGTCGAGACCGGCACCTTCGACGGCACCGAGTACGGCGTCGTCGTCAAGGTCGGCTTCAAGAGCCTGTTGTGGACGGCCGGTCAGCGTTTCACCGACGCCGGATACGAGGTCCCCGAGACGTGGGACGACCTGAAGTCGCTCACCGACCAGATCGCCCAGGACACCCCCGAGCCTGGCCGCGCTCCCTGGTGCATCGGCATCGAGAGCGCCGACGCCACCGGCTGGGTCGCCACCGACTGGATCGAAGACATCATGCTCCGCCTGCACGGTCCGGACGTCTACGACCAGTGGGTGAACCACGAGATCCAGTTCAACTCCGACGAGGTCCGCGCGGCCTTCGAGGAGCTCGAGGAGATCTGGTTCAACGAGGAGTACGTCGTCGGAGGGACCACCGGCATCCTGCAGACACCGTTCGCGGATGCGGTCCAGCCCATGAACCAGGAGGAGCCGGGGTGCTTCCTGCACCGTCAGGCCGGCTTCATCGAGGGCAGCTTCGAAGGTGAGCTGGGCACGGAGTACGACGTGGCTCCCCTGCCGGGGACCGAGTCCGGCCCGCCGCCGGCGCTGTTCGCCGGTGACCTGGTCGCCGTCCACACCGACAACCCGACCGCCGGCGAGTTCGTCGAGTTCCTGCTGTCGGCCGAGGGCCAGGAAGCCTGGATGGGCCACGAAGGCGCCGGCTCGCTGTCGCCGCGGGCCGACTTCAATCCGGAGTCGTACCCGTCCGAGGCGCTGACCCGTCAGGGTGAGATCTTCGCCAACGCTGAGTTCGCCCGGTTCGACGCGTCCGACCAGATGCCCGCACAGGTCGGCACCGACGCGTTCTGGCGTGAGGTCGTCGCATGGCTGTCGGGCAGCCAGGACCTCGACGCCACACTGACGAACATCGACAACGCCTGGCCGGAGGGCGGCGAGGAGTAGTCGAGCACCGGGGCGGAGCCAACAGCGGCTCCGCCCCGCTTCGTACGACCCGAAGGAGGAGCCGTGGGGCAGCTCGTCAGTGTTCTCATCGCCATCGCGCTCGGCGTCGGCGGCGTCATGGTCCTGTTTTGGCTGCTCAACCGTGGCACCGAGCTGCTGCCGGAGACGTGGGAGCAGCGGCTGAAGCCGTACGT
The DNA here is from genome assembly GCA_035540515.1 of Egibacteraceae bacterium. Taxonomy (GTDB): domain Bacteria; phylum Actinomycetota; class Nitriliruptoria; order Euzebyales; family Egibacteraceae; genus WHTG01. The sequence goes on along the minus strand of DATLGM010000368.1, from coordinate 14,462 downwards.
GTTCGTCGGGCCGGCCCTGCTCGTGGTCGGACTGTTCTTGCTCGTCCCCGCGCTGCTGACGCTGCGCAACAGCTTCCTGGACGCTCGCAGCGAATCCTTCGTCGGAGCGGACAACTACCAGTTCTTGGTCACGGACCCCGCGATGCGGACGGCGATCTGGAACAACCTGCTGTGGATCATCGTCGTTCCCGCGGTGTCGGTCGCGATCGGTCTGGCGGTCGCCGTGCTCGCCGACAAGCTCAAGCCGCGCTGGGAGAACACCTCCAAGTCCCTGATCTTCCTCCCGATGGCCATCAGCTTCGTCGGGGCGAGCACCATCTGGGGGTTCGTCTATGCCTGGCGCGCCCCAGGAACCCCGCAGATCGGCATCCTCAACGCCATCTGGCAGGGGCTGGGCGGGCAACCAATCGCCTGGCTGCAGAGCACGGCCGTCAACGACTTCGCCCTGATGTTCATCATGATCTGGCTGCAGGCCGGATTCGCGATGGTGCTGCTGTCCGCCGCGATCAAGAACGTGCCCGAGGAGACGCTGGAGGCCGCACGCATCGACGGAGCCAAGGAGTCACAGATCTTCTGGCGCGTGGTGCTGCCCCAGATCAAGTCCACGGTCGTCGTCGTCGGCACCACCATCTTGATCCTGGTGCTGAAGGTCTTCGACATCGTCTACGTCATGACCAACGGCAACTACGGCACCGAGGTGATCGCGAACCGGTTCATCAAGGAGATGTTCACCATCGGGCACTTCGGACGCGCCGCGGTGATCGTGGTCTTCCTGATCCTGGTGACCATCCCGTTCATGGTCGTCAACATCCGTCGGTTCCGGGCCGAGGAGGCCATGCGATGAGTCAGGTCACCCCCGCACCCGTCGTCGACGAGAACCAGGGGTACGTCAAGGCCAAGGGCTCGGGCATCACCACCGGCGGCGCGCCCGCCACCGGCAGGGGCAGGCTGTTCGCCCGCATCGCGCTGTTCCTCATCGTCGCCATGTGGACGATCCCCACCATCGGCCTGCTGATCTCGTCGTTCCGCGACCCCAACGCCGTGCGCAGCACCGGTTGGTGGACGGTGCTGGCCAACCCGTTCGACTTCACCCAGTGGACGTTGGCCAACTACGACCAGGTGCTGTTCGGCGGCGGCATGGCCAACGCGTTCGTCAACAGTCTCGTCGTGGCCATCCCCGCGACGGTGATCCCGATCACCATCGCCGCGTTCGCGGCGTATGCGTTCTCGTGGATGGAGTTCAAGGGCCGCGAGGTGCTGTTCGTCATCTTCGTGGGCCTGCTCGTCGTCCCGTTGCAGGTGGCGTTCCTGCCGCTGTTCCGCGTCTACAACACCCTCGGGTGGAACGGGACGTTCCTCGCCGTGTGGCTGGCGCATGCCGGCTTCGGCATGCCCCTGGCCGTGTATTTGTTCCGCAACTACATGGGCTCACTGCCACGCGAGGTGATCGAGTCCGCACGCGTGGATGGCGCCAGCCACTTCCAGACCTTCTGGCGGCTGATCATCCCCCTGTCGATCCCGGCACTGGCCGCCTACGCGATCTTCCAGTTCCTGTGGACCTGGAACGACCTGTTGGTCGCGCTGGTGTTCCTGGGCGGGCAGGCGCGGGTCGAGGTCGTCACGCTGAACTTGGCGAACCTGATCGGCAGCCAGGGCCAGCAGTGGCACCTGCTGACCGCGGGTGCGTTCATCACGATGACGGTGCCGCTGATCGTGTTCTTCTCGCTGCAGCGGTTCTTCGTTCGCGGCCTGACGGCAGGGTCCGTGAAGGGGTGACGCCGGTCGGGCTCCCCCTGCGGGAGCCCGACCCGCTCCGGCCGCGCGCGCTACTGTCGCGCTGATGTCGCGCCCCCTGGCCAGCTTCCACGTGTTCTCCGTGGAGCGACACCGTGTCCCCGGTGCGTTGTGGCGCATGGCCGCGGACCCGCTGTCGCTGCGGGGCACCGCCGGGCTGCGGTTCGCCCGGTCCGTCGGCACCAACCGTGGCGACTCGTTCTCGTTGCGCGACGCGGACCTGTGCCGTTGGGGCCTGTTCACCGTGTGGGACGACCGGGAAGCCCTCGAACGCTTCGAGCGGGCCGGCCGCGCGTTCGCAGCGTGGCGGCGCACCGCGCGCGAGCGCTGGCGGGTCGACCTTCTGCCGCTTCGGAGCCGGGGAGCGTGGGGGGGCCGCGATCCCCTCGCCGGCGCGGTCGCGGCGACAGACGCCCCGGGTCCAGCGGCCGCCGTCACCCGTGCCCGCATCCGGTGGTCGCAGGCGGTGCGGTTCTGGCGGGCGGTGCCTCCGGTGGCCGCTGACCTGCGCCGTCAGCCGGGACTGCGGCTGTCGTTCGGGTTCGGCGAGGCACCGGTCGGCCTGCAGGGAACCTTCAGCGTCTGGGACTCCACGCGTGCGCTCACCGACTACGCCTACCGGACGGCAGCGCACCAGCAGGTCATCCGCGCTACGCAGGACCTGCAGTGGTACGGCGAGGAGCTGTTCGCTCGGTTCGCCGTCGTGGGTTCGCAGGGCACCATCGACGGGCGCGACCCGGTCGGCGGCGGCCATGGGATCGCCGGCGATGCGTGACGTCGTCGTGGTCGGCGCAGGCCACAACGCTCTCGTGGCGGCGTGCTACCTCGCCCGTGCGGGCCTGGACGTTGAGGTGGTCGAGCGGCGTTCGGTCGTCGGCGGGGCCGTCTCCACCGTCGAGCGCTTTGGCGGCTACCGCATGGATGTGGGCTCCTCGGCGCACATCATGGTGCGCCACACGGGGATCATCGAGGACCTCGACTTGGCTGCCATGGGCCTTGCGTACCAGGACCTCGACCCTTGGGGCTTCGCCCCGTTCGGCGACGAAGCCATCACCTTCCACGTGGACCTCGACGCGACGTGCGCGTCGATCGCGCAGGTCTGCGGGGCGCAAGACGCCGAGGCGTACCGCGAGTTCGCGACGACCTGGGGCAAGCGCAACCTGAAGGTGTTCGAGGCCTTCGCGCAGCCGCCGACCCCCGGCCGCCTGGGACGAAGCCTGATGAGCATCGGCCGGGGAAGCGGGGTGGACGGCATCGAGCTGTCCCGGCAGTTCCTGCGCAGCGGTGACGGTCTGCTCGACGAGCACTTCACCGACGAGCGTCTGAAGACGGCACTGGCCTGGCTGGGTGCGCAGTCGGGGCCCCCGACGCACGAGGTGGCCACCGCCGACCTCGTCGGTTGGAACGCGGTGATGCACCACCGTCCGCCAGGTCACCCGGTGGGGGGCTCCGGCATGCTGTCGGTCGCGCTCGCGCGGCGCCTGGAGCAGCTGGGGGGGACCGTGCGCCTGGGCGACGGGTGCGCACGCATCGCGACCGCATCGGGCCGCGTCCTGGGCGTCGAGACCGACAGCGGCGATCGCATCCCCGCCGCCACGGTGGTGGCCGGCTGCCATGTCCTGACGACCTTCGAGCTGGTCGGATGGGATTCACTGCCGCCGGCGTTCGCCGCACGGGCGCGCTCGGCGATCCGCGTGGGCAATGGCATCGGCATGGTGGTCCGCCTGGCGACGTCGGCGCTCCCGCGGTACCCCGCCGGCATCGGCGGTGGCGAGTGGCGGGCGCTGCAGCTGCTCGCCCCGTCGCGGGCCATGCTGCGCCAAGCCCACGCCGACTTCATGTCCGGACGCCCGCCCGAGACACCCGCGGCGCTGGCGATGACCTTCTCCGCGTTCGACGACACCATCGCTCCCCCGGACAAGCACAACGTGACCGTGTGGGGCCAGTGGCACCCGTACGAGCTGCGGACGGGCGAGCACTGGGACGACATCGCCGAGCGGGAGGGCCACAAGCTGGTCCTCGCGGTGGACGCGGCCGCCACCGGTTTCGCCGACAGCGTCGAGCACATGCACGTCCAGACCCCCCTCGACCTCGAACGCGAACTGGGGCTGCGCCGCGGCAACGTCATGCATGTGGAGATGTCGCTGGACCAGATGTTCGCGTGGCGGCCCCTGCCGGAGCTCGCCGGCTACCGCACCCCCGTGGAGGGCCTGTACCTGACCGGGGCGTCGACGCACCCCGGCGGGGGCGTGTTCGGGGCGAGTGGCCGTTCGGCGGCGCGGGTGCTGCTGGGTGACCGCCGGCCGTGGTGGCGTCGGCGGTGACGGTCGCCGTGGCGCGACGCTGGGCCCCGGCCACCACCGCACCGGTGGTGCTCGCTGCAGCGGCAGTCCTGGCGCAGATCGTCTACCCGCTCACCCCGACCGGGCCGGCGCGCGATCGGCTGACGGTCATCACGGTGATCGTGTTCTTCGCCGCGTCCGTGGCGCATGCGATCGTGTGGCGGGGGGTGCGGTTCGCCGCGGCACTGGTGGCGGTCACCGCCGGGGGTGGGCTGCTCGTCGAGGTCATCGGTGTCGCCACCGGCGTCCCGTTCGGCGCCTACCGCTACACGGAGACGTTGGGCCGTCAGCTCGCCGGCGTCCCGCTGGTCATCCCATTGGCGTGGACGATGATGGGGTATCCCGCGCTGGTGGTGGGCCGGCGGATCAGCCGCCACGGCGCCCTTGGTCCCCTCGTCGCCGGCGCGGCGCTGGCGGCGTGGGACCTCTTTCTGGACCCGCAGATGCTCGACGCGGGGCACTGGGTCTGGGAACCGACGGCCGGCCCCCATCTGATGGGGGTACCGGTTGCGAACTTCCTGGGATGGCTCGTGGTCGCCGTGCTCATGATGGCGGTGCTGTGGCGTGCCACGCCGGACAGTCCCGACGACCGGGTACCGATCGGGCTGTACCTATGGACCTACGCCTCGTCGGTGATGGCGCACGCGCTCTTCTTCGACCTGCCCGAGTCCGCGATCGTCGGGGGTCTGGGGATGGGGGTCGTCGTGGCGCTGCTGGCACGCTCGTACCGCACATGAACGTCGTGGACGCTGCGGCCGTCGCCGGCGTCGCGCTGGCGGCGCACACCGCGCGCAACGCACGTCGGTTGCGGACTCCCCCGCCCGCGCCGACGGGCGGATTCGTCCCGCTGGTCAGCGTGCTGATCCCGGCGCGAGACGAAGGCCGGTCGATCGCGGCGTGCATCGAGGCGGTGCTGCAATCGCGTGGGGTCGTGCTGGAGGTGATCGTGCTCGACGACGGGTCGAGCGACGACACGGCGGCAGTGGTCGAGAAGGTCGCCGCGGCCGACCGGCGTGTCACGCTGCTGCGGGGGGCCCAGTTGCCCCCCGGGTGGCTCGGAAAGCCTTTCGCCTGCCATCAGCTCGCCGCCGCGGCCCGCGGCCGGATCCTGGCCTTCCTCGATGCCGACGTCATCGTCGCCGAGGACGGCTTGGCCCGCACCGCGGCGCTGCTCGACACCGCCTCGCTTGACCTCGTGTCGCCGTACCCACGGCAGACCGCCGTGACGGTCGCGGAGCGGCTGGTGCAGCCGCTGCTGCAGTGGTCGTGGCTGACGTTCCTGCCGCTGCGGCTGGCCGAACGGTCGCCGCGGCCGTCGCTGACCGCAGCCAACGGGCAGCTGCTCGTGTGCCGAGCGGATGCGTACCGCTCTGCCGGGGGCCACGCGTCAGTCGCGGCCGAGGTCATCGAGGACGTGGCCCTCGCCCGGGCGTTCAAGCGGCACGGGTCGCGGGTGACCGTGGCCGACGGAACCACCGTCGCGAGCTGCCGCATGTACGGGGGCTGGCGTGAGCTGCGCGACGGTTACACCAAGAGCCTGTGGTCGATCACCCGCCGTCCCTGGGGTGGTGCCGGCATCGTCGGCGGGCTGCTGCTGCTGTACGTCGCACCCCCGGTTGCGGCGGTGTGGCGGGTGGCAGGCCGGCGCCCCGGGGCGGCGACCGCGGCGCTGGGCTACGCCGCCGGGGTCACCAGCCGGGTGATCGCGGCACGACGGACCGGCGGCCGCCCAACCGACGCGTCCGCGCACCCTTTGTCGATCGCGGTGCTCGCATGGCTGTGGGGCCGCAGCATCTGGGCCTGGCGCACCGGACGGCTGCAGTGGAAGGGCCGGACGCTGTGAGAGTCGTGGTGGTGGGCGCCGGCGTCGGCGGTCTCGCGGCTGCGGCGCGCCTGGCAGCCGTCGGCCACGACGTCGTCGTGTGCGAGCAGGCCGCCACGGTCGGTGGGAAGCTGGCACGTCATGAAGCCGACGGCTTCGCCTGGGACACCGGCCCCTCGCTGCTGACGATGCCGCAGGTCCTCGAGGAGCTGTTCGCCGCCACGGGCGACCCGCTGGACGGCGTGCTGCGCCTGCACCCCGTGGAACCGATCGCCCGGTACCGGTTCCACGACGGGACCGTGCTGGATTCCACCGCGGATCTCGACGCTTTCTGCGACCGGCTCGACGACGCGCTGCGCCCCGGTAGCGGCGACGACTGGCGGCGCCTGATGCGCCGTGCGGGCGCGATGTGGCGCGCGGTCGAGCAGCCGTTCCTGCGCTCGCCCATCGGCGGCGCGCGGTGGTTCGCGCGACAGGCGCTGCGCCTCGGTGATCTCGCCACCGTCGCCCCGCACCGGTCGCTGCGCTCTCTGGGCCGGACCCATCTGCGAGACCCCAGACTCCGGATCCTGCTGAACCGCTACGCGACGTACACCGGATCCGACCCTCGACGCGCGCCGGCGGCCCTCGCGGTCATCCCGTACGCCGAGCAGCGGTTCGGCGCCTGGTACGTCGAGGGCGGCCTGTACCGCATCGCTGACGCGCTGGCCGAACGTGCCTGCGAGCGCGGGGCGCAGATCCGCACCGGCGCGGACGTGCGCGGCATCAGCCTGTCCGGCGGTCGGGTCACGGGGGTGACCCTGGCCGACGGCGAGCGGCTGCGCGCCGACGTCGTGGTGGCCAACGCCGACGCGGCGCACGTGTACCGCGACCTGCTGGCGCCGTCGGCAGGCCGGCGGGCTGCGGCCGCGCTGCGTCGAGCGGTGCCGTCGCTGTCGGGGTTCGTCGTGCTCCTCGGTCTGTCCGGTCGCACACCCGACCCCGTGCACCACCGTGTGCTGTTCCCACGCCATTACGACGGGGAGTTCGACGCGATATTCGGCCGTCACCCCCGGCCGGTCACCGACCCGACCGTCTACGTCGCCTCGCCCGATGACGCTGCCGCCGCACCCGCCGGCGCGGAGAGCTGGTTCGTGCTGGTCAACGCGCCCCGCCACGGGATTGTGGACTGGGCCGACGAAGGCCTGGCCGACGACTACGCCGGCCACGTCCTCGCCGTGCTGGCGTCTCGTGGTCTGGATGTGCGCCACCGGGTGGTCACCCGCCGGGTGGTCTCGCCCGCCGACCTTGCACTGCGCACCCGGGCGCCGGGCGGAGCGATCTACGGGACGTCGTCCAACGGGCTGCGCAGCGCCTTTCGGCGTCCCGCGAACGTGACGGCCGTCCCCGGGTTGTTCCTGGTCGGCGGGTCTTCCCACCCGGGGGGCGGGCTGCCGCTGGTTGTCCTGTCAGCCGGCATCGTTGCCGACCTCGTCGGCTCGCCGTAGCCGCGCGCGCACGTCGACGAGCAGCTGCACCAGGCCGATCGCTGACAGCACGAGGAGGGCCGCCAGGGCCGCCGTCGTCACCACCGGGGCGCGGCCCGCGGCGAGGCCCGCGCCGGCCAGCCCCAGCGCGGCGAGGATGATGCGGCTCGGGCGCTCGCCGACGGTCACCGTGCCGATCTCGATTGCGCCGGCGTTGCCGGCGCGGGCTCGGGCGTACTCGTGGAGGAACACGGTGGCGGCGCACAGGCCCGCCAGCCACCACGGTGCGCCGGCAAGGGCCAGCGCTGCCAGCAGCAGCAGGTCGTTGACGCGGTCGGCCACCGAGTCCACGACGTAGCCCCAGCCACTTGCTCGTCGCTGCATGACGGCGACCGCACCGTCGAGGCTGTCGCCCAAGCCGGCCAGGACCAGCAGCACCGCGCCGAGCAGCGGCCAGCGTCCCTCCGCCGCGGCCGCAGCGACGACCGCCGCGGTCAGCCACGTCGACAGCGCGGTGATGACGTGCGGGGACACGCCGGCGACCCCGAGCGGTCGCGCCACCGCGTACGTCAGCCCCAGCCATCCGCGGACCCACGGGCTCCCGGACGCCACGTCGTACCCGCCGTGCAGCGCCTGCCAGCCTGTCAGGTACTCCTCACGGGGCGGCACCGGACCGGGGCGGCGCCGCGCAGCGCCGACCACGATCAGGCCAAGACCGGAGACGACAAGGGCGACGAGGACGCCACCGCCGACCGACTGTGCCATTGCAGCGATGCTACGTGGCCCTGACCACCATGCGGTTGCGGTCGCGCTGACGACGCTGCTCTTTGGTCCGGTACAGCGCCACGTCGGCTGCGGCGAGCACCTCGGCGGCGGACATGCCGGTGCACCACTGCGCCGAGCCGGTGCTGACGGTCAGCAGCAGCGCATGCGTGGGGTCCGAGACGATGCCGAGGGCGGCGACGGCATCGGCGATCCGCGCCGCCACCGCCACGGCGACCTCGTGGACGGCGCCGGCGTGCAGCACGGCGAACTCGTCGCCGCCCAGCCGCGCGACCAGGTCGCTGTCGCGGATGTGTCCGGCTAGCTCGCGGGCAACCGCCCGCAGCGCGGCATCCCCTGCCGGATGGCCACGGGTGTCGTTGAGCGCCTTGAAGCGGTCGAGGTCGAGCATCGTCACTGACACCGCCGGACCGCCGGCGTCCGCGCGGGCGACGGCCTCGGCGAGGACGGCTTCGAACTTGCGGCGGTTGGCCAGGCCGGTCAACGGGTCGGTCATCGCCTGCCGTTCGGCCGTCTTGCGTCGGTCCTGCAAGCGCCGCTCGGTCGAGGCCAGCCCGCGACCCACCGCCAGCGTGGCGGCCACCCCGATGACTGCGGCCACCAGCACGCCGCACAGCACCAGCACCGCCAGCTCCGTGAGGTCGCCGTAGGCCTCGCTCTGGGCGAGGTCGACCATGACGCCGAAGTCGTAGTCGGGCACCGGCACGTACGACGTGAGGACCCGGCGGCCTACCAAGGGGGCGTAGTACGCGGCCTGACCGGGCTGCAACCCGGCCGCCATCGCCACCATCGGCTTGGCGGTGAGCGTGCGACCGCGTCGTGCCGGGGAGCCGGACAGCAACACCCGCGCATCCTTGTCGACCACCGATGCGGTGCCTGTGTCGCCGAAGCGAAGGCCGGGCAGGTGGGGCGCGGCGTCAGCGAGCGACAGCTCCGCGACGAGCGCACGGTGCCTGCTCAGCGGCACGCGCTTGGCGACCACCCCGTGGTCACCGTCTTGCACGGCGCGGAAGGTCGCACGGGTCGTCGCGGCCGACACCATCGGGTCCTGCGTGAGCAGCGGGTGCGGCCAGGACGCCACCACCCCGCGGCGTGTGTCCACCAACGCGATGGCCCGGTACACGGGCAAGGACCCCTCGATGTTGCTCAGCACACGCTCGATGGCCGACCGGTCGTTGCCGGTCAGGGCCGAGTGGACGTGCGGCAGGGTCGCGTTGTGCGTGAGGATCGACTGGCCGGTGATCAGTGAGGTGCTGACGTCGGCGGCCAGCGCGCCGGCGGTGGCTCGCCCGCCTTCACGAATCTGCTCGGTGATGATCGCGCGTGCGCGCCAGTACGTGATCGCCCCCCGTGACCGAGGGCAGCGCCACGACGAGAGCGAGCACGATCAGCACGGCGCCGCGTGTGGTGCGGGCGTGCTTCGCCCCACGCGGGGCAGGTCCAGGTCCCAGTCGCATCGTCCGGTGTATCGGCCGGCATCTCACCGGGCTGGATGGATGATTTGCGTCATCTACGACATACGTCGATCTGCCACCCCACCCCGGTCATCGTCGGCCACCCGACCGCTACGCTCGCTGCCCCTCGCAGAAAGGCCTGTCGTGAAGCTCGGTCTCAACATCGGCTACTCCGGCTCGTCGATCACCGACGTGCTGCCGCTGGTCGAGCACGCCGACCGGGTCGGCGTGGACTCCGTCTGGGCCGCGGAGGCCTACGGGTCGGACGCGGTGACGGTGCTGTCGTACCTGGCGGCGCGGACCGAGCGCATCAAGATCGGCAGCGCGATCCTGCAGATGCCGGCGAGGACACCGGCGAACACGGCCATGACCGCGATGACGCTCGACGCTCTGTCGGGCGGTCGGTTCATCCTGGGACTCGGCCTGTCCGGGCCGCAGGTCGTCGAGGGGTGGCACGGCGTGCCCTACGGCAAGCCGCTGGGCCGCACCCGCGAGTACGTCGAGATCGTCCGCAAGGCGATCGCACGCGAGGAGCCGCTGGAGTACGACGGCGAGCACTACCAGATCCCCTATCGCGGGGACGACGCGACGGGCCTGGGCAAGCCGTTGAAGTCGATCCTGCACCCGCTGCGTTCCCGAATCCCGATCTACCTGGCGGCCATCGGCCCGAAGAACGTCGCGCTGACGGCGCAGATCGCCGACGGATGGTTGCCGATCTTCTACTCGCCGGAGCGCGAGCAGATCTTCAACGAGCACCTCGACACGGGTCTGGCCGAGGCCGGGCGCTCCCCCGACGACTTCGACATCGCGGCGTCCGTGATGGTGGCGGTCGGGGACGACCTCGAGGCCTGCCGCAACCAGCTGCGACCGATGTTGGCGCTGTACATCGGGGGCATGGGAGCGCGCGGGAAGAACTTCTACAACGACCTGGCGCGACGCTACGGGTTCGAACAGGCCGCCGAGACGATCCAGGACCTGTACCTGGAGGGGCGCAAGGACGAGGCGGCCGCAGCCGTCCCTGCGGAGCTGGTCGACGAGGTGGCGTTGGTGGGACCGCTGGATCGCATCACCGACCGGCTGGCCGCCTGGAAGGCGTCCCGCGTCGGCACCATGATCCTGGGCACCTACCAGCCGGAGGTGCTGACGGCGCTGACCGACGCGCTGTAGTGCACGATCTCGTGGTCCGGCCCGAGTCGATGGACGGGCCGGTCGCACAGCGGCTGCTCGCGGAGCTCGACGTCGAGCTCCACGAGCGGTACGGCGGTGGTGGAGATCCCGTGCGGGCCGACGCGGCAGACTTCGCGCCGCCGGAAGGGCTGTTCCTGGTCGCATGGGTCGACGGGCAGGCCGAGGGCTGCGCCGGCTTCCGCCGGCTGGACGACGCCACCGCCGAGCTGAAGCGAATGTACGTGCGGCCGGAACGCCGAGGGACGGGCTTGGCGCGGGCGCTGCTGGCCGCCGTCGAGGAGTGCGCCGTCGCCTCCGGCTACCGGAGGATGTGGTTGGAGACGGGCCTGCCGCAGCCAGAGGCCATGGCCCTGTACCGGGCGTCTGGGTACGAGCCGATCGCGTCGTTCGGGCAGTACGCCGACTCCCCCTCCCAGCGGTGCTTCGGAAAGGCGCTGCCAGTCACGTGAGCCCCAGCAGCCGCGCGCCGTTGTCGTGGCACACCGCGCGCAACCAGTCGTCACCCAGGCCGAGCCGCACCAGTGCCTGCACCCCGTGCGCATATGGGTAGGGGATGTTCGGGAAGTCGCTGCCAAACACGATCCGGTCGGGATGCTCGGCGAGCACCGGCAACAGATCGGGGGGGTACGGCGCCAGACGCTCCATGAAATCGGTGAACGTCATCGTCGTGTCGAGGTGCACGTGGGCATGGCGCAGTGCGAGCTGCAGGAACTCCCGGTACTCCGCACTGCCCATGTGCGCGATGACCAGCACGAGGTCGGGATACTCGTCGAGCACCTCACCGATCGGTCCCGGGCCGGTGTGGGGGCCCGGCAGCGGGCCGGAGCCTGCGTGGGTCACGACGGGCACACCGGCGGCGGCCAGCCGCCGCCACACCGGGCGCAGCAGACGGTCGCGAGGGTCGAAGGCCCCGACCTGCAGATGGACCTTGAAGACCCTGGCGCCGTCCTCCAACGCCGTTGCGACGTACCGGTCTGCCTCGGGTTCCGGGTAGAACGTCGCGCTTGCCACGCTGTCCGGGTGCGCTGTGGCGAAGGTCCTGGCCCAGCTGTTGAGCCACGGGGCCATGCCCGGCTTGTGCGGGTAGCTGAGCGCGGTGAACGCCTTCACATGCATGTCTCGTAGCCGGCGCACCCGTGTGGCGTCGTCCTCGCGGTACGCGATGGGCCACGCCGGCGACCCGTCGTCGGCACGCACGCCGTCGAACCACCGCCACACGGCCTGCAGCATCCGGTCGGGCATGAAGTGGGTGTGGATGTCCACCAGGCCCGGGATGCCCAGCCGCCGGCAGAACATCGGCAGGTCTGCGTCCCGGGCCGGCGCCGTCACTGCGCCGGCTCGACAGCCCCGTCGTCCGACGGACCGTCAACCGGCAGGCAGACCGTGAAGCGGGCGCCCGGCTCGGCATCGCTGTAGCGCACCCGACCACCGTGCGCTTTGACCAGCTGCCACACGATCGCCAGTCCCAACCCGACGCTCTGGGGGTCGTCGGAGCCGGTGAACTCCCCGAACAACCGCGCCCGCTGCTGCTCGTCGACCCCCTTTCCGTGATCACGCACGGAGATGTTGACGTCGTCGCCGTCGCGCCACGCCCGAACCTCGAAGGGGGGCTTGCCGTACTTCTCGGCGTTGGACAGCAGGTTCCACAGGATGCGCTCGAGCCTGGCCGGGTCGGCGACGACCTCCAAGTCGGGCTCCAGCTCGGTCTTCACCGCCTCGTCGAGGTCGGCCGTGGTGGCCTCCACCACGTCGTCGACGCGCACCGGTTCGACGTGCAGCCGGAACGCTTCGCCCTCCAGCCGGGCCGCATCGAGCAGGTCGTCGGCCATGCGCGACAGGCGGTTGGCCTGCCGCTCGACGCTGGACAGCATCTCGTCGACCTGCCGGGGAGAGATCGACGCACGACGGTCCCGCAACAGCTGGGACACCCCTTTGAACACCGTCAGGGGCATGCGCAGGTCGTGGGCGATCGTCGCCACGAACCGCGTCCGCAGCGCCTCGAGGTAGCGCAGGCGGCGCACGTTCCGCTGCTCGGCAGCGATGACGCGGGTCGTCGCCAGGGCCAGCGCCGCGGACTCGGCCAGCGAGGCGGCGATGTCGGTCTCGAACGGCGTCGGCCGACCGCGTTGGGGACGGATGACCAGCAGGTTCGTCGTCGTCTCCGCCTGCCAGCGCAGCGGCACCGCGAGCCGCCCAGGTCGTCGCCCCTCCGGCTCGAGCCACGCCGGCTCGGCCATCAACAACGGTACGAGGGTCGCGTCCTCCCGCTCGTTTTCGTCCTCGGCCATGATCGTGACCAGGTCGTCGGGCGGGTAGCTGGCGACCGGGTGGAACCAGGATCCGTCGTAGACATAGACCACCGCGGATCGGGCATCGAGACAGCGCACCGACTCTCGGCACAGCGTCTGCAGGATCTCGGCGGGCTCCAGCCGCGAGGCGACCTGGTTCGACGCGTCGTTGAGCCGCTGCAGCAGCCGGCGCTGCGTGTTGAGATCGCGGGCGATGAAGCCCGCGAACAGGGCGACCACCAGCAGGAGCCCCATCCGGTAGAACGTCGCGCCGGCCGAGACCCGCACGTGGTGCACCGCCGATCCCAGCAGCAGCCCGCCCATGTAGACCGGCACGAGCGAGGCCCACACGGCCACCGCCCCCCGCAGCTCGAACCGCAGCGCGCCTTCGAGCGGCAGCACGACCATCATCGTCCACGGCGCTGACAGCTGGTCGAAGCTGAACAGGTAGACGAAGCCGACGGTCACCGCGATGTCCGCGACCAGCACGCCGGTGCCGATGGCGCGCAGCCGGCGCACGTCGTGGACCGTGCGCAACGCCAGTTCGACGAAGACCGCCACGCCCACCAGCAGACCGACCATCCCGAAGGCCCAGGGACGCAGCGCCGCGGCGGTGGCGGCGATCGACGCGTCGGGCGGCGTGTACAGGGCCACCTGCGCCAACGCGAAGACGATCGCCACCCAACGAACGGTCGCGATCATGCGCTCGCGGCGCTGCAAGGAGGCGACGGAGTCCAACGGCGTTCAAGAGTAGGGCCGGACGGCGACAATGGCCGCATGCCCCGTGTGCGTCCCGCCGCCGACCTCGCTGCCACGCTTGCCGACATCTCCCTGGAGACGTCCGGCGGCCAGGGCGTCCGCCTGGGTGAGCTGTGGGCCGACCAGCCGGCGCTGCTGGTGCACCTGCGCCACTTCGGGTGACTGTTCTGCCGGGCGCACATCGCGCAGTTGCGCGATCACGAACCTGACCTGACGGCCCTCGGCCTCCGGGTGGCCGCCGTCGGGACGGGCGATGCGGCGTACGCCCGGGAGCTGGAGCAGCGGCTGCGCCTGAGCTTCCCCCTCCTGATCGACCCGACGCTGCGGTCCTACGGCGCGGCGGGAGCACGGCGCGGGTCGCCACTGCGGGTGTTGCACCCGCGGACCGCGGTGGCGGCCCTTCGCAACGTCGGCGCCACCGGGATGCGCCAGGGGCGGACCGGTCGCCACCCGTTCCAGCTGGGTGCCACGCACGTGATCGGGCCCGACGGCAGTGTCCCGTTTGCCTGGGTCAACGACGACTACGCCGACAACGCGCCCATGGCCGAGGTCCTCGCCGTCGTCCG
>DATLGM010000367.1:0-4574 GCA_035540515.1 Egibacteraceae bacterium | reverse complement strand
CCTCAAGGGGCGGGGACGTGGGGATACCGGCGGGGGGCGTGAGCGGGTGCTGGCGGCGCTGGGCGGCCCGGTGGGCCGTGGCATGCGGCAGCGCCGCGGTGTGGGCATCGTCGGGGTCGGCGAACGCGGCGAGCGCGTCGGCCATGGCGCCTGCGGACACGAACCGGTCTTCGGGGTCGCGCGCCATGGCGCGCATGACGATGGCGTCCAGGCCACGCGGGATGTCTGGCCGGAATGACCGCAGGGGTGCCGGCGAGCTCTCCAGGCGCTGGGCGGCGGTAGCCACCGCGGTGTCGCCCTTGAACGGCTGACGGCCGGTCAGCGCCTCGTACAACATGCATCCCAGCGCGTACTGGTCGGCACGGCCGTCGATGGGGCCTTGGCCGGTGATCTGCTCGGGCGCGACGTACGCCGCGGTCCCCAGCACCATGCCGGTCTTGGTCAGGTCGCCGTCGTGCTCGTCGGCCTTGGCGATGCCGAAGTCGGCGACCTTCACCGCCCCGTCGTCGCCGATGAGGATGTTGGCCGGTTTGATGTCGCGGTGCACCAGCCCGCGGTCGTGGGCGTAGTCCAGCGCCCGGGCGACCCGCTCGCCGATGGCCGCGGCCTGACCGCACTCCAGGCGCTTGAGGTCGTTGATGACCTCCCGCAGTGTGGCGCCGTCGACGAACTCCATCACCAGGTAGACCCGGTCGCCGTCACTGCCGGTGTCGTACAGGCTGACGACGTTGGGGTGGGTCAGCTTGGCGGCGGCGATGGCCTCACGACGGAACCGCTCGCGGAAGTCTTCGTCGGCGGCGAGGTGGTCGTGCAGCAGCTTGACCGCCACGGTCCGTGCGAGGACCTCGTCATGGGCGCGCCACACCGACGCCATGCCCCCGCTGGCGATGCGCTCGGACAGCTCGTAGCGGCCTCCGAGCACGACGGCATCGACGCGGCGCAGATGCTCGGTGATCTGTGCGCCGGCCATCGCTTCGGTGTGGTCGGCGGGATCGGTCACCTGGTGGCCTTGCGGGGCGGACGTCGCCGTCGAGTGTAGTCCAGCGGCGTCCCCGCGCGGCGCCGGCCGGTCTACGTCGTGTCGCCGTGCGGGGCGCCGGCGGGAGCGGGCAGGTCGCCGGCCTGGCCGTCCGCGGCGCCGGGTTCCGCGGCGCTGACCAGGCGCCGCTCGTTGCTGTGCGTCAGCCGGGCGATCGCGTCGGCGATGGGCAGCCACACCACGTCCTCGGCCTCGTCGTCGTGGGCCTGCGTGTCTCCGCCGAGATAGGTCATCAGGTAGTAGTGCACGTACTTGTGGTAGCGCACCTCGTCGGGGCGCCACACGAACCAGTAGTCCACGACGCCCAGCTTCTTGGTGATCGCCGAGCGCAGGCCGGTCTCCTCCTCGACCTCCCTGATGGCGGCGGCCTCCAGGCCCTCACCTTCCTCCAGGCCCCCCTTGGGCAGCGTCCACTGCAGCTGCCCCGCGGCGTTGCGCCGGGAGATCAGCACCACCCAGCGACCGTCCGGCCGGTCCTCATACACCAACCCACCGGCCGACACGGCCTGTTTCGTGGGGTAGCGGGCCATGGCGGCATCGTACCGGTCAAGGTCGGCGGGTGGACGGCCGACAACAACCCTCGGATGCGTCCATCTTCCCCGTCAAGGAGAACCCGCTCGTGCATTTCCACGACTACCTGCGCCTGCTGGTGGACAAGGGCGGCTCAGACCTTCACCTGAAGGCCGCCGGCCCCGCGTTCATCCGCATCGACGGGGAGCTGTCGGAGATCCACGATCTCGCCCCCCTCACCCCGGACGACACCCGGCGGTTCGCACGCGAGATCATGTCGCCGGAGCTGTGGGCCCGCTTCGAGTCCGGCGAGGAGGCCGACCTGGCGTACTCGATCGCCGGCCTGGGTCGCTTCCGCGTCGCGGTGTTCCACCAGCGTGGCTCTGTGGGGTTGGTCCTGCGCCGCGTCCTGTCGGGCAATCAGAGCTTCGACGAGCTGAACCTGCCGCCCGCGGTCCGCAAGCTGTCCGAGGAGCACCGCGGGCTGGTGCTCGTCACCGGTCCGACCGGGTCGGGCAAGACGACGACGACGGCAGCGATGATCAGCCACATCAACGCCACGCGTCGCTGTCACATCGTGACGATCGAGGATCCCATCGAGATCCTGCACGCCGACAACCTCGCCGTGGTGGACCAGCGCGAGGTCGGTGTGGACACGTTGGACTTCAAGACCGCCCTGCGCTCGGTTGCACGGCAGGACCCCGACGTGATCTTCATCGGCGAGATGCGCGACACCGAGACCGTCAGCGCCGCCCTGCAGGCCGCCGAGACCGGCCACATGGTCATCTCGACGCTGCACACCACCAACGCGACGGAGACCGTCAACCGCATCATCGACCTCTTCCCGCCGCACCAACAGCACCAGGCGCGCATGTCGCTGGCCAACTCGCTGAAGGGCATCGTCTGCCAGCGCCTGCTGCCCCAGGTCGGTGGCGGGCGGATCGCGGCGATCGAGTGCCTGGTGATGACCACGCGCCTGCACGAGTTCCTCGTCGATCCTGACAAGACGTCGCAGATCGAAGACGCGATCGCCGATGGCGCGTACTACGGCATGCAGACGTTCGACCAGCACCTGCTGACGCTGTACCGCGAGGGGCGCATCACCATGGCTGACGCCCTGGCCGCGGCGACCAGCCCCCACGACTTCCGCATCGCCACTCGAGCCGCGGGGCTCGACACCTAGTTGACGTCCGGCCCCTCGTAGCATGCGAGGGGTCATGGGAACCGACCTCACCGCGGCGCAGCACCAGCAGCTCGGCGCACTCGTCGCGCGTCATCCGATCGCCGACGACCTCGGCGCGCGCTTCGCCGGCGCCGGCCACGAGCTGTACCTGGTCGGCGGCGCGGTGCGGGACGCACTGTTGGGCCGTGACAGCCCGGACCTGGACTTCGCGACCTCAGCACCGCCCGAGGTGTCCGAGCAGGTCATGCGTCCCTGGGCGGACGACCTGTGGCTGACCGGCGCGCGCTTCGGGACGGTGAGCGCCCGCAAGGGCGAGTGGCACGTCGAGGTCACCACCTTCCGGGCGGACACCTACGCACCCGGCTCACGGCATCCCGAGGTCGCGTACGGCCCGGACATCACCGGTGACCTGTCGCGGCGCGACTTCACCGTCAACGCCATGGCGGTGCGTGTGCCAGAGCACCGGTTCGTCGACCCGTTCCGCGGCTTGCAGGACCTCAACCGCGGGGTCCTACGGACCCCGGTGCCCGCCGAGCGCAGCTTTGCCGACGACCCCCTGCGCATGGTCCGCCTCGCGCGCTTCGCGGCGCAGCTGGGCGCGACCGCCGACGAGGAGGCGGTCAAGGCTGCGACGACCATGGCCGACCAGATCGACACGATCAGCCGGGAGCGGATCCGCGACGAGCTCAACCGGCTGATCTGCGCCCCCCATGTCGGCGCCGGCCTGGACCTGTTGTGCGACACCGGGCTGGCTGACCGGTTCCTTCCCGAGGTGCCGGCGCTGCGGATGGAACGCGACCCGGTGCACCACCACAAAGACGTGTACGCGCACACGGTCGCCGTCGTCCAGCGGTGCTCGCCCCACGACACGACCCTGCGCCTCGCGGCGCTGCTGCACGACATCGGCAAGCCGGCGACCCGCGAGTTCCACGGTGACGGCAAGGTCAGCTTCCACGGCCACGACCACGTCGGGGCGCGCATGGCGCGCAAGCGGATGGAGGAGCTGCGCTACCCCAAGCAGCAGATCAACGACGTCGCCGACCTGGTCTACCTGCATCTGCGCTTCCACGGCTACGGCGATGACGCCTGGACGGACGCGGCGGTCCGCCGCTACGTCCGCGACGCCGGCTCGGCCCAGCAGCTGCAGCGCCTCAACGAGCTGACTCGCGCCGACGTCACGACCCGCAACCGCGCCAAGGCCCGGCGGTTGGCTGCGGCGATGGATCAGCTCGAGCAGCGGATCGCGGCGTTGCAGGCCGAGGAGGAAGTGGCAAAGATCCGCCCGCCGCTGGACGGTCGGCAGATCATGGACCACCTGGGACTGGAGCCCGGGCCTGTCGTGGGCCGGGCCCGCACGATGCTGCTCGAGGCGCGGCTGGACCACGGTCCGATGTCACCAGAGCAGGCGTACGCGCTGCTCGACGCGTGGGCCGAGTCCGAAGGGCTGAGCGGCGCGTGACGACGTGGTCGGGCCACGACGGTGCCCCGGTCACCGCGCCGGAACCGCCGCCGGAGGGCTCGTACTACGGCCCCATCGGCGACTGGCAGGGGGAGGCGTACGACCGCAACGCCTTCGCCCGCGGCACCGCCCAGGAGGTCGCGTTCCTCGTCGCTGCGCTCCAGCTGCGGGACGGCGCGACCGTCGTGGACATCGGGTGCGGCACGGGCCGCCACGCCGCGGCGCTGGCCCAGGCCGGGTGCCGCCCCGTGGGAGTCGACATCAGCGAGGGGTTGCTTCGGGCCGCTGCGGGCCGGGGCGCCGGCGTGCACCTCGTCCGGGCCGACGCCCGCCGGCTGCCGTTGCGTGACGCCGCCGCGGACGCCGTCATCTCGCTGTGCCAG
>DATLGM010000366.1:0-3990 GCA_035540515.1 Egibacteraceae bacterium | reverse complement strand
GGTCAGCTCGAGCACGACGCGGTTGGCCAGCGCCGCGGTGATGTCCATGGGCTGGTCGTAGTGGGGCGCCACCTCGACGACGTCGGCGCCGACGACGTCGAGGTCACGGCCGAGCCGCCGCACCGTGTCGAGCAGCTGGCGCGCCGTCAGGCCGCCGGGCTCCGGCGTCCCGGTGCCGGGCGCCATGCCGGGGTCGACGACATCGATGTCGACGGACACGAACACCCCCGAGGCGCCGGCACCGACCACGGCCTCGACCGCCTCGTCGACGACGACGTCCAGCCCCCGGGAGACGATGTCCTCCATGAAGTACGAGCGCATCTGCTGCTCGCGCATCCACTGCAGCGTCTCAGGGGGCGGCCAGTAGCCCCGCAGTCCGATCTGGACGAAGCGGTGGCCCGGCACTGCCCCGGATTCGATCAGCCGGCGCATGGGTGTGCCATGGCCGTACAGCTGGCCCCACTGCTCGTCGCCGGTGTCCGCATGAGCATCGAAGTGCACGACGGCCACGTCCCCGTGACCGTAGACGTCGGCGACGCCCGTGGCGTTGGGCAGCGTCACGGTGTGGTCACCGCCCAGGACCAGCGGGATCGCCCCGGCCTGCGCCACCGTCCGCACCCGGTGCTGGATGCTGTCCAGCGACGGTTCGATGTAGCCGCCGACGATAGGGATGTCGCCCGCGTCGACCACGGGCAGCTCGACGAGCGGGTCGACGCCGGCGGTCAGGTGGGGGCGACGCCCGTCGGGTTCGAGGTAGTCGGCTTCGCGGATCGCCTTCGGCCCGAACCGCGCCCCGGGACGGTGGCTGGCGCCCCAGTCGAACGGCGCGCCCAGGATGACCACCTCACCCCGCCGTGCCTGGTCGAACCGGCGGTGGGGGACACCACAGAACGAGCCCCGCGCCCCGAACGACTCGCCGGTCCCGGGCGCGAAGGGCTCGTCGGGTGGTGAGGGCTCCGCCATGCCCGCTCCTTGACGTCGTCGGCTACGTGCGCCGGTAGCGTCGCACGGCGAGCGGCATGAACACCGAGAGGATCGCCAGCGACCACGCCAGTGACCCCAGTACGTAGCGCCCCGCGTCACCGCCGATGAGCAGGGCACGCAGCGCATTGACGGTCTGCGTGATCGGCTGGACCTCGGCGAACGCACGGAGCCACCCCGGCATGGTCTCCACCGGCACGAACGCCGAGGATGCGAACACCAGGGGGAAGATCCAGATGAAGCCGGCGACCTGCGCGGTCTCGACGTTGCCGACGCTCATGCCGATCGTCGCGGAGATCCAGCTCATCGCAAAGCCGAACAGCACCGCGACGGCCAGGGCGACCAACGTCGACAGCACGCCGGTCTGGATCCGAAAGCCGATCAGCGTTCCCACGCCGAGCATCAGCAGGATCACGAACAGGTTCCGCAGCGAGTCCGACATCGTGCGGCCGGCGAGCACGGCGGATCGCGCCATCGGCAGGCTGCGGAAGCGGTCGATCAACCCCTTGCCCAGATCGTCGGCCAGCCCGACGCCGGTCTGGGTGGAGCCGAACGACACGGTCTGCACCATGATCCCGGGGATCAGGTACTGCACGTAGTCGACGCCGGGTGTCGTGATCGCCCCGCCGAAGACGTAGGCGAACAGCAGCACGAACATCACGGGCTGGATGGTGGAGAAGACGAGCAGCTGCGGCAGGCGCGTGTACGTCAGCAGGTTGCGCTTGGTCACGGTCAGCGCGTCGGTCATCCCCCAGCGCAGGCGCTGGGGCAGTGCCGGCTCGGCGGGCAGGGCGGTCATGCGTGACTCCGAGATCGGGCGTGCGGGCTGCTCGGCGCGGCCGTGCCGTGGTCGGACGTGGTGCCCGTCAGGGTCAGGAACACGTCGTCGAGGGTCGGCCGGCGCAGCGTCAGGTCGGTGATCGGGATGCCGGCGTCGTCGAGCCGGCGGACGACGTCGGGCAGCGCGGCGCTGCCGGAGGTGACGGCGAGGCTGACCGTGCGGGCCTCCTCGTCGACCAGCGGTTCTCCCAGACCGTCCAGCGCGCCGGCTGCCCGCTTGGCCTGTCCCTCGTCGTCGAAGCGCACGTCGATGCGGTCGCCACCGACGGTGGCCTTCAGCTCGTCGGACGTTCCCTCTGCGATGACCCGACCCTCGTCGATGACGGTGATCCGGTCGGCCAGGACGTCGGCTTCCTCCAGGTACTGGGTGGTCAGCAGCAGGGTGGTGCCGTCGGAGACCAGATCGCGGATGGTGAACCACAGCAGGTTGCGGCTGCGCGGATCCAGTCCGGTGGTCGGCTCGTCGAGGAACAGCACGGTGGGTCGGTTGACCAGGCTGGCGCCCAGGTCCAGGCGCCGGCGCATGCCGCCCGAATAGGTCTTGACGGGGCGGTCGGCCGCGTCGGTGAGCTCGAAGCGGGCGAGCAGCTCGGTGGCCCGCCCCGCGGCGGCAGACCGGCTGAAGTGGTGCAGGCGGCCGATCATCTGCAGGTTCTCGCGCCCGGTGAGGTTCTCGTCCACCGCGGCGTACTGCCCGGTCAGACCGATGACCCGCCGCAGTGGTGTCGCTTGCGTCGCCAGGTCGTAGCCGGCGACGGTCGCGCGGCCGGCGTCGGGGCGCAGCAGCGTCGACAGGATCCTCACCGCGGTGGTCTTGCCGGCCCCGTTGGGGCCGAGCAGGCCCAGGATCGTCCCCGCGGGCACGGTCAGGTCAATCCCGTCGAGGGCCACGGTCGGCCCGTAGGTCTTGCGCAAGCCCTCGGCTTCGATGGCGTTGGTCGTCATAGCGTGGTGCAACCCCGCCGCAGGCGGCGGGATTCCCTGGGCCGCGGTTGCCGACGGGTCGGACCGGGGAATGAACGACGACAGCAGCCGGGCGGACTAGCATCTGCTCACGTCGGCCGGACGAGCAGGAGGGCCCGTGCGCCGAGCAAAGATCGTGGCCACGCTGGGCCCCGCGCTGGACGAGCGGGACAAGCTGCGCGCCGCCGTCGAGGCGGGCATCGATGTCGTGCGGCTGAACTTCTCGCACGGCGACCACGACACGCACGCCAAGCGTCTGGAGACCGTGCGGGAATGCGCCGTGCGGCTGGGGCGCAACGTCGGCAGCGTCGCGGACCTGCAGGGTCCCAAGATCCGCCTCGGCACGCTGCCCGAAGGCGGCATCGACATCCCCACCGGTTCAGAGCTGTACCTGTTGCCGGGCAGGGAGGAGCTCGACGCGTACGAAAGCGAGGGGCAGGTCGCCTTGCCGGTGGTGTACGAGTCGCTCGCCGAGGACGTGCACCCCGGTTCGCTCGTGCTGATCGACGACGGGTCGATCCGTCTGGTCGTGTCACGCAAGGACGAGCAAGGCGTCTGGGCCCGCGTGGTCGCCGGCGGCCTGGCGAAGTCCCGCAAGGGGGTGAACCTCCCCGGCGTGGCCGTATCCGCGCCGAGTCTGACCGACAAGGACATCGCCGACATGCGGTTCGCTGTGGAGCTCGGCGTCGACTGGATCGCGCTGTCGTTCGTGCGCCGGGTCGAGGACGTCACGGGAGCGCGCGACCGGGTGCACGAGTTCGGGGGGGAGGCGCCGATCATCTCGAAGATGGAGCGTCCCGAGTGCATCGAGGACCTGCATGACGTGGTCGCCGCGTCCGACGCGCTGATGGTCGCCCGCGGTGACCTGGGCGTCGAGATCGGACCGGAGCGGGTCCCCGCCATCCAGAAGGCGATCATCGCGGCCTCGAACGCGGACGGAAAACCGGTCATCACCGCCACCGAGATGCTCGAGAGCATGATCAACTCCCCGCGCCCCACCCGTGCCGAGGCCTCGGATGTCGCCAACGCGGTGTTCGACGGGACGGACGCGCTGATGCTCTCCGGGGAGACGGCGGCGGGGCGCTACCCCGTCGAGGCGGTCCGCACCATGGCGAGGATCATCGAGGTTGCCGAGGCGTCGCCCCACCTGGTCGACCCGGCCCCGCCGCCGTCTCCCCGGAGAGCATCAGCGCGTCCGTCCCGTCG
>DATLGM010000365.1:0-3179 GCA_035540515.1 Egibacteraceae bacterium | reverse complement strand
GGCGGAGGCCGGCGCGACGGTCGTGTCGCTGGTCCCCGTGCAGTCCAGCCTCGAGCACGTGTTCCTGGAGCTGACGTCATGACGCTGTGGCGCATGGAGATCGCACGGCTGCTACGAACCCGCAGGATCGTGGCGTTGGGCTTTGTCTACCTGTTCTTCGGGTTCGTCGGCCCCCTGACGGCGCGATACATGGAGCAGATCATCGCCCGGTTCGGCGGCGGCATGGCCGTCGACGTGCCACCGCCGACCCCCGCCGACGGGATACTGCAGTTCGCATCGAACGCCCAGCAGATCGGGCTGCTGGTCGTCCTGGTCGTCGCCGCCGGGGCGCTGGCGTTCGACGCGCGGCCGGAGATCGGACTGTTCCTGCGCACCCGGGTCCGGTCGGTGGCCAGGCTGCTGGCCCCCCGCTACGTCGTGACGACCGTGGCGGCCGGTGTCGCGTTCGTCCTCGGCACGCTGGCGGCCTGGTACGAGACCGCGGTGCTGATCGGCCCCCTGCCGGCCGGCCGCATGATCGCCGGCATGGCTTACGGGGTGCTGTACCTGGCGTTCGCGGTGGCGGTGGTGGCGTTGGCCACCGCCGTCATGCGCGGTCGCCTGGCGGCAGTCGCCGTGGCGATCATCGCGTTGCTGACGCTGCCGATCCTCGGCCTGCTGCCCGCTGTCGAGCCGTGGCTGCCCAGCCGCCTGGTCGGCGCGCAGGTCGCCCTGGCCGCCGGCGACGCGCCGGCCGACTACGTGCGCGCCGCGATCGTCAGCGTGCTCGCCTCGGCGGCGCTGCTGGCGGTCAGCACTGTGCTGCTTCGCCGCCGGGAGACGTAGCCCTCGGCCCCCGGGTGTGTGGGTCTCGGTGCACGCCCGTGCACTCGGACCCACGCACCGCAGCCGTTGTGCACCCAGACCCACACAGCGCAGTTCCCGAGGGGCTACAACCGCTGGAGCCACCGGTCGGCATGGTGCAACCGTCGCTGCAGCTGACCGACGGTCGCCTCGGAGATGCGTCGGACGCCGGCGAGGCGGTTCAGCTCGCTGTTGACCTTGGCGTGGCCGAGACCGGACAGCTGGACGATGAGCTTGGCGCGCTCGGCGTTGTGCGACCGCAGCACCCGCACCTGCTCGTGGCGCGGGCGGGCCGGTCCGTCCACCGCCGTGGTGCCGTCCGAGCGCGCAGGCGGCGGGGGCAGCGCCACCTCCACACCGTCGTCGCGGTCGTCGTCGTCGACGGGCGGCGGTGTCTCGTGGGCGGCGAGCTCGGTGTCGGTCGCCACCGCCGAGATCGCCGCGAACAGCGACAGCTGCTCGTCGCCGCCGGCGGCGGGCGGTGGCGCGGCGAACGGCCGCTCGTCCTCGGCTGAGCGCCGGCGCAGGCTGTGGTTGCGCGCCTCGGCCAGGGTGGCGGCGAACCGTCGCAGTCGCTCGTCGTCGGGGATGAACATCGTCGCCGGGTCGCTACCGCCGCCGCGACGCCACCGCACCAACCGGCCGACGGCCTGGCGGAAGAACAGCTCTGTCGTCGTGTTCGTGGCGTAGACGCCGACGCGCAGCCGCGGCCCGTCCACGCCCTCGGAGACCATTCGCACCGCGACGATCCACGGCTGGCTGCCCGCAGCGAACGCCGCGATGCGCGCCGACGCCATCGGGTCGTCCGATGTCGCCACGACCGGCTCGACGTCCAGTCGCGCGCGCATCATGCCGGCGATGCCCCTCGCGTGGTCCTGGTCGGTGGCGATGACCAGCCCCCCGGCGTCGGGCTGGCGCACCCGCAGCGCCTGCAGGTGGGTGTGCGCCTGGGTCAAGACCGTGGGCAGCCACTCGCCGTCGAGGGACAACGCGGTGCGCAGCCGCTGGCCGGCGCGGACGCGGTCCAGAGGTTCGTCGAAGGTGTGCGCGTGCAGCGAGCCGTCAGGCGCAGACCACTCCATGTGCCCGTTGATCCGCGGAAAGTGCACAGGACGCACCACCCGACCCTCCGAGAGGGCGTCGGCGTAGCCGTAGGTGAAGTCCGGTTCGGCCTCCCCGTTCGTGTAGCGGATGAAGGGGATGGCCGAGGTGTCCGACCGGAACGGGGTGCCGGACAGGGCCACGCGCCGCGCCGCCGGTTCGAACGCCACCCGCACGGCCTCCCCCCAGGCGCGGTCGTCACCGGCGTGGTGGATCTCGTCGAACACGACGAACGCCTCGGCCGCCAGACGCCGCAGGTCGTGGGCGGCCACGGCGACCTGCTGGTACGTGACGACCACACCGTGCATGTCGGCCGGGAGCCGGCCGGCGCGTGCCGACCAGGCGGGGTGCAGGTGCAACCCGAACGCCGCCGCCGCGGTCGTCCACTGCGCCTTGAGGTGCTGGGTCGGCGTGACCACCACCAGGGGAGCGGTCGGACGAGCGGCGAGGTGGTGCAGCGCCGCCGTCAGCGCCAACGTCGTCTTGCCCGCGCCGGGCGTTGCCACGGCGAGGAAGTCGGGGTGGGGGTGACCGGTCAGGGCGTCCAGGGCGCGCTTCTGCCACGGACGCAGGCGGATGGAACGAACCATGGATCCTTCGAAGCGGCGGGACGACTGCGGCGGCCCACAAGCGGGCGGCGGGGGCGGGCGATGATGCCACGCACTGCGCACGCCATCGTGCATGCCGGGCAGGACTGGCGGCGGCGGGGGCGAAGTTGCCTGCAGACGGCCCTGACGGGGCGGTCACCACGGGGAAAGGGCGGGGCGTTGACGATGCGGGCGCTGATCATGGCGGCGCTGGTGGTGCTGATCGCGACGCCCACCGTCGCCGCGACGCCCACCGCCGCCTCGCCTGAGGAGCCGGGCTGGGGACCTGAGCCGCCGGCGGAGATCAGCCGCCCGGCCTTCGGCGACCGCAGCAGCCCGATCCGCCCCGGGGCGAGCATGAACGGCTACTGCACGTACAACTTCGTGTTCTACGAGCGGGTCCCCGCGCCCCAGGTGCCGCGCGTGTACATCGGCACGGCAGCGCACTGCACCGAGCGGCTCGGCGAGCGCACGCGGCTCGGCGCCGCCGGGACCGTCATCGGCACGGTGGTGTACGACGCCGACCTCGTGGGCAGCGGGGTCGACTTCTCCCTGATCCGCATCGATGCCGACCTGGTGAGCAAGACCAACCCGACGGTGCTGGGCGCCGGCGGGCCGGAGGGTGTCACCGCCGTCAGCGAGCTGACG
>DATLGM010000364.1:0-17988 GCA_035540515.1 Egibacteraceae bacterium | reverse complement strand
TCCGTCAGGAGATCGGCTCCGACCAGCTGGAGAAGAAACACAAGCGGACCGGGGCGGGCGTCGTGGTGGCACTGGTCGACACCGGTGTCACCGAGGTGCCCGACGTTTCGGGTCGGCTCGTGTCCGTCGCAGACCCGATGGCATCCGCGGTGGATCTGGCGGGAACTGCCCAGGTGCCGTGTGTGAACTTCTCGGGAGAACCCGACTGCGCCGACACGTTCGGCCATGGAACGTTCATGGCGGGGCTCATCGCCGGCGACGGGACGTCGTCGAAGGGCACGTACAAGGGTGCCGCGCCCAAGGCACGGATCCTGTCGGTGAAGGTCGGGGGTCGGGACGGTTCCGCTGACGTGTCGAAGGTGCTGGCGGGCATCCAGTGGGTCGTGTCCTTCGCGGACACCTACAAGATCAAGGTGCTCAACCTGTCGTTGGGGACGGACTCCACCGCGCCCACGAACGTGGATCCGCTGAACCTGGCGGTGCAGCGCGCATGGGTCAAGGGGATCACCGTCGTGGTCAGCGCCGGCAACTTCGGGGCGGAACGGCGCGTGAACACGTCCGGCGAGTACGGCACCGTCACCAAGCCCGGCGACGACCCGTACGTCATCACGGTGGGCGCGGTCGATGACATCGAGACCACGGCCATCACCGACGACCGACTGCCCAACTTCACCTCGTGGGGACCCACGGCCCACGGACGGGAAAAGCCGGATGTCGTGGCCCCCGGCGGACGGCTCATCTCCCTGCGGGCGTCGGGCAGCGTCATCGATGGTCTCCCAGGCGCGATTGACAACAACTACCGACGAGGCAGTGGTACGTCGATGTCGGCCGCCGTGGTCTCGGGTCTGGCAGCTCAGCTGCTGCAGGGCGCCGACGCCTCCTGGACCCCTGACCGGGTGAAGGCCGCACTGATGGCCACCGCCGTGCCGGTGGCGTCGACGGACATCAACGCCGTGGGCAAGGGACTGGTGCAGGGTCCGCAGGCGCTGACGGCGAGGGTGACCTTCACACCGCGCACCGGGACGGAACTCGGGAGCGCGGCGGGCATGGGACTGCTCGCGGATAGCCGTGGGACGGTCCAGACCTGCCTCAGTGATCTCCTGGGGTGTCCGCTGTTGCTGGGTGAGTGGACCGCGCAGGGTCGCAACTGGCATGGCGAGCTGTACTACACGGACAGCTGGACCGCGACCGGCTGGTACGCCAGCCAGTGGGTGTTGGATCCAACCGGTCGGAACTGGCACACCGAGACCTGGGCCGGCCGCAACTGGCATGGAGCCGGTTGGCAGGGGTCGACGTACGACGGCGGCAGCGCAGATACCCGCTCGTACGGTGAGATCTTGCCCGGCTCCGGCTCCTACGGCGCCTGGGGCTGACGCTTGCGCACCGGGACGGGTGACGCCGCACCGCACGGCGTCCGCGCGTACGTCGCGGCGCTAGCGTGTGCCGCGATCGGACTTGCTGTGTGGACGGCGGACGCGCCGTCCATCCTCGAACCGACGTGGCTGGTGCTGCCGGTCCTCGGTGGGCTGCTGCTGGCCGCCACCTCGTTCATCGTGGTCTTCCGCTACGGACGGTCCTTCGACGCGGTCAACCTCGTCGAGGCGGCGCTGGCCCCGCTGCTTGTCGCTTTCCCGCCGATCGCTGTCGTCGCTGTGGTGGCCCTGGCGCAGGTGGGCAACGGCCTGCTGCACCGCCTGCCGTGGATCAAGACGGCGCACAACGTCGCGATGTGGTCACTGGCGACCGCAGCCGCGACCGCCGTCCTCGACGCGATCGTCGTCACGCCGTCCCCGTCGACGCTGTTGCTCGGGCTCGTCGCCGCCCTTGCCGTCGTCGGGGTGATCAACAACCTGTCCGTTGCGGTCGTGCTGACGCTTGCGGAGCAGGAGCCGCTGGGCCGCATGGGTCTGCGGTTCATCGATCTGACGCGCCCCGCCTGGCTCGCCGCGTGGGTCTTCAACGCCGCAGTCGGTGTGCTGTTCGTGCTGGCGTATCTCACGTCGCCGTTCGCATCGCTGCTGTTCTTCGTGCCGCTGCTCGTGTTGCACCTGTCCTATCGCAGCTACAGCGCCGCGCGGGCCGACCAGGAGCGGCTGACCGCCGCGCACAACGCGGCTGTTCACCTCGCCACCCGCCTGGAGCCGCTCGCGGCCGTCCCCGACTTCCTCCGCGACGTCGCAGACTGCTTCGAGGCAGCCACGGTCGAGCTGGTGCTGCGCGACGCGGACGGTGATCGCGACATCCACCGCGTCGACCGGGCAACGGGACGCTACGCGCAGCGCACCGAGGAGGGTGGCACCGCGTCGCTGGCGGGGGCGCTGGTCTCGACGCCGGGGGCCGTCCATCTGGTCCACGGGCGTGACCCGGTGATGTCGGGGCTGCTGGAAGCCGCCGGCGCGCGTGACTGCCTGGCCGCCCCGCTGCGCGACGGTGACCGGCTGATCGGTGCCGTGCTCGTCCTGGACCGCTACGGATTCGCGGGTTCGCGCGAAGGGCAGCTGGCGGTGCTCGAGTCACTCGCCCGTGAGACCACCGCCGCGCTGGAGAAGGGACGGCTGCTGGCTTCAGTCATGGACGAGCGTCGCAAGCTGTCGCAGATCGTCGACAGCGCCTCGGACGGCATCTGTCTGGTCGCCTCGGACGGCACGGTTCTGTCGTGGAACCCGGCGCTGGAGCGACTGTCCGGGTTGGGGCGCGACGACGCGGTCGGGTTCACCGACGTGTGGGCACGACTGCGCATGCGGACGGCCGACGGGGAACCGGTGGAGCTCGCCGGCGCCGCAACCGCCGCTCGGCCCTCCGACGTCTACATCACCACCGTGGACGGCAAGAAGCGCCACCTGACGTGCTCCTACAGCGTGGAGCGCGCCGCCCACACCGATGCGCTGGTGGTCGTGGCCCGTGACGTCACCATCGCCGAGGAGCACGAGGCGCTGCGCGAGGAGTTCTCCCGCCTGGCCGCCGCCGAGGCCGCCCAGCGCGCCATGGTCGAGCAGCTGCAACAGGCGGTGGTGCCGCCACCGCTGGCCATCCCTGGCGGCCACATCGCGGCGGCGTACGAGGCATCCGAGCCGACCGAGCCGACCGGCGGGGACCTGTACGACTGGCAGGTGCTCCCCTCGGGCGAGATCCACATCGCGGTCGTCGACGTGCTGGGCCACGGTCTGTCGGCGACCAAGGATGCGCTGGCCGTGATCCACACGCTGCGGGTGGTCACCGCCGCCGGCACCGCCCTGGGCGACGTCGTGGCGCAGGCCGACGCGCTTCTCAGTGCCCAGCACCCCGACCTGGTCGCCACCGCCATCGTGGCGCGCTACGACCCGCAGACCGGCAGGCTGCGGGTCGCCTCCGGCGGGCATCCACCGGCGATGATCGTCACCCCCGGTCGCCGCGTCCGACAGGTCCCCGCCTCCGGCGGCGTGATCGGCTGGCCCGGCGCCGGCAGCGACGGGGTCTCCGAGACCCTGCTGCAACCCGGCGACTCGCTCATCCTGTACACCGACGGGCTGGTCGAGGCGCGCAAGAACATCCTCGACGGGATCGAGGACCTTGAGCGTCACGCGGCCGAGGTCGCCGACCTGTCCGCTGAGCAGCTGGCCGGGGAGCTCGTGCGCCGCGCGCTTGCCGGCGCCGACCGGCGGGATGACACCCTCGCGCTGGTGCTGCGCCGCGAGTTCGTCCCCGCGGCCCTGGAGCGCACGTCATGGTCGATCGGACCCGAGCCCGCCGACGCGCGTGCCGTCCGCCACGAGCTGGCCTCATGGCTGCGTGACCGTCAGGCCCAGGAGCCGGACGTCCTCACGGTCGCCGGCGAGCTGCTGGCCAACGCCGTCCGCAGCGCCCGCAGTCGCGTCGCCGTGCACGTCAAGGTCACCGCAGAGCGGGTGATCCTCGACGTCAGCGACGACGGAGTGGCGCCGGCCGACATCGCCGACATTGGCACGACGCTGCCGGCACCGGACGCCGAACGGGGACGAGGGCTGTACATCGTCCGCGCCCTCGCCGAGGACGTGTCAGTGCTCGCGACCGAGGAGATGACGATGATCCGGGCGACGCTGACGCGACAGCGACGTCGCGCCTCCCGGCCGGCGACCGCGGAGTGGACCCCGACGGTATGAGCGACTGCTAACCGGCGACGCCGAACAGGTCTGCGGCGATGCGGCGTGCCGTGCCGTGCATGACCGGGAGCAGCTCGTCGCACTGGTCGGTACTGAGCCGTCCCGCCGGCCCCGACACGGAGATCGCCGCCGCGACGCCGTCGGGTCCCGGCACCGGGACCGCCAGGCAGCGCACCCCTACCTCGGCTTCCTCCTCGTCCACGGCATGGCCTGCGGCTGCTACGCGGTCGAGCTCGGCGTGTAGGCGGTCGAGGTTGGTGATCGTGTTGCCGGTCAGCCGCGGCAGACCGGTGCGCTCGACGATGCGGTCGGCATCCGCGCGCGGCTGGTGCGCCAGCAGGACCTTGCCCACCGCCGCGGCGTGCGGCAACACCCGGTTGCCGACTTCGGTGAACATCCGCATCCGATGCGTGGACTCTACCTGCGCGATGTACACGACGTGGATGTCATCGAGCACCGCCAGGTTGGCGGTCTCGCCGCTCGCTGCGGTGAGCTCGGACAGGTAGGGACGCGCCCCCGTGCCGAGCAGATCCCACGCCCGCGCGGCGAGCCGGATCAGCGCCGTGCCGTGCACGTACTTGCGCAGCGTGTCGTCGCGCCGGACGTAGCCGCGCGCCGCCAGCGTCCCCAGCAGCCGGTGGATCGTCGGGGCTGGAAGCCCCGTGCCGCGAGCGAGCTCACTGACCCCCTTGGGCCGATCGTCGGCGGCCAGCATCTCAAGGACCTCCAGCGCACGATCGACCGCCTGGACCCCGCCTCGGCCGTCCTCGCCCATCCCTTGTGCCCTCCGCCCCGTCGCCGGTAGCCTTTCCACGCTGCAGACAGCGTATTTCACATCATGGAAAGAGTGGAGACAAGGGTGGGCGTCGAGGCCGTGCGCGCCGAGCTGGTCCGCACCCTGCCCGACGACGCCATCGTCACCCACCCGGCGCAGCTGCGCACCTACGAGTGCGACGGCCTCACCGGACACCCCGTCGTGCCCGCGCTGGCGGTGCTGCCCGCCACCGCCGAGCAGGTCGCGGCCGTCGTGCGATCGTGCCACCGCCACGGCGTCCCCTTCGTCGCGCGCGGGGCGGGCACGGGCTTGTCCGGCGGCGCACAGCCGCATGCCGACGGCGTGCTGATCGTGCTCGCGCGCATGCGCCGAATTCTCGACATCGACGTCGCCAACCAGCGCGTCGTCGTCGAACCGGGCGTCACCAACGCGGAGATCACCCGCGCCGTCGCTGCGCATCACCTGTACTACGCACCCGACCCGTCCAGCCAGATCGTGTGCACCATCGGCGGCAACGTCGCCGAGAACGCCGGCGGGGTCCACTGCTTGAAGTACGGGTTCACGACCAACCACGTCCTGGGCCTGCAGCTGGTCACCCCCACGGGAGCAATCGTCGAGGTCGGCGGGCCCGTGGCGGACACCCCGGGCTACGACCTGCGCGGGGTGCTCGTCGGTTCCGAAGGGACCCTCGGCATCGTCACGCGCATCACCGTCCGGGTCTGCCGCACACCGCAGACCGCCAAGACGCTCGTCGCGTACTTCGACTCCCCGGCCCACGCCGGCGAGGCGGTGGCAGCGATCACCGGCGAGGGGATCATCCCCGCCGGCGTCGAGATGATGGACAACCTCGCGATCCGCGCCAGCGAAGCCGACGCGCAGGTGGGCCTCGACATCGACGCCGGGGCGGCGCTGCTGGTCGAGGCCGACGGGCCCGCCGCCGAGGTCGACGCCGAGTTCGACCGGGTCCTCGCGCTGTGCCGCGACGCCGGCGCCACGCACATCCGTGTCGCCGCGGACGCCACCGAGCGGGCGCAGCTGTGGAAGGCGCGCAAGGCCGCCTTTGCGGCGATGGGCAGGCTGTCCCCCGACTACTTCGTCCAGGACGGGGTGATCCCGCGGACCAAGCTCGGCGAGGTGCTCGGCCGGGTAGCGGCGCTGTCGGAGGAGACCGGCTTCCGCGTCGCCAACGTCTTCCATGCCGGCGACGGCAACCTGCACCCCCTCGTGCTGTACGACGCGTCCAAGGGAGAGTCCGAGGCCGCCGGCGAGGTGGCCGTGCGGATCGTGAACATGTGCGTGGAGGCCGGCGGATCCATCACCGGTGAGCACGGCGTGGGCACGGACAAGGCCTGCTCGATGCCGAAGATGTTCTCCGAGGAGGACCTTGCCGTGATGCAACGGCTGCGCCACGCGTTGGACCCGGCCGGGCTGTGCAACCCGGGCAAGGTGTTCCCGACGCCGCGGCTGTGTGGCGAGCGCCCCGGCCCCTACCGTCCACACCCGTTGGAAGCCGCCGGCCTGGCGGAGCGCCTGTGATCGCCGCGGTGGCGCCCGAGACGCTGCGGCCGACCGACCTCGCCGAAGCCCGCGACGCCATGGTCGACGCCGGCCGCGGTCGGTCGCTGGTCATCCGCGGCGCCGGCACGAAGGCCACCTGGGGCGCGCCGTCCAAGCCCGCGCTGGTGGTCGACACGACCGCGCTGACCGGAGTCGTCGCCCACGACCCGGCTGACGCCACGGCCACCGTGCGCGCCGGCACCCCGCTGGCCGAGCTGCAGGGTCACCTCGCCGAGGCGGGCCAGTGGCTCGCCGTCGACCCGCCCCATCCGGACGCCACCGTGGGCGGGACCTTCGCCGCAAACGACAGCGGCCCGCGCCGCCAGCGCTACGGGACGCTGCGCGACCTGGTCATCGGCGTGACCCTGGTGACCAGCGACGGGGCGGTCGCCCGTTCCGGGGGCAACGTCATCAAGAACGTCGCCGGCTATGACCTCGCCAAGCTGCTGTGCGGCTCGCTGGGGACGCTCGGTCTGGTCACCGAGGTCACCGTCCGGCTGCATCCGCTGCCCCAGGTACGACGTACCGTGACCGCCGACGTCGACGCGGACGCCGCGACCGCAGTGGTGCTGGACCTGCTCGCATCGCCCTTGGTCATCAGCGCCGTCGACTGGCACGCAAACACCCTCGCCGTGTGGCTCGAGGGACGCCCCGCCGGCGTGGCCGACCAGACCCGGGCGCTGCACGAGCTCCTGACACGCCACGGCGCGACCGGCGCCGACGCCGACGACGGGGACGCGGTGTGGGACGCGATGGCCGCCGGCCACGCCGGCGAAGACGGCGACACCGTCGTGCGGGCGGCCACGCTGCCGTCTGACCTGCCGGCAGCGGCCTCGGCCTTCCAGCGCTGCCTGACCGAGGCCGGCGCGGAGGGGACGCTGACCAGTCACGTCGGGCTGGGGCTGCACACCGCACGACTGACCGGTGGCGACGCCGACAGCCAGGGGCGGTTCATCGCCGCGTGGCGGAGCGCGGTGGCGGCGGTGGGCGGGCACGTGGTGGTCCGCCGGCGGCTGCCCCAGCTGGCCGATACCGCCACGATCTGGGGGCCCGACCCCTCCGCCGTCGCGCTCATGCGCTCGGTGAAGGCGCAGCTGGACCCTGACCGGCGCTGCGCCCCCGGCCGCTACGTGGGAGGGATCTGATGGCCGACACGACCGCTGACGGCACCGCGGCCAGCTCCGCCGGGCACGGCGAGATCCGCACGGACGTCGAGACGGCGGCCGACTGCGGGGTCTTCGATGCCTTCCACCCGCCGTCGGCGGAGCTGGTTGCCGACTGCGTGCACTGCGGCTTCTGCCTGCCGACGTGCCCCACGTACGCGATCTGGGGCGTCGAGATGGACTCCCCCCGAGGCCGGATCTGGCTGATGCGATCGGGTCTGGAGGGTGAGGTCGAGATGGACCGCACCTTTGTGACCCACTTCGACCAGTGCCTGGGTTGCATGGCCTGCGTGACGGCCTGCCCCTCGGGCGTCCAGTACGACCAGCTGATCGAGTCCACCCGTGCGCAGATCGAGCGGAACTTCCGCCGCTCGCCCAGGGAGCGGGCGCTGCGGGCGCTGATCTTCACGTTGTTCCCCTACCCCAGGCGCCTGCGCGTGGCCGCGGTGCTGGGCTGGCTGTACCAGCGCCTGGGCATCGGACGGCTGCTGCGCGCGCTCGGTGTGTTCCAGCGACTTCCCGGCGAGTTGCAGGCGCTGGAGTCGCTGCTGCCCGACGTCTCGCCCCGCGCGCTGACCCGCCGGATCCCCGAGCGCCTCGCGCCCGTCGGTCCCCCGCGTCGCCGTGTCGGCATGGTCACCGGTTGCGTCCAGTCGGTGTTCTACGGCGACGTCAACGCGGCAACCGCGCGCGTGCTCGCGATCGACGGCTGCGAGGTCGTCACCCCACCCGGCCAGGGCTGCTGCGGCGCGCTGAACGTCCACGCCGGCCGGGACGAGCAGGCGCGTCACTTCGCCCGTCAGACGATCGCGACGTTCGAGCATGCGGGCGTCGACACCGTGGTGATCAACGCGGCGGGGTGCGGCTCGACGTTGAAGGAATACGGGGCGCTGCTGGCCGACGACCCGGCGTGGGCGGAGCGCGCGTCGGCGTTCAGCGCCAAGGTTCGCGACATCATGGAGCTGCTCGACGAGCTGGGACCGCAGGCCCCCCGCCATTCCGTCGACGCCCGGGTCGCGTACCACGACGCGTGCCACCTCGCCCACGCCCAGCAGGTCCGGGATCAGCCGCGGCGCCAGCTGCGGGCCATCCCCGGGCTGCAGGTGCTGGACATCCCGGAGCCCGAGATCTGCTGCGGCTCGGCCGGCATCTACAACCTGGTCATGCCGGAGCCGGCCGAGGAGCTGGGCCGCCGCAAGGCCGCCAACATCGCCACCGTCGACCCCGACGCGATCGCCACCGCCAACCCCGGGTGCCTGCTGCAGATCCGCCGGTACCTGGACCGTCAGGTGCCGCTGCTGCACCCCGTGCAGATCGTCGACGCCTCGTTGCGGGGATTGGATCCGATCCAGGCGGCGCGCCACGACGTGGCCGCCGCCGCCGCGACTGTGCCGGCCCGCCACGCCCCCACCGAGCAGCAGTCGCTGCACCGCGACCGCATCGACGACCGTTCTCACCGTTCCGTCCAGGAGTGACCATGCCGACCAACCCCTTCCGCGCCACCGCCGCCGCACCGGCCACCCCGTCGCGGTTGCGCCGCTCGTGCCTTGCCGTCCCCGGTTCGGACCCGAAGATGCTGCGCTGGGCTGCCGACGTGGGTGCGGACCAGGTGTTCCTCGACCTCGAGGACGCCGTGGCGCCACACGAGAAGAAGGGCGCACGTGCAACCGTGGTCGAGGCCCTGAACGACGTGGACTACGGCGACGCCATCGTCGTGGTCCGCGTCAACGACGCGACGACCCGGTACATGTACGACGACATCATCGAGCTCGTCCGCGGCGCCCATGCGCGTTTGGACTGCCTGATGATCCCCAAGGTCCAAGACGCCGGGCAGCTGTGGTTCGTCGAGAACCTGGTCACACAGCTCGAGCTGGACCTCGAGACCGACAAGCGCCTGGGCCTGGAGGTCCAGATCGAAACCGGCACCGGCTCGATCAACATGTCCGAGATCGCGGCCGTCACCGACCGCATCCAGACATTGATCTTCGGTCCGGGTGACTACGCCGCCAACCAGGGGGTCCCCCAGCTCGACCTCGGCATGATCGAGCGCGACTACCCCGGCCACCAGTGGCACTACATCATGGCGCAGATCGTGAACAACGCTCGCGCCGTCGGCTGCGACGCCATCGACGGGCCGTACGGCGACTACGGCGACCCCGACGGCTACCGCGAGTCCGCGATGCGCGCCAAGCTGCTCGGCATGGACGGCAAGTGGTGCATCCATCCGTCGCAGGTGCAGATCGCCAACGAGGTGTTCACGCCCAGCGACGAGCAGTTCACCTACGCCCGGCGCATGCTCGAGGCGTACCAGGAGGCCATCGACGCCGGACGGGGGGCGGCGTCGCTGGACGGCAAGATGATCGACGAGGCGTCGCGCAAGATGGCAGAGAAGCTGGTCGCCCGCGGGCGTGCGGCGGGCCTGGCGTAGCGGAAATCCGGCACGGCGCCGTCAGGCGATGGACATCAGGTATGTGACGCTGCCCGACGCGGGCCGCCACGGTGGCGTCGTCGTGGTCGTGGACGTGCTGCGCGCATTCACCGTGGCGGCGACAGCGCTGGCGGCCGGCGCCCGCGCCATCCATTGCGTCGCGACCGTGGACGAAGCGCGGGCGATGCGCGACGCCGACCCGCAGGTGCTGGCCATGGGCGAGCACCACCATGGCCGCCGCGTACCCGGCTTCGACTTTGGCAACTCACCGACGGAGCTGGCCGGCGCCGACCTGGACGGCCGAGTGCTTGTGCACCGCACCAGCGCCGGCACCCAGGGCCTGGTGCGCGCCGCGGGACGCGCCGACACGCTGTTCGCCGCGTCGTTCGCCTGCGCCACGGCGACCGCCCAGGCCGTGCGCGCGCTGCGGCCGGGGGATCTGACGTTCGTGGCGACCGGCGTCGATCACCGCGACGGCGACGAGGACCTCGCCTGCGCCGACTACATCGCGGCGCTGGTCTTGGCAGGCGAGCCCATCGACCCCGAGCCGTTCGTGGCGAGGGTGGCGACCAGCGACGCCGCCCGCTCCTTTCTCACCGGTAACCCGGACTTCCCCCGCACCGACGTCACTGCCGCCATGCGGGTCGACAGCGTGGGCTTCGCCATGCGCGCCGAGGTCCACGACGACCACCCCGTCCTGACGGCGCACCACCCCGGCACCGCCGCATGACCGAGCTGTCAGCGCTGCAGGTGGCGGCACTCGTCGTCGCTGCCGTTGGGGTCGGGTTCGCCAAGACCGCCATCGGCGGGGTGGCGTCGGTCAGCGTCGCGCTGTTCGCGGCCGTGCTCCCCGCGCGGGAGTCGACCGGCGCCCTGCTCCCCCTGCTGATCGTCGCCGACGTCGTCGCGGTCAGCGTCTACCGACAGCACGCGAACTGGCCCACGCTGCTGCGGCTGTTTCCCTCGGTGGCCGCCGGCGTCGTTGCCGGCGCGGTCTTCGTCGCTCGCGTCGGTGATGTCGGGATGCGTCGGACGATCGGCATCATCTTGCTGGTCCTGGTCGCCGTGCACCTGTGGCAGCGGTGGCGAAAGCGCGACAAGGACCCCGAGTCGCTGCGCGCCGAGCAGCACCGCCGCCGCCACGCCTCCGCCTTCGTGTTCGGCATCCTCGCCGGCTTCACCACGATGGTGGCGAACTCCGGAGGGCCCGTCATGTCGATCTACCTGTTGTCCGCCGGCATGGGGATGCTCGGCTTCCTGGGGACCAGCGCGTGGTTCTTCTTCGCCGTCAACGTGTTCAAGGTGCCGTTCAGCGCCGGACTCAACCTCATCACCGCCGAGTCGCTGCTGCTCAACGCGTGGCTGGTACCGGCGGTGCTGGTCGGCGCCTTCGCCGGCCGTGCCGTGATCGGCCGGATCGACCAGTCGCGGTTCGAGACGCTGGTGCTGGTGTTCGTCGTGGTCTCGAGCCTGAGCCTGGTCCGCTGACTCAGCGGTCGCGCAGCGAGCGCCACGGCTCCTGGTCCGCGACGTCCTCCAGGCCGTAGCCGGTGTCGCCGCCCAACGACGGTGAGATGACCACCTGCAGGTACGCCGTCTCGTCGAAGTCGTTGAACGACGCGTGGACCGTGTTCTCGGGGATGAAGGCCGAATCGCCCGGCCCCAGCGTCGTGGAGTTCTCCTCGACGAACTGGGTCACCCGGCCCTGCTTGACGATGATGACCTCCTCCTGACCGGGGTGCCGGTGGAAGTCGTGCCCCTGGCCCGGCTCCAGCTCGACGTCCATGACCACGAGCTGCTTCGCGCCGCTGGAGGGGATCAGCCTCCACCCGATGACCCCCCAGTCGAACTGCTCGCGGCGGACGTCGTTGAGCTTGATGAACACCGTCATGACGGTCCCCTGTCTGTCTCGGTGATGAGCTCGTGGAGCCGGTCCGCCATCGCAACGGCGAACCGCTCGTCGTTGATGTCGAGGTCGAGCTCGTGCACCTCGACATCGTCTGCCAGGGCCCCGCGGAGCCCTTCCAGCAGCCCAGCGTCAGCCTCGGGGTCGTGGAACGGCTGTCCTTCCACGGCGATCATCGAGACACCCTTGCGAGGGATGAACAACACGGTCGGGCCGCGCGCTGCCGACAGCTTCGCTCCGATCCGTGCGCCAAGCTCCCGGCACTCCTCCGGCGTCGTCCGCATCAGCGTCACGGTGGGGTTGTGCACGTAGAAGTGGCGGGTGGAGAACTGCTCCGGGACCGTGTCGCGGGGGCCGAAGTTGACCATGTCGAGCGCGCCCAGGGAGACGACTTGCGGGATGCCGGCGGCACCGGCGGCCTCGAGCCGGTTCGGCCCGGCGGACAGCACCCCGCCGACCAGTTCGTCGGCCAGCTCGGTGGTCGTCAGGTCCAGCACGCCGGTCACGTACCCGGCTGCGACCAGCGCTTCCATGGACTGCCCGCCGGTGCCCGTGGCGTGGAACACGAGCACCTCGTAGCCCAGCTCCTCCAGGCGCTCGCGCGCGCGTGTGGCCGCCGGCGTCGTGACCCCGAACATCGAGGCGGCCACCAGCGGCTTGTGCTCGAGCTCGGGGACCGCGGCGTTGACCATCCCCGCGATTGCGCCGGCGGCGTTGGTCATGATCTGGGCGGAGATCGAGTTGACCCCCGAGATGTCGACGACCGAGTACATCATCGTGACGTCGACCGCGCCGACGTACGGGCGCGTGTCCCCAGACGCGAGCGTCGAGACCATCAGCTTTGGCACCCCGACCGGCAACGCCCGCATCGCCGACGTCACGATCGACGACCCGCCGGAACCCCCCAGGCCCAGCACACCGGCCAGTCGCCCCTCGTCGTGCAGGCGGGCCAGGTAGGTCTGGGCGCCCCGGGCCATCGCCGCGACGGCTTCCCCGCGGTCGCCGGCAGCAGCCAGCGCGTCGACGTCCGCGTCGGCGGCGGCGGCGACCTCGTGCCGCGACACGTCCGGCTCGACTTGCGGCGGGTACACCCCGACGTCGACGAGCAGCACGTCCACGCCGTGCTCGGCGACCCGCTCGCGCAGGAACGCGTACTCGTGCCCCTTGGTGTCCAGCGTTCCGGCCAGGACGACAGTCGGCATCTACGACCTCCTCGCAACCTCGCGGTACGCCGCGCGAACGGCCCTCCCGTCGACGTCGGGGTCCGGTGCCACGACCGTTCCCTCGTCGAGGTTCCACGACGACGCGACGTCCAGCGGCTCGCGGTCGGCGTGGACGGCAGCGGCCTGGACGCATGCGCCGGTCGCGACCGGCTCGGCGTCGGCGTGGACGGTGACGGGCGACCCCCAGAGATCGGCGGTCACCTGCCGGTACGCCGACGACTTCGCCCCACCGCCGATCAGGCGCAGCGAGTCCCCCATCTGCACGCCCGCGGTGCGCAGCGCCTCGATGCCGCCGAACAGCCCGTTGACCACACCGGTGAACGCTGCCCGTGCCAGCTGCTCCCGGGTGACGTCGTTGCGCAGCCCGTGCCACGTGCCGGTGGCGTCCGGCAGGTTGGGCGTCCGTTCGCCGTCGAAGTACGGGACGAGCACGAGGCCGGTGCGCGCCGGTGCGGACAGGGCCATGTCCGACAGCGCGGCGACGTCGACGCCGAGCCACCGGGCGACCGTCTCCGTGACCTTTGTGGCGTTCAGCGTGGCCACCAGCGGCAGGAACCCCCCGGCAGCGTCGGCGAACCCCGCGACGGCGCCGGTCAGGTCCTTGGCCGGCTCGGTCGTGACCGCGTAGGCGGTCCCCGATGTCCCAAGGGACATGACCACCTCGCCGGGCGCGAGCGCCAGACCCAAGGCGGCCGCCATGTTGTCGCCGGTCCCCGGGCCGACCACGACACCCTCAGGCAGCCCCAGCTCGGCAGCGACGTCGGCACGGACCGTCCCTGCGGGCTCGCGGGGGCCAAGGACGCGCGGCAGCCTGGCCACCCACTCGTCGGGACGGTGGACGGCCAGGCCCAGCAGATCCGTGCGGTAGGTGTCGTCCACGGGCGACCACCACCCGGTGCCCGAGGCGTCGCCGCGGTCCGTGACGTGGTTGCCGGTCAGCCGCCAGGTGAGCCAGTCATGCGGGAGCATGATCTTGTCGATCAGCTCCACGTGGTGCGGCTCGTGCTTGACCAGCCACAACAGCTTGGTGATCGTGAAGCTCGCGACCGGCACCAGCCCGCACCGGTTGGCCCACGCCGCCGCGCCGATGGCGTCGCGCAGCGCGGCTGCCTGCGGGGCGGACGTCGTGTCGTTCCACAGCTTGGCGGGGCGGATCGTCGCGCCGTCGGCGTCGACCGGCACGAAGCCGTGCTGCTGCCCCGCGATCGAGATCGCGACGACCCGGTCGAGGTGCTCGCGGACCTGGGACAGTGCGTGCGTCAACGCGTCCCACCACGCCTCGGGTTCCTGCTCGGAGACGGGTGGCGACGTCGGCGGGTGTGCTCCACGCCCCGTGGCGACCAGCCGGCCAG
The DNA here is from genome assembly GCA_035540515.1 of Egibacteraceae bacterium. Taxonomy (GTDB): domain Bacteria; phylum Actinomycetota; class Nitriliruptoria; order Euzebyales; family Egibacteraceae; genus WHTG01. Next base: position 3,466 of record DATLGM010000364.1, on the reverse strand, counting down.
TCGCAGCGACGCGCAGCTCGACCTTCGTGGACTGCGTCGAGGAGTCGACCCCGGCGACCAGCGCGTCCGCCATCGTCAGAAGGTCACGGCCTTGAAGGCCTCGGTCTGCGCCTTCAGCGCCTGCTCGGTGGGCAGGCGCTCCATGCTCGACGCGCCGTAGAAGCCATGGACCACCTCGGCGCGCTGGAGCACGTAGGCCGCGTCCTCCGGTTCGGCGATCGGTCCGCCATGGCACAGGACCAGCACGTCGCCGCGGGCGGCCCGGGCGGCGGCGCCCCAGCGGTTGACCCGCTCGACGCAGTCGTCCAGCGTCAGCGCGGTCTCGGCGCCGATGCTGCCGCCGGTCGTCAGCCCCATGTGGCACACCACGATGTCGGCGCCGGCCTCGGCCATGGCGGCCGCGTCGTCCTCGCTGAACACGTACGGGGTCGTGAGCAGGTCTCGCTCCCGGGCCATTCGGATCATGTCGACCTCGAGCGCGTAGCCCATGCCGGTCTCTTCGAGGTTCTGGCGGAACACCCCGTCGATGAGCCCCACGGTCGGGAAGTTCTGCACCCCCGCGAACCCCAGCCGACGCACCTCGTCGAGGAACACGTGCGGCAGGTAGAAGGGGTCGGTGCCGTTGACGCCGGCGAGCACCGGCGTGCGCTTGACGACCGGGAGGACCTCACGGGCCATCTCCAACACGATCTCGTTGGCGTTGCCATAGGCGAGTAGCCCGGCCAGTGATCCCCGTCCCGCCATGCGGTAACGACCTGAGTTGTAGATGACGATCAGGTCGATGCCACCGGCCTCTTCCCACTTCGCGGACAGCCCGGTGCCGGCCCCTCCCCCGACGATGGGCTCGCGCCGCTCCACCATGTCGCGGAACCTCGCCATCAGCTCTCCGCGGGAGGGGATGGTCATGACGTCTGCCAGATGACGCGGTTCACCTCGTTCTCCAGCAGCTCCTGGCGACCCGAGACCGGCGCGGGGTCCAGGTCACGCTGGAAGGCATCGTCGGCGAGTGCAGCGAGGTCGGTGTCGGGATCCATGATCCGACGACCCATGTCGCCGTCCCACCCGGCGTAGCGCTCGTCCCGGAAGCGCTCCAGCACGCCGTCGTCGAGCAGCTGCTGCGCGACGACCAGCGCACGCGCGAGCGTGTCGATTCCGCCGATGTGACCGTGGAACAGGTCGGTTCGGTCCAGGCTCTGGCGGCGCAGCTTCGTGTCGAAGTTGAACCCGCCGGTGGTGAACCCACCGCCCCGCAGGATCTCGTACAGCACCAGCGCCAGCTCGTCGACGGAGTTTGGGAACTGGTCGGTGTCCCAGCCGTTCTGCGGGTCACCGCGGTTCGCGTCGATGCTGCCGAAGATGCCGTTGTCGACCGCGTAGGCGACCTCGTGGTGGAACGAGTGGCCGGCCAGCGTCGCGTGGTTGGCCTCGATGTTGACCTTGTACTCGTCCACGAGTCCGTAGCGCTCCAAGAAGCCGTGGACCGTCGCGCAGTCGTAGTCGTACTGGTGCTTGGTCGGCTCCTGCGGCTTGGGCTCGATCAGCAGCGCGCCGGTGAACCCGATGCTGCGCTTGTGGTTGGCCACGAGCTCGAGGAAGCGAGCGAGCTGCTCAGCCTCCTTGCGCATCCGCGTGTTGAGCAGGGTCTCGTACCCCTCGCGTCCGCCCCACAGGACGTAGTTCGCACCTCCGAGGCGGTGCGTCGCCTCGAGCGCGTCACGCACCTGTGCGGCGGCGTGGGCGAAGACCTCGGGATCGGGGTTGGTCGCGGCGCCGGCGGCATACCGGGGATGGGAGAACAGGTTCGCCGTCCCCCACAGCAGCTTGACACCTGTCTCCTGCATCTTCTCGCCGGCGCGGTCCACAAGCCGATCCAGGTTGGCCTTGGACGACTTGAGCGTGTCCCCCGGCGGCGCCATGTCGATGTCGTGGAAGCAGTAGAACGGCGTGCCGAGCTTGCGGAAGAACTCGAAGGCGGCGTCCTGTTTCGCCAGCGCCGCCTCCATGGCGTCACCACCGGTCAGCCAGGGGCGGTCGAACGTGCCCTCCCCGAACACGTCGCTGCCCGGCCAGTTGAAGCTGTGCCAGTAGCAGATCGCGATCCGCAGATGGTCCTCCATCCGCTTGCCACCGACCATCCGGTCGGGGTCGTAGACCCGGTAGGCCAGGTCGCCCCCGGTGGCGGCGCCGGCGAAGGGCACGCGATCCTCGACGTCGGTGAAGAACTCGGTCACAGCAATCCCCTCGTAGGTGGGCGCAGGGCTTGTCAGATGTCGTCGACGTTGACCGGGGCGCGGTTGCGAGCCGACTCGATGGCGGCGTGGAGCACCCGCTGGGTCTGCAGCGCGTCGGCGAAGTCCGGGATGGGCACGACCGGCTCACCACCACCGACGACCGTGAGGATGTCGGCGGCCTGGTTGATGAAGCCGTGCTCGTAGCCAAGGATGTGGGCGTCTGGCCACCAGGCACCGACGTAGGGGTGAGCGTCGCCGCCGCGCGTCACGTTGATCGTCGACCAACCCTGGACCTTGCCTTCGAGGGTGGCGTCGTAGAACTCCAGCTCGTTCATCCGCTCGAAGTCGAAGCGCAGCGCGCCGTTCTCCCCGTGGATCTCGAAGCGGTTGGCGTTGTGGTAGCCGGTGGCCAGGCGTGTCGACTCGAAGCTGGCCAGCGCCCCTCCGCTGAGCCGCCCCAGGAACAGCACCGCGTCGTCGACGGTGCTCTTGCCCTTCGCCCCGGCGGTCGCGGCGCCGGCGCCGGCGATCTCCCCGCCGGACGAGCCCTCCAGCAGCGCCCGCTCCTCGATGAAGGTGTGCTCGATGGCGCCCTCGATCGTGGTGATCTCTTCGCCCGTCACGAACCGGACCGCGTCGATGATGTGGGCGTTGAGGTCACCGTGGGCGCCGGAACCGGCGATGTCCCCCTGGAAGCGCCACAGCAGCGGAGTGTCGGGTCCGCCCCAGCTCTGCAGATAGGCGGCACGCACGTGATAGATGCGGCCAAGGGCGCCCGACGCGACCAGTTGGTGAGCCAGCGCGATCGCCGGCACCCGCCGGTAGTTGAACCACACGAACGTCTTGCCGGCCGCGCCGGCGGCCGCCTCGGCCATGGCCTGCGCGTCTTCGAGGGTGCCGGCCAGGGGCTTCTCACACGCGACGTGCTTGCCTGCCTCGAGCGCGGCGATGGCCTGCTCCGCATGGACGTTGTTCGGGGTGCCGATGTCGACCAGGCCGATCTCGTCGCTGGCGACGACGGCCTTCCAGTCGGTCGAGGCGTTGCGCCAGCCCCATTGCGAGGCGAACGCCTCCAGCTCGCCGGCGTTGCGGCCGACCACGGTGTGCATCACCGGCACGGGATCGACGTCGAAGAACTTCGCCACCTTCAGCCACGCGTTGGAGTGGGCGCGTCCCATGAACTTGGAACCGAGCAGGGCGACGTTGATCGTGTCAGGCATCACACAGTCCTGTCG